>NZ_JBHIQS010000134.1:0-501 GCF_042196685.1 Bartonella sp. AC329YNZD | reverse complement strand
GGGTCTAGGTAAAATAAACTGTCGGGTGCATCAAATAGCTCGATAACCCGCTCTCACGATAAATTTAAGATTGTCGTATCAAGAAGCTTCTGTCTAACACGTCTCATCCTTGATAACAGCTTTTCGGGATTAAACTCTGCCGTTCTTTTTCTTCCAAAGCTAAAAGAAACGTAATCTTTTTTCCCATACATCACACAACGCTGGAGAAATAAAAAGCGTGCGGCTCTTTCAACTTTGGAAAGGCTTTCTGGGTCAATCGCAGCAAGGTCAAAAAACAACTGTCTTGAACAAACAAACCACTCCAATCGTTTGGCTAAATCATCAAAATGGTTTTGAACGCATTGAAACAGATTCGTGATCTCTCCATTCAAATCATTAATCACAGAATATTTTGCTGGTCTTTTATTTAGAAAAATAACACCAGAGCCTAAAAATGGTTCAACATAGGTTTCATGGTCAATATTATTTAAAATCGGTATAATTTTCTTACGCAGATAGTGT
>NZ_JBHIQS010000133.1:0-503 GCF_042196685.1 Bartonella sp. AC329YNZD | reverse complement strand
TCACGACGCAAATAAGCCTTCCCATCGCAAATTAACCAATCCTTTGGAATCCCGCGCATGCCAAACGTTCCTATAAAACCCGTAGGATAAAGACTGCTTTCTTCTTCTTCTAAAGGGAGTGGGGTAGGATTAACGAGATGCCAATGATCCCCATTATAAACCAATGTATAAATGCACCCTTCTTGGAGTTCGCCCCCTGATAAAGGACCAACCCCTAATTCTGTTGCTTTATAAACCGGCTTGCCATCTAAAGCATTTAAGACAATCGTGGTTGCTCCAACATTCCTGCTCGTCGCCATAAAGCGCAAAACAATACCATTCTGATAATCTAAAAACTGTGAGGTGCTTGCAAGTCTTATCACACTCGTTTGTTGAACATGATCATTGGTAACAATCCCTTCAAGCGCACCACCCGTATCCGATAAATATTCCTTTACGCGCTGCATCATCACACGGGCGCTCGTGTTCACACTGCTAGGATGCTGTCCCTCTGACCAATCAAT
>NZ_JBHIQS010000132.1:0-508 GCF_042196685.1 Bartonella sp. AC329YNZD | reverse complement strand
CCAATAAGAGCGCCCCAGAGATTAGGGACAATCTTCCAATCATCATGTTGTTTTGGAGCAATCCGCACGCCATTGCCGATGAGAGCAGCCAAGCCACACAAAGCAGCGACAGCCACAAAATCGAGAGGCGCTTGTTGACGGTCAGCAACGTCATAAATATAGCGACTTAAAGTTAAAGGCATTTGCGCAGCATGAAAAGACTCGACGGGTAAGAGAGTATATTCAAGTGGTTTTAATTCCCCCCAACCGTTTTGTTGCAATGCTTGTTTATAAGGAATGGCTTCTAAACAAGTCTTATCATTTAAAGAGCCATTATCGTTATCATTGCATGAAACATTTTGATTGTTGGTATCTATAATATTGTTTTTATTCTCTCTCATTTATTTATACCTTTTAGTATCAAAACATCATTGAAATCTAGACCGTAGGGTGCTTGCATGATAAAAACCTCAAAGCCTTGTCTATAGGCACGTGCAGCGAGGGTAAAACCTGCTTTACGCCCCGCATC
>NZ_JBHIQS010000131.1:0-512 GCF_042196685.1 Bartonella sp. AC329YNZD | reverse complement strand
CACATGCGCAGTGGTGGATTAATGAAGACTTTAATTGCATCACATGCGTAGTGGCGGATTAAAGTGGGCATGCGTGTGAGCCCAATTTTTCTTTAAAAGTGATATTGTCCCAATTCATTTGCATGGTGGCATATGTTGCATGGTGGCGTGTGTTACATGGTGGCATGCGTTGCGAGTTGGCATGTATTGCATGGTCATGTGTGTAGCATTGGGTAGGCACGAGCATGGATATATGAGACACTTACATGTTCTTATATTACAGATTGTTTATTTGGTTATCTCCTCTCATTGGTCAGATTTCAAAGTCTGACCGCCCGTACTCTCTTTTTATTTTCCTTTCACGTGTGTTTTGTAGGTGACGTGGGCGTATCAGAGCATCATTAGATACATTAGCTGAGTTTGCATTTCACCAACTAGATGATGTTTAGCGCAACTCTGACTTGAAGATATTTTATTAATTCATTGTCTATTTGGAAAGAATGTAGAACTTAAATTATTTTCTTTTCAGTATC
>NZ_JBHIQS010000130.1:0-516 GCF_042196685.1 Bartonella sp. AC329YNZD | reverse complement strand
CAACCGGAATAGACCCTTTTTTACCTTTTTCCGAATAACCTATACCTTGTTTGTCATTGTGGCACTTTTGACTCCCAAGAATTTCATTCAATTTCTTAAACCCGGAATTCATCTTTTCAATTGATTCTTTAGAGACTTTCAAATCATTTTCAAGCTTTTCAACTTTTAAAACTAAAGCATCTCTTTCTTTGTTCAAAATTCCTAAGTCAATTTCCCTCCCTTTAACCTTGTCAATCAACCTAGCATTTTCCCTTTCAAGATTAATCAAGTTTTGTTGGGACTTTTCTAGTTGTTCTTTAAGGTCATCATTTTCCTTAGCCAAAGATTTATAGAGACTGAAATACTTAACATCTTCTTCCGTAACTCTATTCTTCATAAATTCATCATATAAATTAACGAGTTCAGAATCAGAAAAATCTCTATCACTTTCATCATTGCCCTCACTTTCTTCACTTTCAAAAATTTCAAGATTTTCTTTCGAAGAAACACAACTCAATTTTTCAGTGAGGCTGGCAG
>NZ_JBHIQS010000129.1:0-516 GCF_042196685.1 Bartonella sp. AC329YNZD | reverse complement strand
ATTGAAGCCTGCCCCCATGGTTTTCGCTCTAGTTTACGCGATTGGCTTGCTGAAACAACCGATGCCCCCTATGAGGTTGCTGAAACCATTCTAGCTCATACGGTCGGGGGGCAAGTAGAGCGTGCTTATCGTCGTACTGACTATCTAGAACAGCGTCGTGTCTATATGGAGAAATGGGCGGCTTATGTCACCGGTCAATCTTAAAGATATGGGGTGCATAACCCCATTATCTGTGGATAACTTTAGCTCTCTTCTCTCTCATTCTTTCTCAATAAGACTCATAAATTATCACATGAGAATTTATATGATAAAATATTGTTTTCTATAAATAAAATACCTTCAAAAATAAACCAAAATGTGGTTAATAAATAGTTATGATTTGTTACCATTTTTTGATAGAAAGGATTTTAGAATGACAGAAAATGATATTCTTTTAACTGACCGTGAAAGTGCAAAATTACTTCATATGAGTGTCTCAACATTCCGCCGTCATGTTACCAATGGCTCTCTCCCAAA
>NZ_JBHIQS010000128.1:0-517 GCF_042196685.1 Bartonella sp. AC329YNZD | reverse complement strand
TTTTTTATATAAGATTGGCATGTATGAATAGACCATAAAAAGCAAATCATGATGTAAATATTATAACGCATGTAAACATTCAAATGAAATGAAAAGCAGATATCATTTATAACAGTTCATAAATCTTATGATACGTTTTTATCACAGCACAAATCACATTGTTTAAAATTTAGTCGTTTGAAATATCGATAACATACGTTTAAAGATCACATCTTGTTTTAAAGATTGGATTGCTAATCACATAAAAGAGCAAATTAACATTCGCCAAAATTGGCGAGCGCAAAATAGAGAGCTGTCATAACAGCATCATCATAACACCGAACATTTTAAAGATTGCATAAAAGGATTTAAAGACAAGATCGATTTTATAACCACGGTATTTTTTTACCGAGGTAGGAAATAAAGGTCATGAAATTCAAAATGCTATATCTTATGAAATGAAAAGCCTTTTAATGAATAGATTGCAGGCTAGTCTTTAAGAATGGAACTATTCGCTTCCACAAAAAAATGGAGGCAA
>NZ_JBHIQS010000127.1:0-542 GCF_042196685.1 Bartonella sp. AC329YNZD | reverse complement strand
TTGCAACTGTAAAAAACGGGTTTTGTTAAATCTATCAAGCGTTTTGATTTGTTTGATAGGTTTGATTTTAGACAATGTGTTATTTGAATTCACTTAACTCAATTTTAAAGTCAGTATATTGAAACATTTTAAAAGAAGCATTTTGATCATGGGCTTTATTTCAAATGCCCCCTCACAAAGGAGGAGTTATGATTAATACGTTTGAGAGAAATGAAAAGCGTTCATTCAAATGAATGAGTAAAAATCATACGCATCATACATTCCTTTTGATAAGTTTTCATATCTCAATAGAGCGCTTGCAATATGATACGTTTTGTATATATGCATTCATTACTCCATTGTGGATAATTATTTTTCTATCATTATAATCGTTATTTGAAAGCCGCGTCATATCACTTGATACGGCTTTCTTTTATGGAACGCTCTCTTTTATGATATGTATATTAAGCAATGTATCTTATGATACGTTTATAGCCATCAAGAAGGCACCCCCATGTCTATTTTTATTCTGTTTCATCAACAATCTTGACAAGGTTATCGCT
>NZ_JBHIQS010000126.1:0-557 GCF_042196685.1 Bartonella sp. AC329YNZD | reverse complement strand
CGAGGTGACCGTCGAGGCAGATTACACCCGCAGCACTGTCGGGGGTGGGTAGGGGAGGGACACCTGGTACCAGTCAGGGCAGAGGGCAGACAGACAGATCTGCACAGGGCCGTGGGTTTATGGTTGATGCACCTAATTAGCAGCCGGACACTTCTGTTGTCCAAGGTACTATTCTTGTTTATAATACCTGGGCTAGGATTTTATTTGACACTGGTGCATCACGCTTATTCATTGCATCATCATTTGCGCGTGCATTGGGTTTACCAGTTGACTAACTGGAACAACCCTTATGTGTTGAGACACCCATAGGTGGTGTCGTAACGTTGGGTAACGTTTGTCGTGCTTGCGACCTTATGGTTGCCGGCAATTACCTGACATTTTATTTGATTCTTTTGGATATGCACACTTTTGACATTATCCTGGGTATGGATTGGCTTGGTACTTTCTGGGTCAGTATTGACTGTTATGCCCGTAGGGTTACATTGCACGTACCCTCGGGGACTTTGTGTACTTTTGTGGGTGAGCGAGAGGATCCCAGTATACCTCTCAGGTTATTG
>NZ_JBHIQS010000125.1:0-565 GCF_042196685.1 Bartonella sp. AC329YNZD | reverse complement strand
GGTATCAGAGCCATACCTCTTGTGTGTAGTTTTTGGCTTAAAACTTCTCTTCCCGAGTGTCTTTGATCTTGTCTAATTTGATTTATTAATTTATTTGATTTCTTTAATTATGAGTAAAGAAGGAGGTTCAGTTGCCCGGCCACCATTTTTTGACGGCCTAAATTACCCGTACTGGAAAGTTCGTATGCGTGCATTTCTAAAGTCTATAGATGAACGCGTATGGAACTCAATAATATTCGATTATACGGCTCCTACTATATTAAAAGATGATGTAGTAGTGCCTAAAGAACCTCATACATGGAGACAAGCTGAAATAAATTCTGAAGGCTACAATAGCAAGGCCTTAAATGCCATTTTTAATGCTGTGAGTGAGTCAGAATTTCGAAGGATAGGAACATGCGAGTTAGCCAAACAAGCATGGGACATCCTTGAAGTTCAGTTTGAAGGAACTTCAACCGTAAAGTTTTCAAAGCTTCAAAGATTAGCTTCTACCTTTGAAGAGTTGAAAATGGACACGGATGAAACCTTTGATGCTTTCTATATTCGTCTTGTTGATATTATAAAT
>NZ_JBHIQS010000124.1:0-567 GCF_042196685.1 Bartonella sp. AC329YNZD | reverse complement strand
AAACTTTGTCTGTATTAAATGGGACCATCTTGAGGCAATTATTTTTATACTGACTTTACTAAACAATTGACAACTTATGATTATTATGAATGCTTATACTTTGAATTTTGATGTTATTATTGGATTTCTATATATAGTGTTTATTACTTTGATTCAGCAAAGAGTGAGATTATTTATGGATCAATAAACTCAGTAGATTGGGTGATATTATTATATTTATGGTGAATATTAATAATTTATGGAATCCATGTCCTAATATAGGGATTGATGATACCCTCTCGAGGAAGCTTATAAGTTTTGATTGTATCAAACTCTGTAGGAGGATTTTAAATCCGATACATCAAATAACTTAAGTGGAAGGTCTCGAGAAATTTAAGATGCTAATTAATTTAAATTGTCAGCAATTTAATTAATAAGCAGGTATCTGTAATCTTAACGTGGGGAGATATACAAGCATTAATAAGCTCGAAATAGAATTTTGAATATGGGTAGGAGTGCAATTGCAATTCGTTAGTAGTGTGAATTATAATTTACACAACGAAGGACTAATCAGATTCGCATCAGGAG
>NZ_JBHIQS010000123.1:0-569 GCF_042196685.1 Bartonella sp. AC329YNZD | reverse complement strand
TTCTCTAATAACCTTTTACTTGAAAAGCATAAGATCAGAACCGGGAGGAGCTAACCGTAATAGGAGCGTATCATATCCCCAATTGACAGCTAAACTTAGAAATATCAAGACTATATAACCAATGACCATTGCTTTTTAGTGTCCATAGGGCTCTGCATCTGCTATATATCCCTAAAAAAGAATGAATAACACTAAAAGACTACTCCCTGCTATAAACTCTGTTGAAATAATAACCGGTTTACGAATAAGCAAAAGAAAAAGGAAAAGAAAAAAAAGGCACGTTTTCAATATCTTATGTAATATTTTATAAACGATAGAAAACACTCTACGTATTATAGTTATTAAAATTGATTGTTTGGAATTTGGATTTTTCTCTTTTTTATTTAATTTATTAGTACATAGAGTGTCCATTACCCCCTCCAATATTTTTATCTATAAAACGCTTTATGGCTACATGATACGTTTTATTTTATTCACGATTATTTATATACCTATATAAATAATTATTTCAATTTTATGATTTTTTATTGCTTAATGTGACATAATTTTTAAAAAGCAGGCGCCCCCCT
>NZ_JBHIQS010000122.1:0-576 GCF_042196685.1 Bartonella sp. AC329YNZD | reverse complement strand
ATTGTAGTTAAAAATGTTTGTTTTACCACCCTAGAACCCCCTATTTTGCGATATTCGATCCTGTCTAAACAAGATATTATTAATAAACAAGATATTTGTTAAACAAGGGGAGCGTGCGCCACAAAACGCCCTAAACACCGCATGAGTTTTTCAAACTCATAGGCTAACGCCAGGTTTGCGCTATCTTGTTTGATTTTGCTAACGCAAAACCATCTACGGCTAACGCCTACGATTTCAAACTGCGATGCGCTTTTGTCCATGCTTCGCTTATCTGTGTTTGCTTGTCAGCAAACAATCGGTGCAAAACCGCTTGAATGCTCGCTTACGCTCGCTCTGCGGTTTTGTATTGGTTGGATTGATAACACAAGATATATGCGCTTTTAGATCCTAAACTAGTGAGATTGGCTATCGGTAAGCAACTAAAAGGAAATGAAGTTGTTTGAAGTCAGTCAGATTGATTGAAATTTTTTCAGCGCTGTCAGTCAAAAAGTTTTTTTTTTCAACGCTAATGGCTTGAAAAAGTGATCATGACTTTTTGAATTTTTTCCAACACTCAGATTTTTAGCCAATTTTTGT
>NZ_JBHIQS010000121.1:0-577 GCF_042196685.1 Bartonella sp. AC329YNZD | reverse complement strand
ATGAAATTTTGGCGACCAAAAATTTCATCCATCATCACTTTTAGATAGGCTTGTTCATCATCATCAATGGAAATCCAGATACTTCCATCATCTGCCAATAAGCGATGTAACAATTCTAGCCTGTCTCTCATAAGGCTTAGCCATAGGGAATGCTCCAAACCATCTTCATAATGTTCAAAGGCATTGCCTGTATTATAAGGTGGATCTATGTAGACACATTTTACCTTCCCCGTATATTCTTGCTCAAGTGCCTTGAGTGCGAGTAAATTATCACCAAAAATAAGTTTATTATCAAAAATATCCTGTGATGATATTTGATGCGCGGCATGATAAGATTTTTCAAGATCTTCTAACAATATACGAGGTTCCAGTTTGGGGCGTTTTTCTTTTCCAATCCAGTTAAGTTCTAATTTCTGTTTATTACGGCTCATTCGTAACCTGCCTCGTTGATATTTATCCAAATAGATCTAATTCTTGTTGTGATATCTTTATCTTTTTCACTTTCTTTTACCACAATCATTGGTTCAAGATTGGCTACATTTAAACTATAATCATCCCTTCCCCATTCGCATTTTTC
>NZ_JBHIQS010000120.1:0-588 GCF_042196685.1 Bartonella sp. AC329YNZD | reverse complement strand
GTTTGCATAAAATATTTTTATGCAATTTATGTTGGAAATAATGTTTTTATTTTGGAAAATATTAAGTTTTAATATTTTTCCTGGAAATTTTTAGTCATTCTGATGGATTCAGGATGAAAAACGGAAGCCAATTCGGTATCCGTTTTGGCTAAGGACAGTTTCATAATTTAGCCCTTGTCGAGATCTTTATGGGGAATTTTTGTTTTTGAAAATCGGATGTCGGAATAATTAGTTATGAATTTTTGTATATAAAGACCTCTTTAAGTTTATCTTTTAGAGTCTTTGTATTCTGGGTCAAATGTGAAAGGCCTATTTTGACCAGATTTTTACCCAGGTGGTCTTGTTGTGACCGTAGCTCCGAGATCTAGAAGTTAGTATCTATTGGAGATAGTTCTCTAGTGTATATTAGGAGTTTATGACTGATTTCTATTGAGGTTTCATGTAGAGTGGCATTTGGGTAAATTTTGATGACCAATGGCATTTTGGTAATTTCCTCAAAGTTTCATTTTAAGCTTATATAAGCCTTGGGTTGGCAGAGGCTATCACCTAAGCCAAATTCTTCTTCTTCCTTAAGTGTCTTGACTGCCA
>NZ_JBHIQS010000119.1:0-590 GCF_042196685.1 Bartonella sp. AC329YNZD | reverse complement strand
CAATATGGACAGGTGAAGGTAGTCCTATCTCGATCTTCTGGTGTGATGGGAATTTGATTGTATCGCGAATAGCCATCTAGAAAGCAATAATAAGGATATCCAGCAAGTCTCTCAAGCATCTTATCAATAAATTGAAAGAAGGATCTTTTAATTGTGCTTTGTATGTGAGTTGGAAGCATGGATTTCAAAAATTTTTCCAGAAAACAAACACACAAAAACACATAAACATTGTAATCATATAGTTTAAGATCAAGAGAATTTTTGTTTACCTCTTTTTGCAGTGTCACAAAATATTTCAGCAAGTTGTTGTAAATTTGCTCTCCACACCAAAGCAAATTTGTTCTCCACCAAATTGACTTACCACTTATTCTCCAAGGATTTCTTCAACAAGACCTTGAGTGCACAATGTATGAAAAAGTATGCGGAAAAGATGATGGCTTATTAGTGTATTTGGAATAGTTTTCTTTGATTGAAGAAAACTATCACACATACACACCTAGGGGGATCAAACCTACTAACAAGGAAGTAAGAAAGGAAACTTTATAGGAGGCAATATCACCAAAAATTTGTGTATATTAGGTCTGGTCACA
>NZ_JBHIQS010000118.1:0-605 GCF_042196685.1 Bartonella sp. AC329YNZD | reverse complement strand
ATGGGTCCCTTTCCACCTTCAAACAATTTTGAATATATATTAGTCGCTGTTGACTATGTATCCAAATGGGTTGAGGCTGTGCCAACTAAGACCAATGATGCTAATTGTGTTGTGAAATTCCTCAAGGATGTGATATTTAGCAGATTTGGGACACCAAGGGCTATAATCAGTGATGGAGGGAGACATTTTTGTAATAAACTTTTTGATGGGCTTCTGAAAAGGTACAACATTACGCACAAAGTGGCAACCCCTTATCATCCACAAACTTCCGGACAAGTTGAGGTAAGTAATAGGCAGATTAAAGGAATCTTGGAAAAGACAGTGCGACCTTCAAGGAAGGATTGGGCCTCCAAGCTAAATGATGCATTATGGGCATACCGCACAGCATACAAGACACCTATTGGCATGAGCCCATATCGACTGATTTTTGGAAAAGCATGTCACTTACCGGTTGAACTTGAGCACAAGGCATATTGGGCAATCAAAACCCTGAATATGGACCTAGAAAAAGCAGGAGAGGAGCGTTTACTTCAACTTAATGAGTTAGAAGAGATTAGGGATGAAGCCTATGAGAATGCAAAAATCTACAAGGAACGCACGAAGCG
>NZ_JBHIQS010000117.1:0-611 GCF_042196685.1 Bartonella sp. AC329YNZD | reverse complement strand
AAATAAATGGGCAACCAGCCACCACAAGAAACAGACCTATTTGCCGCGCACCCAACGAGAAAGTTCAGAGCGCACACCAGCATCACTTTTTTGATTAACTTCATTTTCTACCTCAAGACGGGTTGTTGCTGTCTTTAAAGCATGCTCTGTTTGCTTTTGCCGTTCGCTTTGCTTGCCAAGCTGAAACGCCTTGGCTAAAGCCATAAAAAAAACGGCTAAAGCCGCTGTAAACATAAGAGAATATTTCTTTAGCCAAAAAATCATAAGCGTTGCTCCCCAAACCGCTTGGCGACAATCACTATGCCCGTTACAGCCGCTAAAACCATGATGCCTGCTAAAGCCCATTGCACCGGACCATTGCCAACCAACAAGCCTCCAAACCCAGAACAAGACCCTATAATCGGGGCAAGCGCTTCTATCTTTAAAAGACCGCTTGCTGTTTTCGTTTCTACCCTTTGATAATTCGAAGAAACATAAGCCCCTTTTACCCATAATCCCGCTTCTGCTGCTCGACGGTTGGCTAAACCCGCAAGAGGCTTCCCACCGACCTTATTCCATTTCTGTAATTCTAAGGGTACAGCTTCATAATCACCTTGATTAAGCTTCTTCAA
>NZ_JBHIQS010000116.1:0-613 GCF_042196685.1 Bartonella sp. AC329YNZD | reverse complement strand
GTAAATTGTAGTGGCTGATTTTTCATGGCGCATATCTTGGAGACGCATTTATTCGATGTTATACTACTTTATATCTTCGCTATTTTCGTCGGTAGTCGTAGAGATTCGTTGACATCACTTGGGTGGATTTATTATACATTTTCATGGTGATAATCTTATCATTTATCATATCGTAGAATTTCGAGGATTATTCGTGGAATTAGCATTACATTGAGCATTGCATATTCATTGATTCATAGTTCGAGTATTACATGTGCATTGCATGATGTAGTTCTTTCGCAGTTCGATTGGCATTGCATTGCATTGTCAGGTTAATCGTTGGGCTTACGCTATTCTTCGGGACAGTAGAAAATAAATTTTTACAAAATTTCGTGGAGCACTGAGGCCTACAGCCTTACCGTGAAAATCAAAAAACCTTATCAGGAATTAAAACCATTAATTGCGTCACATGCGTAGGGCGGATTAATGAAGGTCTTGGTTGCGTTACATGCGGATGACGGACCAAGGCAGTTTTTATTGTGAGTTCAACCTTTTTATAAAAAAGGAAAACTAGATATTGTCCCATCTTTTTGCGTTTGTTGCGTGGTTTATTGTAGTGGTTGTCGTATGGGTT
>NZ_JBHIQS010000115.1:0-620 GCF_042196685.1 Bartonella sp. AC329YNZD | reverse complement strand
CACTTTGAGGGAAATGCAGAATCTGGCCAGAGAGGTCAGGGAAACCGTACAGCCTCAGGCACCACCTCAGGCACCATCTCCACCTCCACGTGATAGACCCCCAAGGCGTGCACATAGGCACCATCATGTGGCAACAGAGGCTAGCATTGCCTTACAAGAGTTCAGGAAGTTTAAACCGCCGATCTTTCGGGGTGAAAGGGATACCGTGTCAGCGGAATATTGGTTGAAAGGTATCACCAAATTGTTTGACACAATGAGTCTAGAAAGTGACTCGGCCAAGATAAAACTTGCTGTGCATCAGCTAACAGAGGATGCAGACCAATGGTGGGATACCGTAAAGGCTGAGTACGATGTCCGGAGGATGACATGGGATAATTTTGAATATTTATTTCTAGAAAGGTTCTTTTCTTCCAATAAGCGAGATGCTTTGCGGAATGAGTTTGCGGACATCTTCCAGAAGGAAGATGAAAGTATTTCCGAGTATCAGATACGGTTCAACTATTTGTCCCGTTTTGGTAGGGAATTTATTCTCACTGAGTAGAGGAAATATGAAAAGTTTGAAAAGAGTCTCAAACTGACTTATCAACAGAGAATAGTCCTTATGGACATTAAGAAGTATG
>NZ_JBHIQS010000114.1:0-633 GCF_042196685.1 Bartonella sp. AC329YNZD | reverse complement strand
AACCACCTCACCAGCTGTTGAACGTAAAATTGCATCAGATCTTTAAATAAGCGGGAATTGAAGGGGACAAAACATGAGTGATAAATCAATCATCGAAGATCGAGACACTATTAGGGATAGCGGAACAACAGCATTGTCTTTTCCCGACAACCAAGAAATCCCTGCCATTTATATTGTAAACAATGACGGTACAGAATCACTAGTTCCCAAAACCACAAGAGGCAACAGGGTAACTGACCATGCCATTAGCGCACGCTTCACCCTAAGACAGGGAAAAAATATCCTATGCGTCTTTAACGAAGCCTATCAACCAAAAGGTATTAATCCAGAAACCGAAACCACCTCACCAGCTGTTGAACGTAAAATTGCATCAGATCTTTAAATAAGCGGGAATTGAAGGGGACAAAACATGAGTGATAAATCAATCATCGAAGATCGAGACACTATTAGGGATAGCGGAACAACAGCATTGTCTTTTCCCGACAACCAAGAAATCCCTGCCATTTATATTGTAAACAATGACGGTACAGAATCACTAGTTCCCAAAACCACAAGAGGCAACAGGGTAACTGACCATGCCATTAGCGCACGCTTCACCCTAAGACAGGGAAAAAATATCCTATGCGTCTTTAA
>NZ_JBHIQS010000113.1:0-644 GCF_042196685.1 Bartonella sp. AC329YNZD | reverse complement strand
AAACCCTAAAACAATAAACCCTAACCCAAAACCCCTAAACCCTAAACCCTAAAACCCTAAACCCTAAACCTATTTTTTATTTTTTATTTATATAGCAATGGATATTATGACGGAAATATTAAAATAATATTATTTATTTAGGAACGGATATTAGGACCAAAATAATAAAATAATAATATTTTTTTATTCAGCAATAAATATTGCTATAGAAAATAATAAAATAATATTAATATCTTATTTTTTATTTATTTTGCAACGGATATTATTTAAAATATTGCATTATTCGTTGTTAAATAAATAAATAAATAAAAAATAATATTATTTTATTATTTCAGTCGCAATATTCGTTGCTAAACAAATAAAAAAATAATATTTTTTTATTATGACTTTCGCAATATCCGTTGCTAAATAAATAATATATAAGAAAATAACATTATTTTTTATTATTAAGCAACTGATATTGCAACAAAAATAATAAAATACTATCATTTATTTATTTATTTATTTATTTAGCAATGGATATTGCGATGAAAATTTAAAAATAATATTATTTTTTTTATATTTTATTTATTTCACATTGAAATAATAAAATATTTTTTACGTACTTAGAAATAGATATTGCTACAAAAAAAATATTATTTTAT
>NZ_JBHIQS010000112.1:0-647 GCF_042196685.1 Bartonella sp. AC329YNZD | reverse complement strand
AGCACAGCCAAACAATATGGTTTGCAAGACCGTTTTGACCCCATGCAAGCGGCAGATGCCATGGGGCGCTTGACGCTTGATAATCGCAATCATTTAAGCCGCCTTTTGGGAAGAGCGCCTACTGATGCAGAATTGTATTTAGCACATCAACAAGGGGCAGGAGGAGCCGCCCGCCTTTTACAAAATCCCCATGCCAATGCAGCGCAAATTGTTGGCAGTAATGCGGTTGGTTTGAATGGTGGAAACAACGCTATGCGTGCAAGTGATTTTGTCAACCGCGTGCTACAGATGTATGGGGGGCAGCCTTATAGAGCAAGTCCTATAGCACAGGGTGGTTTTGGCAATAGAGACAACTTGTTAGAGGTTTTACGGGCATTATTAGCATCACAATTAGCATCGCAAGAAGAGTCTTCGGAAGAAGAAGAGAGTGATGAAGATGATAACCCTTTGATGACGCCCTTCATGCGGGCATTTTACGGACCGTTTTACCGAAATTAGGATTCACGAGAGATGTCGACGATTTATGATTGGTCGCTTAGAGCGGCGGATAATACACGTTGTGATGCTTCAATTGATTGGTCAGAGGGACAGCATCCTAGCAGTGTGAACACGAGCGCCCGTGTGATGATGCAGCGCGTAAAGGAATA
>NZ_JBHIQS010000111.1:0-652 GCF_042196685.1 Bartonella sp. AC329YNZD | reverse complement strand
TGACTAGGTCATGTGTCTGCTGTACCAGATCTGGTCCCCACAACAATTGTTCACCGAAATCTAACCAACATGTAGGACTCCTGCACGGACGTCCATACAAAGCTTCATACGGAGCCATTCCAATACTAGAATGATAGCTATTATTATAAGCAAACTCCATTAAGGGTAATAGGTGGTCCCAACCTCCCTGAAAGTCCAGTACGCAGGCCTGCAACATATCCTCCAAAGTTTGAATTGTTCTTCCCGATTGTCCATCTGTTTGGGGATGAAAAGCTGTACTAAATGTCACTTTGGTACCCATTGCATGCTGTAAGAATGGCAAAAATTGAGAAGTAAATCTAGGATCTCTATCCGCAACTATAGATACCGGTGCACTCACGATTTCTTTCACATACAACTCAGAATATTGGTCAATGGAATAGGTAGATCTTACCGGTAGAAAATGAGCAAATTTTGTTAACCTATCCACAATGACCCAAATAGAATCAAAACCCTTTTGCATCTTTGGCAAACCCTTAACCAAATCCATAGTAGTATGTTCCCATTTCCATTCAGGAATTGGTAGTGGATGTAATAGCCCGGCAGGATGTTGATGCTCAGCTTTAACATGTTGAAAAATTAAACATTTTGCCACAAAATTATGCTACTTCAC
>NZ_JBHIQS010000110.1:0-652 GCF_042196685.1 Bartonella sp. AC329YNZD | reverse complement strand
TCCAATATAGTCCATAAACCAAATCGAAGAATCAATACTTAAATCAGGACACGTACTACTATTAGGTTCCAATACAATGCCAATCATAGTAATTATAAGGCCCTAGATTTTGATCAACACTGTAACAGTACTGTACAATAGTAATGCTGTAAATTAAACATTTCAGTGCTGTAAAAATTTTTTTATATTGAAGTAGTGTTGACGTTATTGCAGCTTTATCATGTCAATATTAATTGAAATTGATAAAAGAGATTTGTGCTGCTCAACTTACTGATGACGATTATTAATGCTTAGACATGACAGATATAAGTCTAGACAGCATGAAATTGAATTATAAACTCAGGACAGCAATCGCTGGAAATATTGCGACGGTAGCTCGTCGGTAATGCACTGTTTTGCGTATAACTCGCGTTTTACTGATCCGATCAGTATACAGTTAGTTTTATTTATTCCAATATGTTTCTAAGAGGTCAAAGGTCGATTTTGACCACAGTTGACTTTTTGAGAAAAGTCAATGAATTTTATTATACAGAATGTCAGTTTCAATTTACGCAAGAACTGACGAGACCAGAACGAGAAAGTGCAAATATTTCGAAAATTCAGCGTTGGGCGTACGGGTTGACTTGTTGACTTTTGTTGACTTTATTATCTT
>NZ_JBHIQS010000109.1:0-674 GCF_042196685.1 Bartonella sp. AC329YNZD | reverse complement strand
TCATCGGGAAAGACAAGCATTTGAAAGCGTTGTAAGAAACCATCATTGCCTTTGCCATATAAAACATTGCGTATAAAGGGCAGAATGCGAGAGGGTTGAATGCCCCCTATAATAGAGACGGTTGCATTGGGAATAAAAATGGTTCCACGCCCAATCCGGTCATAAGTAAATTGACCATCTCCATTAAAAGCTTCCAAATAAAAGGAACGGTCTGTTTGATATTCCTTCCGTTCCATATCTGTTAAGAAACCGGATAATTCATCACGCACCATCAAGAGACCACGGGGGTTTTCTTTTAAAAGTTCCCCAAGCTTTTCAACGGTCACATCATTGACAATAAAACGAGAGACATCATCATCACGCGCATTGTCTTTAGAGAGGGTTTCAGACAAAAGAGCATGGGCTGTTTCAAGATCTCCTTTTTTTATTGCTTTATGGGCTTGTTTTTTCTTTTCAGACTTGTCTAAAGTTTCAAGTATCTCTTCAATTTCTTGTCTCTCTTTCTGCTTTAGCCAGTCTTTATACCATTTCTTTTGAAGGCAAGTGATAGGAGTTAAAGCGGCTTGCATGGTAGGTGTTTTCATGGTTGAAGGTTGACCAATAAGAGCGCCCCAGAGATTAGGGACAATCTTCCAATCATCATGTTGTTTTGGAGCAATCCGCACGCCATTGCC
>NZ_JBHIQS010000108.1:0-706 GCF_042196685.1 Bartonella sp. AC329YNZD | reverse complement strand
TTTTTTTTAATCTTGCAGACATAATATAGATCAATCCGATTAAAATACAAAAATATATATGCTTTGTTTTAACAAGTATAAAAATACTTTAAGCATACGAAGGTTTATTGACTTTGTCATGATAAGGACGTGAATGTGCATAGATCAAGTAGGCAAGATATAAACATGAAATAACAACCTTTCAACCTACTAAAGTAATGAGTAAATTAAAGAAAATATACCCAAATTCAACCAATATAATGCACATGTACAAGCGGCTATCTAGATAAGAAGTTTGATCACAAGCCACTTGATATCGCCTTATCTTTCTCAACTAAGATTTTGCAAGGTCTTAGGAGAGACAAAGACCTTCATTTTTCCTTTCAAAATTGCCAATTTTTCTTTTTCAATCCAAATCTTTTTAGGCGTAGACTTGACAATCTTGGGTGCCTCTTTTTTCTTAGGGTTGTTCTTACGTGTCCTAGACCTCTTCGGATTGGTCTTAGGCTTTACATGATTTTGAACCCTAGAATGCTTCTTCACATTTTTGTGCTTTTGATTTTGATGCCTAGTTGCCTTAGAGGACTTATGCAAAAATGAGGGATTACTTTCCCTATGTTTTGGCACATGAGTAATATGAGCATGCACAAGGGACACGGAGTGTCCATTTAGAAGCTTAAAGCAATTAGGTCAAATGTGACCTCTAACTCCGCAAAAATGACATGTG
>NZ_JBHIQS010000107.1:0-719 GCF_042196685.1 Bartonella sp. AC329YNZD | reverse complement strand
GGAGCAGAAAAATGCGTTAAAGGGAGCTTTAAATACCCTTTAGATAAGGTCTTTGAAGACCCTTTGAGAACACCTTTTGTAGTTTGACACTAGGTTTTGTACTAAGTGGGAAAAGGTGGGATTAGGTAGGAATACGTGATAATTTGTTGTTTTTATGTATAAAATTTAGCATTAAATGCGCGTTTTGTCAAAATAGATTTTGACACCTAAAATTGTAAAAAAGAGCGAAAAATAGTGAAAATCAGAAAAAAGAGCGTTTTCATAGTAAAAATGAGAGAAGGCTTTGAAAGGTCTTTGAAAACCCTGTGAAAAATTTTGAAAAGTCTGTGAAAGCCCAGAAAACCGCCTTTGAAGACCCTGTGAAAAAAATCACTCCAAAAGTTCAATCGACTCCAAAACCAACCAAAAATGACAAAAAAAGCAAAAAAGATTTTCACCTATTGATGATTATCTATTTTTAGATGCAATATATACTTATTAATCAAATAATTATATTATTTTTTTAATGTAAAAAGATTTTCATATCGATTTTTCATATTAAAGGGACATTAAGCTGTATCTTATGTAGTTTCTGGATGTGCATTTTCAGCTTTTATTTGACGCTTTAAATGCAATTTTAGAAGAGGTAAAATAAGCTCGACTTCTTCCGTGTCGTTGATGTCTTGAACAAGCTCTTGCAGTTTTCCATAAAGTTCCGCCGCGCGTTCCGCTATATCTTC
>NZ_JBHIQS010000106.1:0-739 GCF_042196685.1 Bartonella sp. AC329YNZD | reverse complement strand
TTTATGAGGAAGTAGGGCATAAC
The DNA here is from genome assembly GCF_042196685.1 of Bartonella sp. AC329YNZD. Classification (NCBI taxonomy): domain Bacteria; kingdom Pseudomonadati; phylum Pseudomonadota; class Alphaproteobacteria; order Hyphomicrobiales; family Bartonellaceae; genus Bartonella; species Bartonella sp. AC329YNZD. The sequence goes on along the minus strand of NZ_JBHIQS010000106.1, from coordinate 716 downwards.
CAAGATGCCAAAAAAGAGGTTAAAGTTTTTAATTCTAAGAATGTCTTTACAACTCCCAAACCTGAGCGGTTAATGGAACGCATTATTCAACTTGCCACCAACTCTGGTGATCTTGTATTGGATTCCTTTGCTGGTTCTGGTACGACCGGCGCTGTTGCTCATAAAATGGGCCGCAAGTGGATTATGATTGAACTCGGTGAACATTGTCATACACACATTATTCCTCGTTTAAAACAAGTAATTGATGGAACTGATCAAGGGGGAATTTCTAAAAGTGTCAATTGGCAAGGTGGCGGTGGATTTCGTTATTATCGCCTTGCACCCTCTCTGTTGCAAAAAGACCCATTGGGACAATGGGTTATTAGCCGCGAATATAATGCTGCGATGCTTTCAGAAGCCATGTGCAAACATATGGGATTTACCTATGCGCCGGATGAAAATCATTATTGGATGCAGGGATATTCAACGGAAACGGATTATATTTATGTCACAACGAGCGCCATGAACCATGAACAACTCCGTATTATGAGCGAAGAAGTGGGCTCTCATCGCACCCTGCTGATTTGTTGTACAGCCTTTGATACAAAATCATCATCCTTTGAGAATCTTACACTTACAAAAATCCCCCGTGCAGTATTGGAAAAATGCGAATGGGGAAGGGATGATTATAGTTTAAATGTAGCCAATCTTGAACCAATGATTGTGGTAAAAGAAAG
>NZ_JBHIQS010000105.1:0-741 GCF_042196685.1 Bartonella sp. AC329YNZD | reverse complement strand
GTGCTGTTGAGCTTAGCTTTTGTAAAAGCTATAGACGTCATCAAGGTAGGGGTTTTAATGTATTTAAATTATGTTCATGCCCTGGGGTTATGATTGTGAGATTTTAGGCCAGCCGTTTGGCTGTTTTCTGAAAACTTGCATTTTTCAGTATTCATGAAACGGAACGCTTTTAAACTTACATAAAAGCTTGGTTTGTCATGGAAAACACATATTCTATGTCATTGTGAATTTTGAACATAGTTTTTATGAATTTTGGACTCACGGGTCCAAATTCAAGGAAAGTTTACCCGGAGGTCCTTTTGGACCTAATGACACATACGTGGACATCCATTTGTTCTTATGGATATGGTTATGTTTTATGGGGAACAGTGTTCGGTTAAGAGTAGTGGCCGGGAGCCTGCGGGCCGATGGTCCATAAACCTGCGCAGGGATGGGTGAGCGGCATCAAACCGGGACAGTCCCCCGGTAAGTAATCCGGGGTATCAAACAGGAACGTAGGACATGACATCTAGGATGGTCATGTGCCTAGTTCTGTGACATGTTTCCTAGTTCTCCTGACACATGCCACTTTATACTATATGTATACGACGTGGATTTGGTATGTTGGATGGTATGTGCATTTGTGCATTGAAAAGTTTTGAGGCCACTCAAAATCTTACTTTTGAGTCAACTCAAAAGCTATTCTTCCTGGGCTATATTAAATCACTCGAACTTTTTAAACTTTCACTTTTTCGAGCTCTT
>NZ_JBHIQS010000104.1:0-764 GCF_042196685.1 Bartonella sp. AC329YNZD | reverse complement strand
AGAATCCCGAATATCGTAAGATTGTCTCATTTCAAATCTGTTTATCTTGAATCAATCAAAACCATTCGCTTGCACGTCACAAGCGAAGCTGGCGTGTGGGTAAAAACTGTATAAGAAAGAACTAAAAATGGCTCTTATGAATCGTCTTAAGTGCCAAGGGCTGTCGCAACACCCACGAGCTGGCAAAGTGTGTGATGATGTCGGCTTGCTTTTTCATAAACGTAAAGATGGAAGTGCTCAATGGTTTTATCGTTATACCATTCATGATCGCCATTGCGAAATGGGCTTGGATGCTCTTTGAGAGATGTTTCTTTAAAAAAGAGCGTGAATTGGCAAACCAATGGCATTCTGTTTTACGTAAAGGTCGTGATCCCATTAAAGAACGCAATAAACAAAAGTGTGAAGCAATCTCCATTATTTAAAAGATATCGCTTTGGGTACTTTTGAAAGTCGGAAAGCTGAATTAAAAGGTAATGGTAAGAATGGGAACTGGTTTTCTCCCTTGCGGCTTTACATTCTCCCTAAATTAGGCAGTCTGTCCATTTCAGAAATTACCCAAACAGAGATACGCAACACGCTTGTTCCTATTTGGCATACAAAAGCTACAACAGCAGAGAAAGCACTAAACCGTCTTAATATTTGTCTCAAACATGCTGCGGCTTTGGGTTTGGATGTTAATTTACAAGCAACAACAAAAGCACGCGCGCTCTTAGGAAAACAACGTCATAAAACGCAAAATAGACCAGCAATGGATTGGAAAGATG
>NZ_JBHIQS010000103.1:0-779 GCF_042196685.1 Bartonella sp. AC329YNZD | reverse complement strand
AATCAAGCGAGGAGACAGATGAGAAAGATCTTTATTATAACAGGAATGATTATAGCTTTTGGATTGCCAAATTTAGCTCTAGCATTCCAATGGGGGCATTATCCAAATCCAAATGCATTAAACAAGAATTCTCCATCTCCTCCATCAAAAGAATATTTGGAGCTTATTGAATTATTAAAAAAACAAATTGATTTAACAGGAAGAGAAATTTTATTCGCAGAAGGCATTCATAAAGCTCTAACAAAGGATAAAATCAACGATCATAGAAAAGTGGATTATACCAGTTTTTTTCTCAAAAATCCAGAATCGATCTACGATGAAAATGAACGTTCAAATGAGCTATATAAACAGATTTTAGAAAATGAAGAAAGGATTTTTGGAAGTCCTAATCGGATGGGTCCAGCTCTTTTTGCACGTTTACAACATATGTCAGCCCTAGATAAAGCTGTAACTTTGCAAACTTTTCAAGCAGTAGAAAATCGTTCTCGCTATATCATAGCCCTGTTAAATGCATTGGATAAAACAGATAATGTAAAAGAGATCTTGGATGTTCAAACAATTGTGGAGGGCACATTAACTATGATTAAAAATGAATCTATAAAGCTGCAAATGGTTGCACATTTACGTGACGCTGAGCGCGTGCTTACTAAAATGTATAGACGCAAAATTGATATGAAAATTTTTAACAGTACTAATAAGGATATGCCTCGCATACGGTTTTACCAAAATTCTTTATAACATTTGTTTTCTCTATTTTATGAAAATAATCCTATTGTACA
>NZ_JBHIQS010000102.1:0-790 GCF_042196685.1 Bartonella sp. AC329YNZD | reverse complement strand
GTTTCATACGAATACAAAGAGGCTGTTCCTAAAAGCTTTGGAACAACAACGCTATCTTGCGAAGTCCCTTCTCTGATTTCCTCTTTCGTTGCAACAGGTATCAAATATTCATGACTATGATCGGGTATCTTCATCTGCTTTATTCCTTCATTCAGAGGGATTCATCCAATGAACACTCTTTCAAATCTTCAAGCTCTTCTCTTAAGGTCTCTAAGCGCTTCTCTAAATCTTTCAGTGAACCATCAAACTCTGTTTTCAAAGCGGCTTTCAGTAAATCAAAAACGCCATTAAGCGGCGCATGGACAAAACTACTCCCAGAATACAAAACAACCCGTACTTGAGACGGGTCGCTAAGCTCTGATATCGCAAACGGTTTTAATGACATTTCAACTCCTCATGTCTTTATTCCATAAACTACACTCACATTAACGGGGCGCGTTTCAACGCCTCCAAACGTCTCCGACATAAGATGATGGTCATGATGTGCTTGGTCATGAACACCCTCTTTTATAGGGGTCGAATGATATAAAAAATTAGCAAAAGGGCTTCTGATAAACCAAGGCAAACGGGGCGGTTTGTCCTTATCTGTGAACCAAAAGGGAGTCTCTACCTGTGGAATTCCTGCTATGTGATCAAATTCTTGATTACATTCCTCTAAGCTATCACCACTCAAACCTACACACTCTTCGTCTACAGATCTCTTTCGCCTTTGCAAAGAAACTTCAGAAGAAGAAACATCCCGTCTTTTCCGTGAAGAACGACCATCAGAAGAGGCGGGACCTATAAAATG
>NZ_JBHIQS010000101.1:0-814 GCF_042196685.1 Bartonella sp. AC329YNZD | reverse complement strand
TAAAATCAAACCTATCAAACAAATCAAAACGCTTGATAGATTTAACAAAACCCGTTTTTTACAGTTGCAAACGTTGGTTTTTAAAACAAACTCTCATAAGACAATAAACAACCGCTTTTATCAAACGCAAGGCTTTAAAAACTGTTATAAACATCCGTTTCAAACGTTCACTTAGAGAGGCTCTCATAAGCGTATTTTTACTTTTCATTAAATGTAACTTTTTACAAATAAGCTGGCTCAATTTTGAGTTGGCAAAATCAACCAGCTCAAATTCGAGCTCGTTATCTTTAGAATAGAGCATTCTTTAAACAATGGCGTTTTGTCTAAAAATTTAGAAAAATTCCATGCCTTGTGATGTTATAACGATTTTGAAGTTTGTTTGCTTATCTTGTCTAAAGAGATGCCCTCAAATTTGAGGAGACCTCATTTGGTTTCGTATTTTTAAACTATAACTTTTAAAATGTTTTTTAGTATCATGTTTAAGGTAAAATAGTCTTTTACTGCTATGGTATTAGCCGCCTCCATTTTTTTATGGAAGCGAACAGTTCCGTTCTTCAAAACTAGCTATGCACTATATTCATTAAAAGGCTTTTGATTTCATAAGATATAAAATACCTCTTTATCGTTTTCTAAACTTTTAGACAGCATTTTAAAAGCGATCTTGTCCTTAATCCTTTTATGCAATCTTTAAAATGTTCGCTGTTATGATGATGCTGTTATGACAGCTCTCTATTTTACGCTTCTAATTTTGAGAACTGTAATTTTATGTTTTTATCATGTGATTAACAATCCAATCTTTAAAACAAGATGGGAT
>NZ_JBHIQS010000100.1:0-814 GCF_042196685.1 Bartonella sp. AC329YNZD | reverse complement strand
GCCGCTTCATAAGAATAAGAAGAGTAAGAAGAAGGGGAAGTGAGGAGTGGATAAGATGACAGTTAAAAAGAAGTATGAACTCACAGATGAAACAATCGAAGTTAATGGAGTTACGCTTCATCGTATACGTTCTTTAAGAAATTTTAGAAATGTGTACGCAGGTGCTCTAGGTGGTTTTATTGAAAATGAAAGCAACTTATCCCATGAGGGCAATTGTTGGGTAGATGATAACGCTATGGTCTATGGCAATGCTAGGGTTTACGGTCAAGCCAAGGTGTTTGGTAATGCCAACGTTTATGATAACGCTCATGTTTATGGCAATGCCATTGTTTATTTTGATGCTCAAGTTTTTGGTAATGCACATGTATACGGTACAGCAATAATTTGTGAAAATGCCCGTGTGTGTGGTGATGCATGGATTGATACAGGTTTTATTAGTGGTTGTGATTTAGTTAATAGTAGTAAAAAGAAATACGAACTTACAGATGATACAGTTGATCTTGGTCCTTTCAAGGTACACCGAATACGAGCATTGAGAAGCTTTGGCAAAGTAAAGAAAGGTGATTTAGGCGGTTGGGTAGAGAGTGAAGAAAATCTCAGTCACGAAGGCAATTGTTGGATTAGTGGTTTAGGGGCTGTTTTTGGTGACGGCAGATTACGTGGTGATGATCAGGTTCAAAACTTTCAGTGTATTTCTAACACGACTTATAAATTGTCTATGTTAACACCACAGCAATACATGAAATCGCTACCTTGGCACCGTAGAATATGGGAGAAACTCCGTTATTATAAGGAGTTCAGAATATGGCTTTAG
>NZ_JBHIQS010000099.1:0-836 GCF_042196685.1 Bartonella sp. AC329YNZD | reverse complement strand
ATTGATTGGTCAGAGGGACAGCATCCTAGCAGTGTGAACACGAGCGCCCGTGTGATGATGCAGCGCGTAAAGGAATACTTGTCAGACACGGGTGGAGAGCTTGAAGGGATTGTTACCAATGATCATGTCCAACAAACGAGCACGATAAGGCTTGAAAGTAGCTCACAGTTTTTAGGTTATCAGAATGGGATTGTTTTGCGTTTTATGGCGACGAGCAGGAATGTTGGAGCAACCACGATTGTCTTAAATTCTTTAGATGGCAAGCCGGTTTATAAAGCAACGGAATTAGGGGTTGATCCTTTATCAGGGGGCGAAATCCAACAAGGGTGCATTTATACATTGTTTTATAATGGAGATCATTGGCATCTCGTTAATCCTACCCCACTCCCTTTAGAAGAAGAAGAAAGCAGTCTTTATCCTACTGGATTTATAGGAACGTTTGGCATGCGCGGGATTCCAAAGGATTGGTTAATTTGCGATGGGAAGGCTTATTTGCGTCGTGATTATGGTGATTTATTTGCGACGATAGGCACGGTTTGGGGAGAAGGAGATGGTGTAGAAACCTTTAATGTTCCAGATTTACGAGGGATGTTTTTACGGGGATTTGATGGTGGCAGTAATCGAGACCCCCATCGTAGGCTTGGAAGTATTCAAACAGATTCAATCCAGTCTCACCAGCATGAAGGTCAGGCTCTTTCGATGCCCCATTTTACTAGTAATGAAGACTTTTGGGATGGGAATACGACAGATGTGTTGGGCTATCGTCTAGGCTTGTTTGGGGGTGGTTCTTTAGCGAATTTTATGGGCATAGAGCGTGAGAATTTAGGGGGCTATAT
>NZ_JBHIQS010000098.1:0-862 GCF_042196685.1 Bartonella sp. AC329YNZD | reverse complement strand
ATTACCCCTAAACTTTCTAAAAATTACAGATTTACCTCTGATCAGAGTAAAATTTAAAATTTTATCCCGTACATCTTGAAAATTATATTTTGATCCCAGATTTGTTTAAAAATTTAGTTTTACCCCAGAACTTTCCGAAAACTACTATTTGACACCAAATTTTATGAAGGTTACAGTTTGATTAAACTAACAATTTTGTCCCAAACTTTATTAAAATTACAGTTTGATTTCTATTATTTTTGAAAATTATAATTGTACCCCAATATTTTTTTAAAATTACAGTTTGACCCCAAACTTTATGAAGGTTACAGTATGCTTGAAAATTACAATTTTACCTACGAAATTTCTTAAAATTACAGTTTGACCCTTTACTTTTTTAAAATTTCAATTTGACCACTGAAATTTATGAAAATTGCAGTTTAACCCCAAAATTTATGAAGGTTACAAAATTATTAAAATTATAGTATTGTCCCAAACTTTCTGAAAATTAAAGTATTGCCCCAAAACTTTTTTAAAATTATAATTTGATCCCAAATTTTATGAAGGTTAAGGTTTGATAACAAATTACAATATTACCCCTAAACTTTCTAAAAATTACAGATTAACCTCTGATCAGTGTAAAATTTTCAATTTTTACCCTGTACTTCTTGAAAATTACAGTTTGATCCCAGATTTTTTGAAAATTTTAGTTTTACCCCATAACTTTCTGAAAATTACTATTTGACACCAAATTTTATGAAGGTTACAGTTTGATTAAAATAACAATTTTGTCCCCAAACTTTCTGAAAATTAAAATTTTCCCCCCGATTTTTCTTAAAATTACAGTTTGATTTCTATTATTTTTGAAAATTATAATTGTAAC
>NZ_JBHIQS010000097.1:0-879 GCF_042196685.1 Bartonella sp. AC329YNZD | reverse complement strand
AATCATCCACAATGGAGTAATGAATGCATATATACAAAACGTATCATATTGCAAGCGCTCTATGAGAGATATGAAAACTTATCAAAAGAAACGTAAATGTGCGTATGATCTTTAATCACTCATTTGAATTACAGAGCCTATAAATGCTTGTTATGGCTATTAAACGTATCAAACAAATCAAAATGCTCGGTAGCTTTATCAATCCAATCAAAAGCAAATGCATATTCAATAAATATCTGCAAAAAACGTTCTTTTTAGCTTGCAAGCATTGGTTTTTAAAAGCAGCTTTTCATAAGATAAATAAACAAACGCTTTTATAAAATGTAAGGTTTTTAAATTTTTTCTGCTGTGAAAGCTAAATCTTAGTTTTCTCATAAATGAAACGTTCTTAAGAGCAAATGATAACTAAGTTATAACTGTAATAAAAAAAAGTTTTAACGTTTCTTATAAAGATCTCATTTTATGTTTCAAACGTTTAAACGTGCACTTAAAGAGGTTCTCATAAGCGTATTTGTACTTTTCATTAAAACCTAATTTCTTTAAATATTAGCCGGTCCATTTTGGGGATGTTACCTTAGAATAGAGCATTCTTAAATATTACAGCTTTTGACTCAAAATTGAGTAAAAACCCATACCTTATGATGTTACAATGGTTTTGAAGTTTGTTTGCTTATCTTTGTCTTAATAGCTGCCCCCAAATTTGGAAAGAGCTCATTTGGTTTCGTATTTTTAAACTATAACTTTTAAAACGTTTTTAGTACCAAATCTAAAGTAGATAGTTATTCTACTGCCATGGCATTATTTGCCTCCATTTTTTTGTGGAAGCGAATAGTTCCATTCTTAAAGACTAGCCTGCAATCTATTCATTAAAAGGCTTTT
>NZ_JBHIQS010000096.1:0-894 GCF_042196685.1 Bartonella sp. AC329YNZD | reverse complement strand
AAAGATGGACATTGCTTCTTCGACACTTGCAACTATGAGCATTGCCTGGAGGATGATTGGAAGAATTTTTGTAAGGACGATCAAGCTCCAAAAGGTAGAAAGAAGAAGAATAAAAAGAAATCATCCCAGTGTCTACTAACATGTCTATCCCTCCTGGATCTTCTGCCAGAAGCAGATGTCTGAGGTTTCGATTCTGGGTTCATCTTCCTGAAACAAAAGGATTAATCCCAAAACCACCACTAAGTGCCCCAATGCACAATAGCATGAATGATGCCAAATAAATGCACAAACATCGACATATTAGTCGTATAGCAAATACAAACATTACACACATTGCCCTAAGGCAACCTTAGCCCAACAAGGATGAGTATATCCCATCCATCTTATCTCAACTTGCCCAACAAGCCCAACGCCCCTAGGTATTCTAACCTAGAGCTCTGATACCACGCTGTCACTCCCCGAATTTCCAATACCAAAGAAAACCCGGGTCGTGAGGGGAAAAGTTTAGTGGTGGGTAAGGTTTATCAATGGTTTAAGGTTAAAACGATCCACTTCTAGGTTAATCATGGGTTAAAACTCCAAGTGGTACGATAAACGAGGCTTTGAAGGTGCTAAAAACAAATTTTTAACTTTTACTCTTTTAGAGTCAACTCTAAAGTCCACTTTAGAGTCGCCTCTAAACTTCAAAACAAGCTTAAGAGGTTTTAGTCTGCACGAGTCGACTCCAATCTCCACTTTAGAGTTGACTCTAAAGTCACAAAGTGAACCAGAAAGTTTTACCCTTTTCGAGTCGACTAAAAACTCTAGTTTCGTGTCGCCTCTAAATTCCCAAAATAAAATAGAAGGTTTTGAACTATTCGGGTCGACTTTAAACTCTAGTTTCGAGTCGACTCT
>NZ_JBHIQS010000095.1:0-913 GCF_042196685.1 Bartonella sp. AC329YNZD | reverse complement strand
AAAGAAACTTCAGAAGAAGAAACATCCCGTCTTTTCCGTGAAGAACGACCATCAGAAGAGGCGGGACCTATAAAATGTTCATGCCCTTTTAAAGAACAGGGTTGTATACTTGCAAAAGAACGCCAAGGGTCTAAATTGCGTTCGTAGTCCATACCTCGTAAAAACATTCCACGAAAATCCGGAACATTAAACGTCGTGGCGCCATCTCCTTCTCCCCACGTCGTTCCTATCACCTCAAACAAGGCTCTATACGTTCTTCGCGAATAAGCACGCCCATCACAAGGTAACCAACCATCCGGCAAGCGCTCCATGCCAAAAGGACCAATTAAACCAGATGGTAAACGTTTTAAGAAAGAAACTTTTTCCCTTGTGGGATTGAGAATTTGCCAACCGGTTATATCTTCATCATAAATAACGGTATAAAGACAGCCATCTTGGATTTCTCCTCCCGTTAAAGCTAATAAACCGGTGTCCGTCGCCTTATAAACGGGCTTGCCGATTAAATTATTCAAAGCAATCGTGGTAGCCCCTACATTCTTACCCTTCGCTTTAAAACAAAGCGATATCCCATTCTTATACGCTAAAAACTGAGAGGGACTTTGAAGACTTATCGCACTCGTCTTTTGTTTATCATCAACCGTAACAACCGCTTCAATCACACCCCCCGTATCCGATAAATATTCACGCACACGCTGCATCATAAAACGCGCACTGTTGTTAACCGTGTTCGGATGTTGTCCTTCTGACCAATTAATCAGATTATCCGCACCACCATTCTCCGATGCCGTTAAAGACCAATCATAAATCGTCGACATCTAAACCTCACGTCTTGATTCCAAACACAACACTCATATTAACCGGGCGTGTCTCATGTTCTCCAAAACTTGCTACTGAAACATCACGCATATGAATG
>NZ_JBHIQS010000094.1:0-913 GCF_042196685.1 Bartonella sp. AC329YNZD | reverse complement strand
AAAGAAACTTCAGAAGAAGAAACATCCCGTCTTTTCCGTGAAGAACGACCATCAGAAGAGGCGGGACCTATAAAATGCTCATGTGCTTTTAAAGAACAAGCTTGCTGACTTGCAAAAGAACGCCAAGGGTCTAGATTGCGCTCATAATCCATGCCCCGTAAAAACATCCCCCGTAAATCTGGAACATTAAACGTCGAAATGCCATCTCCTTCTCCCCACGTCGTCCCTATCGCACAAAATAAATCCCAATAGACAAGCCGCGGATAAGCCTTCCCATCACATGCTAACCAATCATCCGGCAAGCGTTCCATTGCAAAAGGTCCTATCAGACCTGACGGTAAACGTTTTAAGGAAGTAACTTTTTCCCTTGTAGGATTGAGAACTTGCCAACCCGTGAGAGCTTCATCATACACAATCCTATACAAACAGTCATTTTGTAACTCTCCTCCCGATAAAGCTAATAAACCAGTTTCTGTTGCCTTATAAACGGGCTTGCCGGCTAAATTATTCAACGCAATCGTTGTCGCCCCAACATTCTTACCCTTCACTTTAAAACAAAGCGATATCCCATTCTTATACGCTAAAAATGCCATTTGACTTTGAAGACGTATCGCACTCGTTTTTTGTTTATCATCAACCGTAACAACCGCTTCAATCACACCCCCCATATCCGATAAATACTCACGCACTCGCTGCATCATAAAACGTGCACTGTTGTTGACTGTGTTTGGATGTTGTCCTTCTGACCAATTAATCAGATCATCCGCACCACCATTCTCGGATGCACTTAAAGACCAATCATAAATCGTCGACATCTTAACCTCACGTCTTAATCGCAAACACAACACTCATATTAACCGGGCGTGTCTCATGTTCTCCAAAACTTGCTACTGAAACATCACGCATATGAATG
>NZ_JBHIQS010000093.1:0-918 GCF_042196685.1 Bartonella sp. AC329YNZD | reverse complement strand
TATCAATGAAATTTGTACTGATTTAGTTGACTAGAAAGTCATGTGCTAAGTAAGGCAAAAATCTACCTTAGCCAGATATCTTTTCCAGTGGCAAATGATTTGACTTAGGAGACTAAAAACTACAGTTTACTAAGTGTTATTATGCAAAATATAACCGTTGGGAACTACATTACTTTAATGTATTAGACCTTAAACAGTCATATATCTTCAAGGCCTATATATATACTGTCACGCTCCGGATTCCAAAAACCCAAGAAAACCGGGGGCGAGACTTGGGGTTAGGGTTAAAGGACAATTATTAGGGTCAAAACATCACTAAACAACCCTTAAAGGTGTCATCAAAGGGTAGGCCAAGCCATTCTTGGCTTAAAACAGTGTTTGGAATGAAAAAGAATCCATTTCCAAGCTTTCAGAGTTTTGAGGCGACTCAAAACTAGAGTTTTGAGTCGACTCGAAACTCTAACAGGGTTCCAGGACAATTTTACACTCCATGAGTCGACTTGAATCTTCAGATTTGAGTCGACTCAAAAGTCCCACTTTGAACCAGTAGGATTTGGTCTGTTCTAGTCGACTCAAAACACCAAGTTCAAGTCAACTAGAAACTCACAGACATTTCTCAAAGCCAAAAACATACATGAGTCGACTTGAATCTCCACTTTCGAGTTGACTCGAAAGTCCACCTTAACTCTAGTGATTTTTCAACTGCGTGAGTCGACTCAAAAGTCCAGTAATGAGTCGACTCAAAACTCTCAGACAAGCCAGAAATTACCTTTCATGCATGAGTCGACTTGAATCTCTACTTTCTAGTCAACTCAAAACTCAACTTCAAAACCAATGAGTTTTACACTATGAAAACTCAAACTTGAATCCAGTGAGTTTTGTGCCTTGTGAGTCGACTCAAAACTCAAGTAATGAGTC
>NZ_JBHIQS010000092.1:0-918 GCF_042196685.1 Bartonella sp. AC329YNZD | reverse complement strand
GCACGTAGATATCTCTTAGGCATGCTTCTTAATGTTGCAAGAAAAGAAGACGATACAGATGGAATAACACTTCTTGCGGGTATCTCTCCTGAACAGATGAATGAAATCAAAGAATTAATTAAAAAAACACAATCTGAAGAAAGTAGGCTTCTCTCTTTCATAGGAGTAAAAAATCTAAAAGATATGTCTTTTAAACAAGCACAAACCGCTTTGTTTTCTTTGAAAAAAAAGCAACGAAAGCAAATGAATAAAGCACAACAAGAGCAATTAGATGCACCTATACAAGATATTGAATATGCACCAACTCAACAACAAACGGCGGTGTGAGATGGAGCAAAGAACAGCAGAATGGTTTCAAGCGCGTTTAGGAAAAGTCACTGCTTCAAACGTTTACAACGTACTCAGTAAGACAGCAAAAGGTTTGCCTACAAGCAAATATGAAGACTACAAAACGAAACTCATGACAGAACGCTTAATAGAGGAAATAAGCCAATCTTATACAACACCTGCTATGCAATGGGGCATTGAACATGAAGAAGATGCCTTAAGAGAATATGAATTCATTTATGACGCAGAAGTCACAAGATGCGGGTTTATCCCACACCCCAAAATGGAAATGGCGGGGGCTAGTCCTGATGGGTTGATTGGAGAGGACGGTTTAATAGAAGTCAAATGTCCACAATCAACCACGCATTTGCGTTTTTTTATTTATGACGAAATCAAGCCCGAATATATCGCACAGATGCAATTCCAAATGGCATGCACTGGACGCAAATGGTGTGATTTCATGAGCTATAATCCAAACTTTGTAGGCAAATCTACTGGTTTGAGAATGAAAATCAAACGCGTCAATCGTGATGAGAAACACATTGAAGAGATCAATAAAGCGGTCGAAATCTTTTTAGGGGAAATAGAACA
>NZ_JBHIQS010000091.1:0-919 GCF_042196685.1 Bartonella sp. AC329YNZD | reverse complement strand
AAAGTCTTCCCCGTTCCACATGCCATAATGAGTTTGCCACGGTCTGCTTCTTGTAAACCTTCACAGACTTTCTTGATGGCTTCTTCTTGATGGGGACGAGGCTCTTTTGTTGATTTCAGAAGAACTTCTTGTTTTGTTGCAAATATTTGCCAATCTATCCGACTGTTTTCCATATGACGAAGGTCAATACGATAAACGGGTATCGCTTGTCCTTTAATCATGGCATTCACATTGTCACTTAATTCTACTTGCGTGCTATCAACGAGAAGACGATATTTAAAGATGTCTTTTCCAGATGCCGCGATAAAGCTATCAATATCCTTTTTACTGATCTGATGGTCTGCTTGATAAAACTTACATTGAATAGCCACATAGCCCTCTTGATGACGAAGCTTGGCAACCAGATCAATGCCGATATCATTTTTATTCCAATCTTCACGTTCTTTTGCCCATTCATAATAGGTTTCTACCTTTTCGTAGCGCCCATAATGAAGAGGGTCTTTCGTCAAGTAAGCTATGACAAGGTTTTCAAACAAGGTTCCTAATTCACGAAGTGATTTAGCTTGTTGACGATAATATTCCAACAGAGAGCGTAAAGTGACATGTTCATTATCAGACTTAATAGATTGCAGCATATTGTAATAAAAATCCCTTGCCTTATGAGATGATCAATAATCATCAAAAGAATCAAAACGAATTCAATCAAATTGACTTAAAGCAAATAACGATAAAAATGGGAAAAATTGATAAAAAAAGCCGATATTTTTTCAAAAGGAGTTTTAAAGGTTGCTTATCAACAGTCCATGACATGGAATAAGATCAGCAAAGTAGTGAAATTTGTTATTCATTTCACGGATTAATCAAAATAAATGTACTATGTACTTTAAAATATCAGAATGAGTAATTTGATAGGTTTTAT
>NZ_JBHIQS010000090.1:0-962 GCF_042196685.1 Bartonella sp. AC329YNZD | reverse complement strand
TTACTTCATAAGCGTAAAGATGGTGGTGCTCAATGGATTTACCGTTATACTATTCACGGACGTCGTCGTGAAATGGGATTGGGTGCTTTGAGAGATGTCTCTTTAAAACAAGCACGTGAATTGGCAACTGGGTGGCGTTCGGTTTTACGTGAGGGTCGTGACCCCATTAAAGAACGTGAGAAACAAAAGCGTGAAGCAATAAGCAATCTCCATTATTTAAAAGACATTGCTGTAGATGCTTTTGAAAGTCGGAAAGCTGAATTAAAAAATGATGGTAAGAATGGAAGTTGGTTTTTACCATTACGCCTTCATATTCTCCCCAAATTAGGCTGTCTGCCCGTTTCTGAGATTACCCAAACAGAGATACGCAATACACTTGCCCCTATTTGGCATACAAAAGCTGGAACTGCTTATAGAGCTCTTAATCGTCTTCATCTTTGTCTCAAACATGCGGCTGCATTAGGTTTGGATGTTGATTTACAGGCAACAGAAAAAGCACGCGCTCTCTTAGGTAAACAACGCCATAAAATAAAAAACTTACCTGCAATGGATTGGAGAGATGTGCCGGCTTTTTATAAAACACTTTGTCAAAAAATAACTATGACACAATTGGCTTTGCGTTTGCTTATTCTGACAGGCGTTCGCACAAATCCTTTACGTCATATTCATAAAGACCAGATTGATGGGGATATATGGACTATTCCTGCTGAAAATATGAAAGGAAAGCGTGATGCTACAACAGAATTTCGTGTGCCTTTATCATCTGAAGCATTAGAAATTTTAAAACAAGCGCGCTTGCTTTCTCGTAATGATTTCTTTTTTTCTGCTAAAGGTCGCGGTCCCCTTGCTGAGAAGTGTATGTATCTTTACATGAGAAAAAATAAAATTGAAGCCTGCCCCCATGGTTTTCGCTCTAGTTTACGCGATTGGCTTGCTGAAACAACCGATGCCCCCTATGAGGT
>NZ_JBHIQS010000089.1:0-974 GCF_042196685.1 Bartonella sp. AC329YNZD | reverse complement strand
ACATGAAATCGCTACCTTGGCACCGTAGAATATGGGAGAAACTCCGTTATTATAAGGAGTTCAGAATATGGCTTTAGCTATTAAAACTATCCATAGGTTCTTCTTTGTTACGCATTCTGTATTCCCAAGCTATGTCCTGTTCATCTGTCCAAAGGAAAAAACCAAGACAAAAAGTGGTCTCAAGAGTTTTTTCTGGATTATTACATGAGGTATGTTCAACTACGATGGTTATAGGTTTTCTTAAACATGGTTTTTGTGGGTGTATGGTAAACCAAAGAGTCAATTTACTTTTGGCTTTTATACTAAAAAGATCAAAAAATCCCAAATGGTTAGGATCTAATTTGGGGTCTATTAAATCAATATGCTTTTCGCTTTTTAAAGCGATTTTCTTTCCATTTTCACGTTTTTTAGAATCTGAGATACCTTCGGTAGGATCTGGGTAGAGTGCTTCAGTAAATATAAATGGGTGTTTTTTAGGTATTTTGATGTGATTTATTTTGATTATTTGGTTTGTAGGATTGTAAATGGCTAATTCCAATTCAACTTCAAGGTCACTAGGATGCTTTGGAGACAGATGTTCAGAAACTGTACGTACAGTACAGTTTTGCAACTTTTGTCCTAAACATTTTTCTTTTTGTTCTTTGTAGCTTTTATACAAAACAAAAAGTAGAGAGAACGTACTAATGATTAAAGAAATACATTCATATGTTGTTGGTGTATCTTCCATATTTTTCTCAGCCCGCTTTCGGAAAAAAACACTTCTATAAAACACATTTTGTATGGAGCGGCGCGGTGAATAACACGATTCTTTGTTTTGATCTAGGTACGAAGATGGGGTGGGCGATACGTGGAGGGGACGGTAGTATCATAAGTGGTACCATTAATTTTTACTCCCGTCGTTTTGAAGGCGGTGGAATGCGTTACTTGCGTTTTAAACAATGGCTATCAGAAATAAAGCAGACAGCAGGTCAAAT
>NZ_JBHIQS010000088.1:0-1011 GCF_042196685.1 Bartonella sp. AC329YNZD | reverse complement strand
TTCTCAAACCCTCAAAATACCTTCAAAACCCCTTTTTATATATATTACAGATTGTATTTACGTGTTGTGTGTAATATAGGTTGTTTATTTAAAGCATTAACATATTGAAATATAATAACTTTTATTTTTTGATTGAAAAATAATATATAAAGGGGCGTAAAAGGAACCCTCAAAATACTCAAAATCTTCAAAACTAACAACCATAAGGATCTTGATAGCATTTCTTATGAGTTACAAACTATCTTTTGAAAGGCTTTAAAGGATCATATGCTTTTCATAAAGCACATTTTAATCATTCACTAAAATCATAAGATTCGTCTGTTAAATAAACAGACATAACCGATAAAATAGACAATAATCCATTAAAAGAGATTTTGATCATCTATGGAATAATTTTATAGATCTTTTTTTATAGGTTGTTTCCTTAAAATCTTGCACCAAAACCATGATCAGAGCCATACCACTGTTGAGTTTCTCAACTATGATCAAGGCTTTGGACCGCGCCTTATTTTCTAAATTTTTTGAAATCTTTTTGATATTTTTTAGGTGCTATTTCTTGTCTTTTTTTCCGATAAAATTGACTATTTTCTCTTTCCACGAGCGGGATTGCTCCTTGCTGATAACCTCTTGTTGATCATCAAACTTTTCTGCCACCCGTTCAATCAAAGCGTAGCTCACTTGCTTCACCTTTGCTACTTCTTTGGCTAAAGCTAATGCACGTTCAAGGTGGGTTTTGTTGATGCTCTCGTCAAAGCCTAGGTGATCACCTGCCGTAAAGCTTTGCTGATAAGATTGTAAGGTCTCAATATTGCCCAATAAGGCAAGAGCGCCAAGATGAAGCAAAGCATAATCCGTATCATCTGCTTTAGACGTTGCATCCCGTTGCCAAGGAGCAGTGCCATAATCAGAGCGAAGTCTTTTAGAAAGGTCAATGTCTTTGACTGACCATTCTAGCGCATCATCAAGTGCTTGCTTTAAGCGATCCGCAGTGACTTCTGGTTCAAAGATTTC
>NZ_JBHIQS010000087.1:0-1029 GCF_042196685.1 Bartonella sp. AC329YNZD | reverse complement strand
ACTATGAAAACGCACTTTTTTCTGATTTTCGCTCTTTTTTACAATTTTAGGTGTCAAAATCTATTTTGACAAAACGCGCTTTTAATGCTAAATTTTATACATAAAAACAACAAATTATCACGTATTCCTACCTAATCCCACCTCTTCCCACTTAGTATAAAACCTAGTGTCAAACTACATTGATTGATAGTTTTTCCGTACCCCAAACACATTATTCAAGTACATTATTAAAAAAAGAAGCGTTTAAGGAATTCGGTCAACTTGAGCAAATTCCTTTTCAGTACGCAAGTGTGCAATATTTGCACCATTGCTCCTTTTAGGAATTGGATAAACAATACCCTATTACTGTACTCATGCAATCGGATCAACTTGATCCTATTTCTCGTTTTAGCAATTGGGATAAATAGCAGTGGGTGACGGTAGTTTCCATGGACCATTGATTTACCCACGGAACCCTTGAAGAAGCAGAGGTTGATCCGCCATGATTTCAGGGCGTCTCTCTAAAGTTAAGGAGCCACTGCCCACAGCACGACACAGCCTGTCTGATTTTGATGCCGCTTGTGCTTCTCTTTACATGAGGAGAAACTGTGCAAACAGCGCATATGACAGAATACGAATAAAAAAGCTTATCTTGTCTCTTTCATGATCCTTTATTTCCACGCCACAAAAATTCTCTCTGAACGAGCTTTCAACCAAAATTTCGAAAGCAAGTAAATTTCCTGATAATATACCATCTTTTGCTTTGGTTAATTCGGTTTCCCCCATGAGACCCCAAGAATAGGAAAAAATCGAAGCAGGCAATTGAGATCTTGCAGCCCTGCACACACCCACATTTCACAGCACAAGCAACAGCTTGAATAGCTTCTTCCTACCCCACAACATAAGGTACAATTAATAATTACTTTATCTCATAAGAAATAAAATGATCACACAAACACATCTTTCTTCAAGTATAAGTGAGATTTTTTGAAGCGTATATTAACATTTTGTCTCTCATAACAAACATTTGTTTAAAGTGTTTTCTTCTCT
>NZ_JBHIQS010000086.1:0-1076 GCF_042196685.1 Bartonella sp. AC329YNZD | reverse complement strand
TTTTACCAATAGGTTAATTTACCTTAAATTTGACCGTACAGAGCGTTTTGTATTACTGGTGTGTTTTCATCATAAAATCTTTAAATCGCTTTGTACGGTACATTTTTGATGATTTAAACGCATATCTAATCACAAAACCATCAGCACTTTTCACTAGTTTGCTGTTTTAAGCCGCTTTTGAATTGCTACTGTTATGTTGCTCTTCACTAGGCTTGCCTATTCTCATGCATGAAATGCGCTTGCCTCCTAAGGCTAGGTTACGCGTATTTTCAACAGCGATAAAAACCTTCTCAGCAACCCCATAAAGCCCGCTTTCTAAATCACGACAATACTGCACCAGATCAGCACATGAGGGGACAAAGGTTGTTGACATACCTTTTGCCTCACCACGGATAAGATTTTTAACAGCTTGCAACAAAGACCAGAGTGAGATGCCGTTAAGAGCCGCGATATAAGCCTTTGCACGTGCCTCTGGATTTGAAACTTTTTGCATTGTCAAACCGCCTTCAAGCACATCAAGAGCCTCTGCAATATCTTCAACAGACGCTTTCAAGGTAAGTAAGTTTTGAACAGTCTGATAAGCTTCCAAAGCTTGTTCTTCTAGGGCTGGTGTCAATTTCACGCCACTGATCAAGGTCCAAGGATAATCCCTTGTTACGCATTGCGCCATCTGATCTGCACTGTTTTGAAGCGGATTCACTAAATCCTGCTCTACGGATAAGGTTACGGATTGTTTCTCCGGTACCACCGCGAGTTCTTTGATCTTTTGAAAAGTTTCCATTGTTTCCACCATTGTTGTTCGTGTTTTTTATTTTTTCTAAATCATCAACCGCCTTGCGTATCCAGTTACGCCATGTTGCTTGCCAATCGATTTTGGTTGCATTTGCTCCGGCTTTTGAACGCCAATAATCTCGAAACTTTGCGATTTCGACTTTCACACGCTCTGAAGGCAAACCCGCTTCAATTGCAAAATCGTAATCGGGTTCGAAATCCGCAGGCAATCGACAGCCCCGATTAGCTTTTGACCGCTTAGCTTTTTTCGGAACGCTTGTCTGCTCGTGAATGGGAGATTGGTT
>NZ_JBHIQS010000085.1:0-1085 GCF_042196685.1 Bartonella sp. AC329YNZD | reverse complement strand
ACACGTGCAGCCAATGCTGGTGCGACAGTTTCGCAAATGAAAGCGCTTTTTGGCTGGACAGAAGATAAAATGGCATCTCTTTATACCAAAACAGCCGATAGAAAACGCCTTGCAATAGAAGCCATTAAAAAACTTCAAAAAGGTTAGAGCAACGGGCGGAAGCTAAAAAACTAAAGCCCCGTCAAAATTATAAACGAAATCAAAGCGACGTTTGATGTGCTTCAGAAACCAGAGGAGAAATAGGTGGTTGTGTCTGTTGCATTGTTTGCCATAAATTATAATTTGTTTGCATATCCAGCCAAAATTTCGCTTTACTAAAACCAGCTAGTTCTAATTTCACTGCAAGTTCGGTACTCATAGAGGCATGTCCGTTAATCACTCTTGATAGAGAAGCTCTTGTCATATGGAGATGATTAGCTAACTTTTGTATTGTTATCCCCATTTCGTCTAAGAAAGCTACTTTTAGAACTTCGCCCGGATGTGCGGGGTTATGCATCATTATTTTCGTTCCTTTCATCAATGGTAATCTTGATAATCAACAAGCTCCACATCTGTTCCTATAAAGCGAAAAGTAACACGCCAATTTCCATTCACCCATATAGAATAGTAGCCTGTAAGTTCACCTTTAAGAGGATGCATTTTAAAGGCAGGCGCTTTCAACATTTCGGGCGTCGTAGCACTTGTTAAAGCCGTCAAGATGACGCGTAATTTCTTTATGTGATCTGGTCGAATAGCTTTTGTGGAACCTGTTGTATAAAATAATTTTAAGCCCTTATGTCTGAAACTCACAATTGCCATTAGCACCCCTTATCGTATACTATTACTATACGATTTATAAAAATAAAAGTCAAGTAAGATACTGGAAAATCTGATTACATATTTGGATAAAATGATTGAGAATAAGCTATAAAAAAGTTCGGGATAGACATAAAAATAAGTTAATAAAATCAATGGAATTAAAATTCCCTTACCTTTATATAAGTTATTGATTGCATATAAATGTAGCATTCCCACCCCCTCCGCCACAGCACTTTTATGGCGCTATAACTTTTTGATTTTATATGACTTTTTTAAAGGTTCGGGAT
>NZ_JBHIQS010000084.1:0-1093 GCF_042196685.1 Bartonella sp. AC329YNZD | reverse complement strand
CGGGTAGTGCTTGCATCATAAACACCTTGTCCCGCCCGTGTCTCAAACACCACATCACGGCTTTCGTTAAAGTAAAAAGTCTCCCGTTCACAAAAACGAATGGCTGCAAAAATGCTTTCTTGGATTTGATGAACATACTCATCGGCTATATCATCAATCTCATCTTGAATGACTGACACTAAGTGCGAAAGTGTTCTCTTATGACGATAAACATCTCGCTTTACAGGTATCGGTCCTCCGATCTTAACCCGAATATAATGACGTGTCATCAAAATACCTTTCAGTAAAAATTATTACTATTGATATTATATATTTTGTGTATTATAGTGCACTAATGGTGTTCATTCATAAAACGATAGAATTTGATACTTGGCTTAAGAAACTTAAAGATAAAAGCGTTAAGGCTATTATTCTTCAACGTATTGTCCGCTTAAAACAGGGTCTTTTCGGTGATGTTAAATTCTTTAATGGCATAGGTGAATTACGTATCCATTATGGTGCTGGTTACCGAATTTATTTTACCCAAAAAGGCTCTGATTTTATCCTTTTGTTATGCGGTGGAGATAAATCAACGCAGAAAAAAGATATTGAACAAGCATTAAAGTTAAAAGAGGAGTACAGTGATGAAAATAACCCCATTTAAACCAGAAGAATATCTTGAAGACATTGAAGTACAACAAGCATTTCTTAATGAAGCCTTTAAAACCGGTGATGCCTCTCATATAGCGGATGCCCTTGGTATTGTTGCACGTTCTCAAAATATGCGTGCCTTAGCAAAAGAAATCAATCGAGAACGCAGCGGATTATACCGCTCTTTAAGCAAAACAGGTGACCCTAAACTTTCTACCTTAGTTGCTGTCTTATCTGCCCTTAATTTACAACTCTCGGTACAATCTGCTAATTCATAAACTGAGGGGAAGCTAATAGATCTCTCCCCTAAATTTCAGTGATTGGTCACAAATTCAATGACTATACTTGCTTGACCTGCTTGGACTGTCTTATCAGCTTTAGCATAGAGAGTAAGTTCTTCATCATAAGGGACAAATTCCTTTTGATTGCTAGGCTTAACCTCTTTGACTGCCTGCTGTTTGAT
>NZ_JBHIQS010000083.1:0-1103 GCF_042196685.1 Bartonella sp. AC329YNZD | reverse complement strand
AGCTTAGCAACAGAGGGGGCAAAATTAATTGTCGAACGTTGTGATTGTTTACCCGATGTTTTTACAACAAGGGATATCTATAGACGCTGTTGGCGTTCTTTAAAAAACAAAGAAGCTGTGAAGCAAGCTTTAGAGCTTTTATGCTGTTCTAATCATCTTCGAAAAAAGTTTATAACACATCAGACAAGTGGACACCCTAGCACTTATTATGAATGGAATCCTTTAGTCAAAAACAGCAGCATAAAACAATAAAGAAACTTTTTTTAAAAACTTTCTACTCAAAGAGGCAAAACTCTTTTTAATGGCATTCTTATCAAGGAATTTTTCTCCAAAGATAATAATCTGAGTGACCTTATAGGAAGAGTTTTGTCAGTGTTGTCAGTTCTGTCAGTTCCTTTTAGACCCTCTATTATTTTTTTAATGAGAAAAATTAAAAACATTATATTTCAATAGGTTAATATCTTTAAAACATAACTCATATCAAGAGTACAGTCTTTAAAGATAACCAATGATGTGAATTGATTAAAACTTGTCAGTTATGTGTCAGTAAATTGAACTGACAAAAGTGATTATTTTAGTGCTTCGTAAAACACTTCAAAATACTCATTATGATATTTTATGTACATAGTTCATTTGTCTTGATGAATACGTGAAACGAATAGCAGATTTCACTACTTTGCTGATCTACTCCATGTCATGGACTGTGGATAAACAACCTTTAAAACCCCTTTTGAAAAAAATATCGGCTTTTTTTAGCAGTTTTTTCCCATTTTATCGTTATTTGCCTTAAATGCATTTAATTGAATTCGTTTTGATTCTTTTGATGGTTATTGATCATCTCATAAGGCAAGGGATTTTTATTACAATATGCTGCAATCTATTAAGTATGATAACAAACACGTTACTTTGCGCTCTCTGTTGGAATATTATCGTCAACGAGCTAAATCACCCCGTGAATTAGGAACCATGTTTGAAAACCTTGTCATGGCTTATTTGAGTGAAGACCCTCTTCAAAAGCAAGAATATGAAAAGGTTCAAACTTATTTGGAATGGGCGCAAGAGCATGGAGAAAATGGAACTGATATTGGGATTGATTTGGTCGC
>NZ_JBHIQS010000082.1:0-1104 GCF_042196685.1 Bartonella sp. AC329YNZD | reverse complement strand
TTCATTCTGAACGGCTTTTGAGAAAGTATAGGTATAAAGCTCTTTTCCATAGAGCTCTTCATCATCCATAGACGCTAGAACAGCATTGATCTCATCGGCTTTCTTTTTGGCATCATCAGTAAAGATCTTAGGCGTTGCTGTCATATACAGACGTTTTTTGCCTTGAATGATGCTGTTATCGTGAACCTTGATAAAATCAGATTCATTGTCGTCAGTTCCCAATGAAGCCCCAGTGGTTCTATGGGCTTCATCGCAAATGATCAGATCAAATTCGGATAAATCATACTTTTTTTGCGCATCCGAAATCACTTGGATTGAATGGTAAGTAGAAAACACCACGGTCATCAGATCATGTGAAACCTTACCCGCTTTGCTAGCCAGTTCTTTTGCATCCGTTGTTGCAGGCAAGGCAAGATCAGAGCTATCAAATTCAAGAGCATCATTTTTATTATTCTTACGACGCTTACCCACTTGTGTATCCGAACACACGGCAAAGGAACGCAAAGGCACTTCTGTATCTTCTGTCCATTCACGAATTGTTTGAGAGATAAGAGCGAGAGAGGGCACCAGAAACAATACCCGCTTGCCTTGACCTGCTATGGTTTCTGCTATCTTAAGACTTGTAAAAGTCTTCCCCGTTCCACATGCCATAATGAGCTTGCCACGGTCTGCTTCTTGTAAACCTTCACAGACTTTCTCAAGGGCTTCTTTCTGATGATCTAAAAGCTTTTTCTTCGGTTTCTCTTTAAGAACAGCTTGTCCTTGTTCTTTATAAGCCCCCCAATCGATTTGACTGCTTTCCAAATCAAATAGATTAATCCGTTGAATACGAACCTCTTGTCCTTCACAAGTCAGTTCAACATTGTCACTCCAATCTGTTTCGGTGCTATCAACCAGTATGCGACGGGTGAAGATCTTTTTGCCCGAGGCAGCAATAAAACTATCAATATCTTCTTTTTTAATTATGTGAGAAGCATCATAGCATTTACATTGAATAGCCGCATAGCCTCCTTCATCACGGATTGTAGCGACCAAATCAATCCCAATATCAGTTCCATTTTCTCCATGCTCTTGCGCCCATTCCAAATAAGTTTGAACCTTTTC
>NZ_JBHIQS010000081.1:0-1145 GCF_042196685.1 Bartonella sp. AC329YNZD | reverse complement strand
TAAAGCAACCAAATGATAGAAACCGCGTACCCATTAATAAAACAATCCCTGCCGAAATCAAGCGAGGAGACAGATGAGAAAGATCTTTATTATAACAGGAATGATTATAGCTTTTGGATTGCCAAATTTAGCATATAGTTTTGTTACTTCCATACCTAATCCTGAAGTAATTCATGATAGTTATACATCTGCATCAAAAAAAACTGCAAAACCACCTGCTGAAAAACCACCTGCTGAAAAACCACTATCTACTTCAGCAAAAGAGTATCTGAAAATTATTGAATTATTAAAAGAACAGGTTGAAGCGCAAAAAAAGCGAATATCAAAAGATGCAGACATCTATCATTCTGTGATGGGTAATAGAGTAATTAACAGACTAATGTCCCCAAATAACATGGACTATTTTTTTCAAAATCCGGAGCTTATCTATCCAGTTCCAAAACTGCGCTACAACAACAAGGATACAATGTCTCAGAAACTTATGAATATTATTGCCGGCGTTATTATGAAAGAAAAAAGACCTCATATGTTGCCAAACGACCAAATACGTACAATGGTTAACGAGCGTCTCAAATATAGCGGTATCGTTTCTAAAGCCGTAAGCTTGCGAGCTTTTCAGGATGCAAAGAAACGTTTTATACAAATTACAAATTTCTTAAATGATATAGATAAAACAAGGAGTTTGTCAGAGGTCGCAGAATTGCAAGTATACATAAAGATCATGTTAGCCTTACTCCACAATGAATCTTTAAAGCTACAAATGATCAGGAATTTAAGCAATAATGAAGAATTTCTTATCGACATACAAAAACGCAAAATCTATGGAAATATAGTTAATTCATTACACAGACAGATGCCTCGCATACGGTTTTACCAAAATTCTTTATAACATTTGTTTTCTCTATTTTATGAAAATAATCCTATTGTACATGTCTCAACAATCTGGAAAAACGCACAAAAGTTTCATCAAATCCAAAATAATCTCGGTGGGAGCGCTTGGACAAATTGTGTCAATACCAATGAAGCACATAGCATGTATCTGTATTTTAAAATGATAAAAAATTGAAAATTCATTAAAGAGGAATGCCATGAACTTCACGCTGTTCACGCAACTTTTCACTGAAATTGACAAAATAACAAAAACT
>NZ_JBHIQS010000080.1:0-1193 GCF_042196685.1 Bartonella sp. AC329YNZD | reverse complement strand
TGCCAGCTTCCGTTCAAACATCAAGACCAATGGCTGCAAAAGCAAAAAGCTGCCCCTTTTTTTCTCACGGCATACTTTCTCCCTCATTACGCTGGTTTCTAAAAAAGATCGCAAAAATCATTAATTCTTTAAAGAACATGTCACCCTAGAAACGGTAAATGGGGCTAGAGCAGATGTCCAAGAGATAATGTGAGATGTCTCTTTCAAAACAGATAGTACATTGCGCCAAGGATAGGGATATGTAACTTTTAGAGTTTTTTCTCTTAAGGTTGCTTTATGTATGTTAGGATAGTGTAAAAAGCTGTTATTTCTCTATCTAAGCCGTAAAGCACTGCCCCCACAGATCATAGGCATAGGCTCAGTACCCCAAAAGCTTTCCCCAAAAGCTTTCTAAGTAAAAATCCGCCTTAGTATTTAGGGATATAGATAGTTTAGGTGGTCAAGGAATTATGTGCAATTTTTTGTTACAAAAAGTTAGCAGATTGTTTTAAGGATGAAGATATATAGGCACACATAGGACAAAGGGAGGGATATCGTAAAAGAGAGAGAAGCTGAGCTTAGATTTAATTTTTGAGGAGTGTTTCTGTGTGTGAATTACATACACCTCTACGCTCTTTTTTCTAGTTGTTTCAGAGGGCATAATGTTTAGCGGAGTGTCCCCTATTTCTGCATTGCGTTTTTTTACGCAGGGCAGAGTTGCGAGTGCTCCTATATCTCCTCAGCATAACTCTACGGGTATTTACACACTCGTACGTTTTCTCCTTTTTCCATAGCGTTTTCGACTATGTCTCTGTTACGTGAGAAGAGTTTCGAGTGATTAGCATTTCACTCCATGCGTTTAGACGCTACGACACGTTTCCTCCTGCTTTTATTTTCAGAGATTGATGCTATTTTTATTTTCCAGTATTAAGAAGAGCTTTTAGATTTATCGTTTTAGAGAGAAGAAAGCATTCTCTGCCTATCTCTGCTTCATTAGTAGCATACCCCTTATGAGTCCTATTGCGTTCTTTTAGGGCTGAGAAGAGATCCGATCCAGCCCCAAAGCCGCTCCATAGGTCTTTTTTTGGCATGATTTGTTATCACGGTGTGTTGAGAGAGAGCTTTTGTTATTTTTTTGAACTTTAGAAGAGTAAAGTGAGATGTTTTTTTTGATACAGGGTCTCGTTTATCTATGATATTTCATTGACGCCTTT
>NZ_JBHIQS010000079.1:0-1193 GCF_042196685.1 Bartonella sp. AC329YNZD | reverse complement strand
CAAACACAACACTCATATTAACCGGGCGTGTCTCATGTTCTCCAAAACTTGCTACTGAAACATCACGCATATGAATGTGTGTATGGGGAAAGGCGAGCTTATGATGAACCCGTATATCCTTTGCTCTCACGCCCAAACGTTCGGCGAGCTTCAACCTTTGCTGGTCTTTAAGCATATACCCCCATATGATCGTCATATCACCATGCCAACTCTCCTCCTGATTTTCTGCATTAAAAATCGTAAAGGTTTGACCTCTATGATCATGCTTTCTCATAGCGTCATTTTGAAAAGTACCCAAATAACGAAAGCGGTCTATCTCGCGGTCATCATCAACACCACGCAAAAAAACGCCACGCAAATCGGGAACATGAAACTTGCTATAATCATCAATGCTCCCCCACCTGATCCCTATCGCTTCATAAAGAGCCCTATACTCACTGCGCAAATAAGCCTTTCCATCACATAACAACCAGCCTTTCGGTAAAACTTGCATCCCAAAAGCCCCTATTGTCCCTGGTGGACAAACAGGTATAACCGGTCCTTGCGGTAAAGAAACCGGCGTAGGGTTCAAAACCTGCCAACCAGTTCCATTATAAATCAAGCTATAAATGCATCCCTTTTGAAACTCCCCTCCCGATAAAGCACGAATGCCTAATTCTGTTGCCTTATAAACAGGTTGAGCGGCTAAAGCATTCAAAGCAATTGTGGTTACCCCAACATTCTTACCCTTCGCTTTAAAACAAAGCGCTATCCCATTCCTATACGCTAAAAATGCCGTTTGACTTTCAAGTCTTATCAACGTTGTCTGTTGTTCAGTATCAACCGTAAAAGTGCTTTCAATCACACCACTCGTATCCGATAAATATTCACGCACACGCTGCATCATCACACGAGCGCTGTTATTCACGCTGCTTGGACGCTGCCCTTCTGACCAATCAATTAAAGCATCACAACGCGTATTATCCGCCGCTCTAAGCGACCAATCATAGATCGTTGACATCTCAACCTCATGTCTTAATCGCAAATAGGACAGAAACATTCACGGGGCGCGTCTCTCCTTCTCCCGTGCTTTTCAAAACAACATTCTCCCCTTCATCAAGGGTATAGGGCTCTACAATATAGCCCCCTAAATTCTCACGCTCTATGCCCATAAAATTCGCTAAAGAACCACCCCCAAACAAGCCTAGACGATA
>NZ_JBHIQS010000078.1:0-1197 GCF_042196685.1 Bartonella sp. AC329YNZD | reverse complement strand
AATGGCGAAGAGCAAGTTTGAACGAACAAAACCGCATGTTAATATTGGTACGATTGGTCACGTTGATCATGGGAAGACCTCGTTGACAGCAGCGATTACGAAATATTTTGGTGAATTTAAAGCTTATGACCAAATTGACGCTGCGCCAGAGGAACGTGCACGTGGAATTACTATTTCTACAGCACATGTTGAGTATGAAACGGAAAATCGTCACTATGCGCACGTTGATTGTCCAGGACACGCTGATTATGTGAAAAACATGATCACAGGGGCAGCACAGATGGATGGTGCTATTTTGGTTGTTTCAGCAGCGGATGGCCCAATGCCTCAGACACGTGAGCATATTTTGCTTGCACGTCAGGTTGGTGTTCCAGCAATTGTTGTTTTTCTTAATAAAGTTGATCAGGTTGATGATGCAGAACTTTTGGAGCTTGTAGAGCTTGAAGTTCGGGAACTTTTATCCAAATATGATTTCCCAGGCGATGATATACCAATTGTTAAGGGTTCTGCGTTGGCAGCTCTTGAGGATAAGGATAAAAGCATTGGTGAAGATGCTGTTCGTCTTTTAATGAGTGAAGTTGATAATTATATTCCAACCCCTGAGCGTCCTGTTGATCAACCATTTTTGATGCCGATAGAGGATGTGTTTTCGATTTCGGGTCGTGGAACCGTTGTTACGGGTCGTGTTGAGCGTGGTGTTATCAAAGTTGGAGAGGAAATCGAGATTATCGGTATTCGTCCAACTTCTAAGACGACGGTTACAGGCGTTGAAATGTTCCGCAAGCTTTTGGATCAAGGTCAAGCGGGTGATAATATAGGAGCTCTGCTACGTGGTGTTGACCGTGAAGGGATTGAGCGTGGTCAAGTATTGGCGAAGCCAGGATCCGTTACACCTCATACACGGTTTAAAGCAGAAGCTTACATTTTGACAAAAGATGAAGGTGGACGTCATACGCCCTTTTTCACGAATTATCGTCCACAGTTTTACTTCCGTACGACGGATGTTACAGGTATTGTTACGCTTCCAGAAGGAACAGAAATGGTTATGCCCGGTGATAATGTTGCCATGGATGTTTCGTTGATCGTTCCAATAGCGATGGAGGAAAAACTTCGTTTTGCTATTCGTGAAGGTGGTCGTACTGTTGGTGCCGGTATCGTCTCTAAGATCATTGAATAAATAATGCTTGTTGAGTGCTT
>NZ_JBHIQS010000077.1:0-1221 GCF_042196685.1 Bartonella sp. AC329YNZD | reverse complement strand
TCTTATGGATGCATTTTCATGTATAGGTTCTTGCTGTTTGGACTCGCAAGTTTAGCTGTCATATAGTTCGTATTGCAGCTTCTGTTGTCAGGTATGATTAATTTCATACGCGGTAGAATTACTTTATTGTCGAAAATACTGCCTTTATTTATACGGATATGCATATCGGCGGATATGTATATAGACGATTATGTATACGACGTTTATCTAATATACGGATATGATCTGGTTCTATATTTCAGATTTGAAGTTTAGATGCATGTGTAGGATTACATTACACGTGCGTATCTGAGCCTATTTAGAGGATATTGATCATCATTTGCGGGGATAGCAGTTTGACATGCTGACTATTGCTCGGGTCTATATGACCAGTTGGATGTTAGGTCAGCTAGCGAGGGTGTCCTTGTGACAGATACGCTGGTTGATTCTGGATGGATGCCTTTGACGACGGAAGGCACGCAGTCTGTGTATCACTGACAGATCTGTTCACCACCACTAGACACCGTAGGGAAGAGCCCAGCGTAGGTACTCTTCTCTACAGATCGAGACACGACGATTGCTATGGCATGTACGACAGACGTCTCAGCATGGTAGCTTGGGCCAGACACAGCTCAAGTTACGATTACTTAGTACATTTACTTTCTGTACTGTTTACTTTCAGTATTCTTTTATTTCCATGTTATCGTAGTACTCACCGCCTGCTTTGGATTATGTCCTGAGCAGATTAGATCGGAGATCTCATATGCATTAGCTAGAAGACTGTCCAACATTCGACCAGCTTAGAGATACTGCAGCTTTTGGATTTTTGATATCTGGACTTTAGACTTTGCTGTAGTATTCTTGTATATATTCTTTTATTTGGCGCATTGTTTACGCCTTGTCTTCAAACATAGATAGTTAGACTTGGACTGGCTTTGTATATATTGATCTCTGGTTTATGGTTTAGTATGTTGTTCTATCTTTATTTCCTGTTATTATCCCATTTCACTCCCCGGGGTCTGGGTTCTTGGAAACCGGGGCGTGACACACACACTATCAATACAAAAAAAAATCTCTCCCAAAGTATCAACATAGATAGGCATATTTAAACACTCAATAGATAACTCAAACATCTATGCAAAATAAGATGATACGGATGAGAGTGATGCACTGGTATCAAACAATACATGTGCCTAAGTAGAAAGAAAAGGTAATATACTCCGTACGACAGAAGGCTCGGTC
>NZ_JBHIQS010000076.1:0-1249 GCF_042196685.1 Bartonella sp. AC329YNZD | reverse complement strand
GATGCCATTTTATCTTCTGTCCAGCCAAAAAGCGCTTTCATTTGCGAAACTGTCGCACCAGCATTGGCTGCACGTGTTGCTGCTAATTTTCGCAATCCGTGCGCTGATTTTTTAATACCCGCCGCATTACATGCTTCACGAAAGAGGTTGCCAAAACTTTCTTTGACAAGCTTATTTCCACCTTTACCACAAATAAATGTTTCATTACCTATGGGACCAATTTTAAGGGTTTCCTCTAGTTCTGGTAAAATAGGAAGAAAAACATCTGTTTTAAATTGGCTCTTTTCTGTTTTGAGATAAATGATATTATCTTTGACGTCTTTCCAGCCGATACGAACGGCATCACCACGACGCAAGCCTGTATAAAGAAGAACATCAATCCAGACGCGTTCATGTGTACCATGTGACCAACGGTGATAATATTTGTCTATGTCCTCTTCTAGCCATGGCAGTAATCCCTCACTGTTTAAAGATTTTGGTGCTTTTATATTAAAGGCAGGATTTCTATTTAAAAGGGCATTATCAACCGCCCAATTAAAGAGACCGTTTAAAGAGGTCAAAAAATGTTTTGCAGCCGCGGGGGTCTCTCGCCTTCTGTCTACGGCTTCAAGCATGTGTTGTTTGTTTATGCTTTTATATGCACGATTACCGATATGTTTAGAAACATTATTCAGAATTCGATATTTAACTTTTTTAGTAGATTCTGATTGATTATGCCATTGCATGCTTTGTAAATACTGATGCAACAACCAATCGAAAGACCCTTCTGTGAGTCTGGTACGCCTCTTTGTTTTGGAGGAGCCATTTTGAGCTTGCTTAAGAGCAAGCGTATAATTATCGACAAACTCTTGCGTTCCATAGGTTCCTTCAATCCGAAATCGTGGTCCATGACCAATACGTACATACCATATAACTTTACCATAGCGTGTACGTTCACGAACAAGATGCGGTGGACGGCGTTTTGGCATGGCTAAAACTTTATACCGTCAACAGAGGGACACGATTTGCTGGTATCGTAGTCTTTTTGTTCATTTTCAAGCGGTGGAAAATCGTCAATGCTATAAGTATTATCTATCGTTCTGGGTGTTACGATTTTATTGATATGAATTAATAATTCACCAGTAGGCTTGATTTCTACAACCTCTGCTCCTTGTTTTTTAGCTTCTCGTAAAGCACGTGCAATGGCTGGTTGTGTTATAGTAGGTGGGCGGTGTGCCATATCTGTTCCCCTTCATTTTAGATGCAATTC
>NZ_JBHIQS010000075.1:0-1249 GCF_042196685.1 Bartonella sp. AC329YNZD | reverse complement strand
TCATCTGTCTCCTCGCTTGATTTCGGCAGGGATTGTTTTATTAATGGGTACGCGGTTTCTATCATTTGGTTGCTTTAGTTTTGGTGCTAGTGCACAAGCAGATAAAAGATTCATAATTAAAATTATAGAAATGATATATTTCATTTTAATGGCCACTCTTTTTTATTGTTATTTATAGTATAACAATTTTCGTCATTATTACAATTTTGAATATAAAGTAAAGTGCATAATTTGTGTTTATTTTATTTTTTGATTTCATAACTGATTTTATTCATGGAAAACTTCAGCTGCAGTGCAAATATTTTTTACTTTGAGATTGGAATGTTTGGGTTATTTTGTCATATAGATGCTAAAAGTGAATATTAACGGGAACTATTGCTTCCTATGCCATCTAGTCTCCATAGATGTCCAAATGCAATGCCTTTTGCGAGAGCATTGGCAATGTTTGACAGTTTGAGTAACAGCATAATGGATATAATGGACAGGATGAGAGCTCCTCCAAACATATATCCCATATTCTGTCTGTAATCGAGTTTCATATCGCCCAAATAGTTTGCAAAGATATTCATCATTAAATTAAATACGGTAGCTAAGAGTACAAAGAGGATTGTATAGCTTACGACTTGTACAATCCATTGCTCAAAAAAGCGGTAAGTTGGTTGCCAGAGTAGAGCAATAATGAAGATTGGCCCCCATCCTACGAGAAGTGCAAGTGCGATTTTTGTCAGAAGGACGAGACCACCACCGATTGCGACTACGAGGCTTGTTGCCAACAAGATGATGATACCTAAAAGACCGTAAAGTAGCCCATTAGCCTCGAAGAAGACAGTTTCTTCGAAAAGACGACTTGCATATTGAAACCCTTGGCTTGCTGCTTTGTCAAGCAAGTTCATTAATTGTTGATCAGTGAGCGGATTTTTTATGAGCGCTTTTGATAAATCATGAGGCATTTGAGTTATTAAATTTGTGATTTCTGGTTGATACAATCCTGCGGTAAGAGCTATTGAAGTAATAATGCTTATTCGTAGGAAACGGTTCACAAATCCAGAGAGAGGCATGTCGATAGCCCCACGAATGATGAGCCATCCATAGATGATGAAAGTGATGGTGATCCCGATTGAGACGAAGGGCGTAATTGTAGCCATTGCTTTTGAGGAAATATCTGTGACATAAGTTTTTGTTATTTTGTCAATTTCAGTGAAAAGTTGCGTGAACAGCGTGAAGTTCATGGCATTCCTCTTTAATGAAT
>NZ_JBHIQS010000074.1:0-1284 GCF_042196685.1 Bartonella sp. AC329YNZD | reverse complement strand
ATAAGTGAGATTTTTTGAAGCGTATATTAACATTTTGTCTCTCATAACAAACATTTGTTTAAAGTGTTTTCTTCTCTATTTTTAGTGGCTATTTATCCATTTTTGACCATAAACTTTGGAACATAATTAGCCAAAAGGCATTGTATCTCCAGCATATTCAAGGAGATAAAACATGGAAACTCGCATTCCTGAAGACACACCATTCGATACCAATTTTCTAGGAGAAACATCTCTAGAAGAAAAGTATCCATTCTTTCACACACCCATTTCATGGTCCGCAATCTTTGCGGGACTGGTGACGGCTCTTGCTACCTCAATCTGCCTCTCTTTTCTAGTCGCCGCTTTAGGCTTAAGCCAAATGGATTTCACTTCTTCATCCCCATTTGAAGGCTCTTTCCTCTCCTTTGGCGTGGGGTCTGTTATCGTTACACTGATTAGCCTAGCCTTGGGAGGCTTTGTAGCTGGACGTTTTGCTGAAACCTCAGGGACTCTTCATGGCTTTCTCACTTGGGCTCTCATAACATTGCTGATGACCCTCCAAGCCATCCACGTGGTTTCTAGTACAGCAAAGATAGGGGCTAAAACCGCTCTAGAAAACAGCTCCATGGTCCAACAAACCGTTGACAGCCTCAAAAACAATATTTCCCCTATACTTGCAAACTTAAACAGTGAAAGTCTTGAAAAGTTTTTTGCAAAAAACAGTGACGATGGCATCAATTTTGACCAACTTGGCAATGAATTGCACACCCTTCTCAATAAAAGCGACATTCCTGCTCTCAATGCTAATCGCTTAAAACAAACCTATCAGGCTGCACTCAATGATATTGGTTCTGCGATAACAGCTTTTAAAAATGATCCGTCTCACTATCGCACCACTTTAAAAAATCTTGGTGAACGCCTGTCTGATCGTGTAGAAGATCTCACGACAAAATTTAATCGAAGCGATATCATCAATGCGCTTATGAAGGATGGCATGACCCGTGCGGAGGCACAAACAGCAGCCAACCGTGCCGTTCAACTCTATCAAAGCGCAGAGGAAAAAACTGAAAAAGCCATCAAAGCCCTTGAAGAACGAGCTGAAACACTCTCAGACAATCTTGAGGATACGATCAAGGGAGCAAAAAACACTGCGACTAAAGCCACAAAAACAGCCTCCAATATGGGATGGTGGGGCTTTTTAGGAAGCTTGATAGGTGCCGTAATTTCCAGTGTTTTTGGCTATTATGGTTATAGAAGCCGTAAAGACACTTTCATGCTTTAAAACGTCTACCTTTAAAGCAAATA
>NZ_JBHIQS010000073.1:0-1339 GCF_042196685.1 Bartonella sp. AC329YNZD | reverse complement strand
CTGGAGTCTTATATATGCGAAGGTTTTCGTCGTCATCTTTGCCCGCATGAGAAAATTGAAGTATCGTTCCTTTCTTAACCGAAATCCCCCTTTTTTCAGTTGCTACAAGAAATGGAGAAAACTTTGCAACAACACTTAGATTCATTATTTTCAAAGTATCGTAAATATGAAGAAGGATACCACGAAAGAGTTCAATTTTTTCACTCGTATCTGTCAAATTAAACGAAATAAGGGATTGATTAGCTTGCTCTGCTATCGTTTTAGCTTCTTCGGCTAGCGTCTTTGCCTGATCAGCGGCTTGCTTGGCTTCTCTTGCTTCATCTTGCGCTTCTTCTGCATCTGTTGCCGCAGAATTGGCTGTCAATTTTGCCGTATTAGCAGCAAGCTTCGCTTCGTTCGATTCATCTTGCAGTTCCTCCGCTAGCTCTTTGGCTTCTTCTGCTAGAGATTTTGCCTCAGAAACCGACGTGACAACGGTTTCTAAACTACCTTTGACTTCGTTCGCTACTCTTTCGGCTGTTAAAGCCTTTGCATTGATAGAAACAATATCTTCTGTTGCCTTCTTTGCTAAATTTTTCGCATCTTCTGCTGTTTCTGTCGCTGTAGTTACCGATTGCTTTACTTCCTCCACTAAACCTTTTGCTTCTTCGGCTGTCGTTTTGCTTTCATTAGCTAATGTTTCTGCCTTATCTGCTCCCTTTTTCGCTTCATTGGCTTTCGACAACGCTTCTTCCGCTAGGCTCTTGACTGCTTCTGCACCAGCACTTACCGCTTGTCTATCAACACTTGTCGCCCGTTCTGCTGCTGCTTTTGCTTCGTTGGCTATTCGCGTTGCTTCTGTTGCACCCTGTTGCGCTTCTTCCGCCAAGCCCTTCGCCTCAGATGCTGTACTCTTAGCTTCTCTTGCTTCTGTTAATGCTGTAGCCGCTGTAGATTTCGCTTCCGTCGCAATAGTCTCCACCCTTTCTGCCTTAGCCTTTGCTTCTTCTGATAAGGTCTTCGCTTCACCAGACTTCGTCAATGCTTCTGAGGTTTGTTGGCTTATCTCATCTCCTTTCTGCTTGGCTGTATTGGCTGTCGATAATGCCGTTTCTGCAACGCTTTTAACATCACCTATCGTTTGCTTGACTTCATCACAAGCATTCTTGCTTGTCTGGGCAAGGTTCTTTGCCTCTTCTGCAACCTGTTGGGCTCCATTTGCACGCGCCATGGCTTTTTCCGACTCTTGACGTGCATTAACAACCTGCTCTAACGGTGCAAAGGTTTCATACGAATACAAAGAGGCTGTTCCTAAAAGCTTTGGAACAACAACGCTATCTTGCGAAGTCCCTTCTCTGAT
>NZ_JBHIQS010000072.1:0-1375 GCF_042196685.1 Bartonella sp. AC329YNZD | reverse complement strand
AGCTTTAAGCTTATCCTAAATACCTTTAAAGGATGAAAATTCAGCCTTTTCTCCTCCCAAAACCGTGCCCCTCTCTCTCTCTCTCTAAGGCTGCCATAGCTTGGTTTGGAAGGATTTCTCTCTAGTTCTCTCTCAATCTCTCCCAATCTCTCTCTATCTCCTTCCTTTTTCGGGTAAAGCTTGGAGATACCGGCGTACAGAGATTTTGGTACAGTTTGAACGGTTAGTTTTCTTTATTTTTAGATAAAGATTTATTTGGGGTTATAGGAAAACATAGAATAAATCTATGTTTCTTTCGTTTCTTGCCTTTTCTAGGCAAACAGGGTATTTCCGGAGCTGTGGGAAGCTTTGGTTTTGGCTGCGGAGATAGTTAGCTTTTCAACTCGGAAAGCTACTGGGGTACTCCAGGTAGGGGTTTTAACCTTTCTAAATGGAGTTTATGTCTGGTTGTTATGATTGTGAGCTTTTGAGCTGGTCATTTGGCTATTTTCAGAAAACTGCATATTTTCAGTTTTGGGCTTGTGGAGAGCTTTTAAACATACATAAAAGCTTGGTTTAGCATATTAAACTCATGTTTAATAGCATATGAATTTTTGGCATAGTTTCTGTGAAATTTGGGGCCATTGGCCCAATTTCAGGAAAAATGACGTGGAGGGCCTTTTAGGCCGTTTTGTTCCATACGTGGACTAATCTTGTTTTACAGATGATATGTATATTTTTGGTGGGAACAGTTGTCAGATAAGGATTATGGCCAAGGGTCATAAACTTTGCGACCGGGAGCCTACGGGCTGATGGTCTAGAAATCTGCGCAGGGATGGGTGTGCGGCATCCAGCTGGGGTAGGACCCCGCGAAGTTAATCGGTGTATCACGTAAGTACGTAGGACAGGCCATCCATGACAGGCTTGGGTACCCAGGATGGGTCGTGCGCCTAGTATTACAACCTGTTTTCCCTTACTGACACCTTATATGGTATGTATGACGTGGACTCGAATTGATCCGGGTTGCTTATGTGCATGTGTGCATATGTTGTTATGAATTGCATAACTGTTTTGCAGGCTACAACAGTTCATCTGTTGGTTTTTGACATGTTTTGATAAAACCTGTCATATTGTGTGTGAGCATATAGAAATGAGGCTTGTTAGATAATTTTCATATCCTCACGGCATTCATTTTCTTTAGACTGGTTAATTCACCCTGCAACCTCCCCTTTTCAGGTGTTGAAGGACCATCGAGGGCCAGGACTTGATGAGTTGGACTTCCAACTCCATTGTGGATAGCTTGCGATCTTGACGGACCAAGCCTATACCTTTAGGCCATGTATGCATATTTTGGAGTTGCTTGTAAGGGGTTTAAAGTTTTCTTTTGGCTTATTTG
>NZ_JBHIQS010000071.1:0-1414 GCF_042196685.1 Bartonella sp. AC329YNZD | reverse complement strand
AGATAGATAAGCAGTTCACCGGTAGGTTTGATTTCTATGAGTTCGCATTTTTGCTTTTTTGCTTCTCTTAAAGCTCGTGCAATGTCTGCTTGCGTTATGATAGCTTTACGAGGCGCCATATCTTTTCTCCTTACATTGAGACGCAATTCACCCATTTCGTGAATCACGCATGACTTAAAAGTTGTTATGAAAGGGCGGGGGTGTTCGTAGATATGCGGGGAACAAAGCACCCCCATAAGGTTAAGCAGCTTTTGTAGAGAGTTGTTGTATCTCTCGTTCTATATCTGCTAAAAAGGCTTGAACAGCTTGATTGATCTGTTCAATTTGTTGATCATCACGGAGAACACGCTTGACTTTCATGCGCAAGTGAAAGAATTCTCCCGTAAAACGTGGGTCATAGCTTACGAAATCACACCACTTTCGTTCTGTACAAGCCATTTGGAATTGCATTTGCGCGTGATATTCTGGTTTGATTTCGTCACCTATACAAAAGCGCATATGTGTTACTGATCTCGGGCATTTGACTTCGATTAAACCGTCTTCTCCAATGAGACCATCAGGGCTAGCCCCCGCCATTTCTATTGTGGGGTGTTGGATAAAGCCGCATTTTGTTATATCGGCATCATGAATGAAGCCATATTCTCTCAAGGCATCTTCTTCATGTTCGATACCCCATCTCATATCTTCAGTTTCATAATAGGGGCTTGTTTCTCTTGTTAAGCGCTCTGTTATGAGTTTGATTTTGTAGTCTTCATATTTGCTCGTAGGCAATCCTTTTGTAGTTTTATTGAGTATGTTGTAAATGTTTGATGCGGTGACTTTACCCAAGCGTGCTTGGAACCATTCTGCTGTTCTTTGTTCCATCTCACACCGCCGTTCTTTGTTCTTGTGGTCCATATTCGATATCTTGGACGTGAATATATTCGGCATCTTGTATAGGCGCCTCTATTTGCTTTTGTTGTAGGAAAGATTGTTCTTTTTCATGCTGTCTCTTTTGCAAAACATCCAAAATCCTTTGTGCTACTTCATCAGGAAGATCTTCAAGCTTTTGGACTCGTCCATACTCAAGGACTTTTTCTTCTTCTGTTTGAGTGATGTTTATTAATTGTTTGATTTGCATAAGCACATCATAAGAAATTAACTTCGTTTGTACGTTATGGTTTGTTTCATTGATACGTTTTGCTTCATCTTCTTCATAAATACCGGAAAGCCCGAAAGCATAGCGAGCACATTGTATAGTGGCTTTATGGCGCAACATACGTGCTGGATATTTTTTCCAAGGTTCACTTTTGTCTTGTTCGCATTCTTTGAGATATTCGGTGACTTCGATAGGGTCTTTAATGCCTTTGAGACGAATAGCACATTTGATAGCAATGAGATTCCCGTCTTTATCGAGTTGATCTTGAAAGGTCAT
>NZ_JBHIQS010000070.1:0-1421 GCF_042196685.1 Bartonella sp. AC329YNZD | reverse complement strand
GGGGGTGCTCTCTCCTCCCAGCACCCCCACCCATTTACTAACAACTTTTAACACATGCGTGCTTCACGCTACGGGTGGATTGTACGCAAATAAAGGAAATAAACCATGGAAAAGAAATATGAACTTACTGATGAAACAATTGAGTTTAGAGGAAAAACTCTTCACCGCATTCGTGCATTAAAAAATTTTGGAGACGTCAAAAAAGGAAATCTTGGCGGTTTTATACAAAATGAAAGCAATCTTTCACATGATGGCAATTGCTGGGTTGGTGATGATGCAAAAATCTATGGTTATGCCAAGGTTTTGGGAGATGCACATGTTTATGGAAACGCTTGTGCTGATGGTTTTGCAAGAGTTTATGACAAAGCCAAGGTTTTTGGTAATGCTTATATTGATAACATTGCTGATATTTACGAAAATGCATGTATTTTTGGTAGTGCATGTATTACCGGACAAACTAATATTTTTGGCAATGCTCAGATTTTTGGACATGCTCATGTTTTTGCCAGTGCACAAATCTACGAGAATGCACAAGTTTCCGGTGGTGCGTTTATTAGTGGAAAAGCTAAAATTTATGGAAATGCTAAAATTTATGACATTCCATTGATTTCCATCAGAGCAAAAGTTGGGGGAAATGCCAAAATCTGTGGTGAAGCATTTATTCAGGGAAACGCAGAGATCATCAATGATGAAATTATTTCAACAGGTGAGAGGCAATAAACCATGAAAAAATATGAACTTACTGATGAAACAATCGAAGTTGGGCGCAAAACGCTCCGCCGCATTCGTGCATTGAGAGATTTGGAGGACGTCAAGAAAGGTGATCTTGGCGGCTATATCGAGAAAGAAGACAATCTAAGTCATGATGGCAATTGCTGGGTTGGGGGTTATGCCAAGGTTTATGATGATGCTAAGGTTTACGAAAATGCACATGTTTACGGTTATGCCGAGGTTTACGACAATTCTCGTATTTATGGCAAAGCAGAAGTTTTCGATGAACCGTGCATTTACGGTCATGCAGAAGTTTACGGTGATGCATATATTTGCGGTGAACCGCACGTTTTTGATAATGCAGAAGTTTATGGCAATGCACAAGTT
Source organism: Bartonella sp. AC329YNZD (assembly GCF_042196685.1). Taxonomy (NCBI): domain Bacteria; kingdom Pseudomonadati; phylum Pseudomonadota; class Alphaproteobacteria; order Hyphomicrobiales; family Bartonellaceae; genus Bartonella; species Bartonella sp. AC329YNZD. The sequence continues at coordinate 323 of NZ_JBHIQS010000070.1, read as the reverse complement.
TACGAAGAGCCATACATTTACGATAGGGCGCGTGTTTACGGTGATGCGCATGTTTACGGTCATGCAAAAATTTACGGTGATGCATGTGTATGTTGGAACGACTGGATTGATGACGATAGAAGAATCTCAACTAGAGAAAAAACCAGATGAGAAAATAACGAACTACTAATCTTATAGTATCTCTATAAGCCGTTTCTAACACCGAAAAACCAACTTTTAAACACCAGCGTGATTCACGCCACGGGGGAATTGCATCTAAAATGAAGGGGAACAGATATGGCACACCGCCCACCTACTATAACACAACCAGCCATTGCACGTGC
>NZ_JBHIQS010000069.1:0-1574 GCF_042196685.1 Bartonella sp. AC329YNZD | reverse complement strand
AATAAAGTTTGTCATTATGGATTCTTGTGTGTCATTTTTGCAATAAAAGCAGAATGCTTGTAAGAAATGCAGGGGCACTGTACAGCGTCATAATTTAGTGTGTCGCTAAAAATCTTGTAATATTCAATTATGGATGCAATCTATACCTCTCCTTTGTATCATCTGCACCCTTTATACTTTAATCACCAACATCTCATTAAAATCAACAGAAATAAAGACTTAACGGCGTTGATGGTTAAAATCTGTTTGCTTCGTCTTATCTAGGATAAACCTTTTGGGTTTGAGTTTTTTTATTGCTAATTCAGCGTTACACTAAACCCTGTGCATATCCCCACTGTTCGCCAGCACTGGTAATCGATAAATTAGAGCAAATCTTTCTATCTTCTGACATGTAGCTCCTATAGAAAAGCTAATCTGTGCATAGGGCGGAGTTAGTTTAGTATATTGTTTTTATAACCTACTCCAATAAAATTGAAATAAATTTAACGATATACTTCTACTTTATCAGAGATTTTTGAGTAAATTTGCAGCTTGGGAGAAAGCGAAAGGATATTTATTTTTTCTATCTATAAAGCTCTATAGATCTTTTAGATTTAAAACTTAAAGCAGACAATAATGAACGTATATTATATGAAAAAGCTTATTATCTTATTTTGAAAAAGAAGTTCGCTTTGTTGAAATCTTGTAAGCTTTTGCTGTTTTTTGACCTGTAGTTATCATTATATCACTTAATCAATTTATATATTTCTTTACATACGTAAAAAAAAATTCCACCCCTGCCTCATGAGACAGGGGTGAAAAGAAATTTTTATATATTTTGTTTATTATCAATTCAATGTTATATTGAATCCCGCCCCTACACCCCACTGATCTCCAGAAGTTGTTGCGGATATGTTAGAACGGTATTTTCCATTTTCCGAGGTGTAACCTGCACCAAAGGCAAATGCAGACTGACTACGCCATAAACCAGTACCAAATCCAACGCTTAATTTTCCAGGTGTATCATTGTAGCGCAAGTTAGAAACCGCTAGCCCAATAGCCGCTGCTTGTCTGGCCTCTTTTTTCACATTCTCAATGCTGTAGTTTAAAACGTCAAACTTCATATCTGTATATTGTTTAGCGCGATCAACGGTATTATCAATCGCATCAATCACAATATTATTAACCCGTTGATCTGTATACTGCTTGGATTCATCAAGAATAATCTTCATCTGTTCTTTAGTATAATCATGGAGTTGTCCACCATTTACAGCCTCTTTCGAACCTTTCTCAATTTTACCATCAGCGACATTATCAATCAGAACAGGTTCACTGGCATCACCACCCGCTAATGTGATTTTATTGGTCTTTTTGCCGTTTTCATCTCTATCATAACGAACCGCATCCTCTTCAATGTTGTCAACTCTATTATTGATGTTATCAACTTTACCATTAATATTGAGAACTGTATCACCAATATCAGCAATGGTATTGGAAATGTTATCAATTCTATTTGAAATATGCTTAACATCTTTTTCAACACCAGTGATACGTTCATTGGTTTCCCAAAGTTGTCCACCATTAACCGCATCTTT
>NZ_JBHIQS010000068.1:0-1602 GCF_042196685.1 Bartonella sp. AC329YNZD | reverse complement strand
CCATTGATTTGCCCACGAAACCCTTGAAGGATGAGAGGTTGATCCGCCATGATTTCAGGGCGTCCTGCAAGAGACAAAGAACCACTGCCTACAGCACGACATAAGCGATCCGACTCGGAAGCGGCAGCAGATAAAGCTTCCTCTTGACATGGATAACAACTGCGAAGACGCCGTACAGGCCCGCTAAACCCTGTCTGATGCTTGACTTGGCATTGTTGCCCTGTTGAGCGATCAAAATAAGAAGCTTCAATGATGCCGTATTGCGTGCGTGGCTCTAACGTGAATTCCCAGTTAGAACAGTCGTGCTTATGAAGTTCAAGTGCTGGTAAATTATCCCCGCTTAAAAATAAAAACTTATGGTCTTTGATTAAAAAACGCGCCTGCATGCGGTCCGCAAGACGGGTTAAAAAATCAACCGCCGATTGATCTGTACGAATCACATAAGAAAGAGTTTGTTTGATAAATTGTGGACTGACCTTTGCTTGATAGCCATGGCGTTTGGCGAGTGTCTCAACAATCTCACCAACAGTTTTGTGATCAAAATGTTCACTCGCTTGTTCTTTGAGTTCTTTACGCATCGAGGCGCTTTTGCCACAAAGGCGCAAAATCTCTCCATCACTGCCCCCAATACTCACCACCGACTCAACAACAAAACGCCCCATAAAGGCACTGATGCTGTTCTCATAGCCAAAAATCACTTGCAGAGTGCTGTTGCTTGAGGGAACCTCTAAATCATGGCCACTATCATCAAACTCTGCTTCAAATGTATCGGCTTCATTGCCGGCATGGTCCGTAATGGTTGCGGTTAAAAGACGCTGGTAAAAAACCTCATGAACAAGCTTATCCCCCACCCTCACCTCAATAAAAGGATGCGTGCGCATTAATCCCATAACCGCTTCACCACGCTGTTCTTTTCTTGGCTAACAAACTCAGGCAGAATGACCTTTAAGCCCCGTGGCAACAGAGCACCATACCCTGCAATACCTGGATTGGCTTCCAGTGTGGCTTCTAAATAGCCATTTAGTCCCCCAACTTGAGAACGGTCCCCTAACACAGCCATGGCATGGTGAAAGCAGATCAGATCGAGACTCATATCTTCTAGCTCTACCACGAAGTGCTTTTCTGGTATCTTCATGGCGTTTCTCCTCCTTGGGAATATTGACCATATCCCTCTTGGTATTGTCCCACCTGATATTGACCTTGCGGTTTTCCTCCATCGAAAAACGGTAACAAGCTAATGGCATAGCGAATGCGCCCCGATTGACCAGAGCGACTAATATAGTCGTGATCTTTCGTGACACTGGTGATTACCACAGATCCATGGAGAATGGCGCTATAGCCATTGTCACTCATCCAACGGATCATCTGAACGGGCTTGGCAGCACGAATGGTTCTGGTGATAGCATCAATGGCTACCCGGTCCCCAAACTCTTCTGGAAACAACACCCCATGGATAGTTTTGGGGTCATTGCCATAACCAGTAAATTGCAAACCGGGAGCCTCACCAAAACGCTCTAGGCAAACCCATGAAGCAGAAAACTCTTCCTCAAAGGATTGGAAATTCAGCCAGTCCACATAAAAAAGATGTGGTCCTAACATCAG
>NZ_JBHIQS010000067.1:0-1604 GCF_042196685.1 Bartonella sp. AC329YNZD | reverse complement strand
GCGACCAAATCAATCCCAATATCAGTTCCATTTTCTCCATGCTCTTGCGCCCATTCCAAATAAGTTTGAACCTTTTCGTATTCTTGCTTTTGCAACGGGTCTTCAGCTAAATAAACCTTTACAAGGTTTTCAAACAGCGTTCCCAATTCACGGGGTGATTTTGCCTTTTTACGGTAGAATTCCAACAGAGAGCGTAGCGTGACGTGTTCATTATCAGAATGATGAGGTTGAAGCATAAAGAATAGACTCCATAACTATCTACGATACAGATTAATTCTCTTCAAAAGAATCTAAATGAAATTAATTAAATCCATTTTGAATGAATAGTGAGAAAACTGGAAAAAATGCTAAAAAAGCCGATAATGTTTTCAAAAAGTTTTTTAAATGCTGCTTATCCACAGCCCATGAGAGAGATCAGATCAGCAAAGTAGTGAAATTTGCTATTTGTTTTATGAAAAAAAAGACAAATTTGATATGTGCTTTAAAATATCAGAATGAGTATTTTGATAAGTTTTATTACGAATTTTGCTTATAGGTTTTGAAGGTGTAAAAACCGTCAACCCCCCCTCAAAACGTATATTATTAGTTGAATTTATAGATTGCATTATCAATAGAGGTTGTTTTTTTAAGATCTGTAAAATCTTAACCTATTGAAATATAATGTTTTTACTTTTTATCGTTTTTTTACATAATAGCAGCAACCCTCAAAACTCAAAACCCCGTCAAAACCTATAGAGGTTGTGTTTTGGATATCTTTGACACAAGGTTAAAAGGACTCTTTATGTTTCTTCTTTTAAAAATGATAAAACAAAAACCCTCAAAGATAATTCGTAAACCCTCTGTTGGTACGATAAGATCTTTGAAGGTTTTAAGGACAACAAAAAATTACAATGGCTTCATTGCTTGATGCTGTTGTTTTTAACGAAAGGATTCCATTCATAGCGTATGGTAGGTCGACCACTTTGAGAGCTATTTTCCACTGATATTTGACGAATATGATTGGAACGACATAAGAGCTCTAAAGCTTGCTTAACGGCTCTATTATCTGTTAAACCGATCCAACTTCTTTGATGAATATCACGTAAAGTAAAGACATCGGGTAAATGATCACAGCGCTCGACAATCAATTTTGCCCCCTCTGTTGCTAAGCTATCCGCCGCCGCATAAAGACGTTTGACATGACTGAACAAATATTTTTCCCATCGCAAGGCTGTTTGAAGGGCATCTTTATTGATTTCAAAACGACCCCCTTCGGTTATTTCAAAAATCAACGCAAGACTTACTATGGTTTTAGGCATTTTCAAAAGATGCGCTTGTAAGCTTTCAGAAAGGTTGTTCTCTTTGGCTTCTTTAAAAATCTTTTGCATCCATTCACGAAAGATCTCTTGAGCTTCAGCAGAAAAGCGCATCACAAGAGGGTGTTCTGGTGAACCAAGGGGGTTATCATAAAGAGAACGAAATGCCCCTTCATACGTTTCCCATGCCTCTTGATTGGGCGGTCTATCAACCCATTTCCAATCTTTTGTCTCATCGGGAAAGACAAGCATTTGAAAGCGTTGTAAGAAACCATCATTGCCTTTGCCATATAAAACATTGCGTATAAA
>NZ_JBHIQS010000066.1:0-1679 GCF_042196685.1 Bartonella sp. AC329YNZD | reverse complement strand
CCTCCATAGATTTAAGCAGCTTTTGCCAAAATCTTTTGCATCTCTTGTTCTATTTCCCCTAAAAAGATTTCGACCGCTTTATTGATCTCTTCAATGTGTTTCTCATCACGATTGACGCGTTTTATTTTCATTCTCAAACCAGTAGATTTGCCTACAAAGTTTGGATTATAGCTCATGAAATCACACCACTTTCGTCCTGTACAAACCATTTGGAATTGCATCTGTGCGATATATTAAGGCTTGATTTCGTCATAAATAAAAAAACGAAGATGGGTTGTTGATTGTGGACATTTGACTTCGATTAAACAGCCCTCTCCAATGGACCCATCAGGACGAGCCCCCGCCATTTCCATTTTTTGGTGTTGGATAAACCCGCATCTTGTGACATTGGTGTCATAAATGAACGCATATTCTATCAAGGCATTCTCTTCATGTTCAATGCCCCATTGCATAGCAGGTGTTGTATAAGATTGGCTTATTTCCCCTGTTAAGCTTTCTGTCATGAGTTTCATTTTTTAATCTTCATATTTGCTTGTAGGCAAACCTTTAGCTGTCTTACTGAGTACGTTGTAAACGTTTGAAGCGGTGACTTTTCCTAAACGCGCATGAAACCATTTTGCTGTTCTTTGCTCCATCTCACAGCGCCGTTCCCTGTTCGTGTGGCGTTGCTAGATCGGCATCTTGTATAGTAGAATCTGTTTCTACCTTTTACCTGTTTTGTTTATCTTTCAAAAGATGTAACACCGTTTGTGCTTGCTCTTCAGACATATATCTTCAAGCTTTTTGACGTTGACATAAGTAAGTATTTCTTCTTCTGTTTGAATTTATACTATGAGTCTTCTGATTGCATTGATCTGTTGTGGAAAAGCTTTTTAATAGGTGGGTTCCCATCTGTATCATCATTTTCACTCACGACATTAAGAAGCATACCTACCAGATATCTGCGTGCGTATATGATTCCAGAACCAACCGATTGTATATTTGATTTGCATCCTTTAGTGTCATAAGAAAACTTTCTTTCTGTTGAGATTTTATTCCCAAATGGATGCATCAAAGTCATTTCTATAATTATATTGTCTAAACTCTGTTCTTTGATACGAGAAAACAAAGCAAATCGGTGTTTTTCAAGAGTCTTCTTTACAGCATCAATGTACTTAGTCAAGGGTTGCATATTAGTTGTTTATATGGATATTTTTGTATTTTTTGATATTCTATTTGCATATTTGAAAGATCACTGACAAATCTTTCGTAGTTTTGTCGTTCTATTTCTTTTTCTCGTAAAGCAATGAGACGCTCGAGACGGTCCATATCGATATTATTTTCTAAGGCTCTGTTTACAATGCGTTCCATAGCAGTTTATTCGACGGCTAAATGATGTGTTTCTTCAATTTCTGTTAAGTTAGTGTTTTTATTCACTCATCTTGATTTCCTCCATTTGTGCGCAATTCTCCCGTGGAGTGAATCACGCATGTGTTAAAAGTTGTTTGTGTTGCTAGAAAGGAATGATATCCTTTTGTGAAGAGACGCCGCTCTGGGCGGTCATGGTTTGTTTACAATCTTCTGAATTATCATAAATTTTTACATTGCCATAAATTCTTGAATCCGCATCAATAATCACATTTCCATAAATTTGTATGTAACCAAAAATATGTCCATCATATATTTTGACGTTATTATAA
>NZ_JBHIQS010000065.1:0-1686 GCF_042196685.1 Bartonella sp. AC329YNZD | reverse complement strand
CATACTTCTTTTTAACTGTCATCTTATCCACTCCTCACTTCCCCTTCTTCTTACTCTTCTTATTCTTATGAAGCGGCACTTTTACTACTTCATCACGCTGTTTAAGCTCTTGTGTTAGTCTCTCAATTTCCTCGTCGCGTGATTGAACTTCTGCTTTGAGTTCTTCAATTTCCTCGTCACGTTCTTCAAGATCCGCATCACATTCATCAATGGTCTGCTTGCTTTCCTTTAAATACCTAAACTCATTCTCTCTCATTTTTTTCTTAAGATCTTGAACCTGCTCTTTAAGTGCTTTAACTTGGTCGCGATAATGCAATGCAATACGAAACATCACTCCGCTTAAGAGCAAAACTGAAACCACTGCTATCCATAAAATTTCATTCGAACTCATTTTGATCTCCTTAATGCTGCAATCTATCGCCCGTCTGATCAACAACGCGGCTCTTGCAAATTTTCGACATTGGGGGGGTGTTGCTCTTGCATTAATCTCTGCAAGCGCTCAGGATAAAAAAAATCTTCGGGGCGCAAATCTATCCCATGATCACGTGCGTAGGTTAATAATTGCGCCTGATAAATTGAAGGAAATAATCCATTAGCACCCCCCTTCTCTTTAGAGTAAGTGATACGATAAACAGCGCCTTTACATTTCTGCAAAATACGCGAAACATTAACAGCCCCCCCTAAATATTTTATTATGGTATACGCAGGTTCTTTTTTCATAACAATAAAATTTCATATTTCATGAATTTTATCAAGATAAAAATTCAGTTTTTTTTTATTGATTTTTCATGTCACATGAAAGAGCCTTACTCTTATGGAATCGGATCAGTTAAAGGCATGGCTTAAGGAGCAATTAGCTAAAAATGGACATGGCAGCAAAAAAATGCTAGCTAAACACTTAGGAATATTGCCATCTGCTTTGTCCAACATACTAAATAATTCAGCAAAAAATAAACCAATAAAACCTAGATTAATAAGAGCGGACGAACTAATAAAAATTATTGATTTTTTTGGTGAAATCCCACCTTTTTTAATAAAAGAATCTGAACAATTTATTCGTCTTTATTATCAAGCAAAACCTGAAGTTCAGAAAGCTGTTTTAACGATTCTTCAAAACTCTTGTTCTTTAGACAAAGAATAATAGCTGCCATCACTTTTTTATCTCCATAATTCCAAAGTTTTTCTAACATTGTGTTATCCATAATTAATTTTTACCTTTATAAAATTTCATATTTTATGAATTTTTTATTGACGATGTTCATTAAATATGAAATATATAGACACCATACCCCGAAAAAAAAAACCTATGTCAAGGCGTTTTTTTCAAAATGTATTTAAATATTTTGATATGGAGGCATTTGTGAATAAACCAGTGTTTATAAATTCTGATGAAATTCTCTTAGTCATCTGCGAAAATGAAGAACAAAATCTCGCTAAATCTGGTCCTTTCTTAGAAGAAAAGGACATTATCAATTTTATCGACCAAACCGATAATGCTGTCCAAATTTTGCGCGTAGAACCAACGACTAATCGTTGCGAAGATATCTCTGAAGATATTGCTGAGTTTTATCTCAAACTACGTGAACAAAAGTGTTTTGATGGCAAAATACCTCACGATTTTATTCTACACAGCACAGCATACGGTTTTTTTTTAGATGATATAAAACAGCGCGAATATGATGATGC
>NZ_JBHIQS010000064.1:0-1796 GCF_042196685.1 Bartonella sp. AC329YNZD | reverse complement strand
ATCAGAGAAGGGACTTCGCAAGATAGCGTTGTTGTTCCAAAGCTTTTAGGAACAGCCTCTTTGTATTCGTATGAAACTTTTGCACCGTTAGAACAGGTTGTTAATGCAAGGCAAGAAGCAGAAAAAGCCATGGCGCGTGCAAATGGAGCCCAACAGGTTGCAGAAGAGGCGAAAAAAGTATCGGAAAGAGCGCTTAGCGAAGTTACCAAAACGGGTGAAGCGGTTACAACAGCAACAACAACGGCTAATCTTGCAAAAGATACAGCGGATACAGCCAAGGGATTAGCCGAAGAAGCCAAGAGTGCATCTGAAGCCGCCAAGCAAATGGCAGAAGATGCGAAGGCAGGATTTGATAGAGCTACAGGGGAAATAAGTGGTACGAAAGGTTCATTGGCTACGGCATTGCAAAGTTTTGTAGAGGTCAAGCAGGCAAGTGAGAATGCTGTTAATTTATCGACTGAAGCAAAGAGATTAGCCGATGAATCGAAGTCGATTGCTGAACGTGCAGAACAAACAGCGAGAGAGGCTTCCCAAACAGCAACAGAGACGACGCAAGTAGCAGCAACAGCGGTAGAAATGTGTCATGAAGTTAGGACGGTAGCGACACAAGCAAGTGTGAAGGCAGATGGAGCCAACCAGACAGCCGCTGATGCCAAGGATATTGCCGAAGAGGCAAAAGGTTTATCGGAACGGGCGACATCTTCTGTTACAGAACTTACAAAAACAGCGTCTCAAGTACAAACGGCAGTAGAGAAGGCATTAACGGATTTAAGAGACGCCAAGCAGACAGCAGAGGCATCTAAGACACTCTCAGAAGAAGCTAAACAGACAGCCGCTGATGCATTGACAGCGTCGAAAGATGCCAAGTCACAATCAGAGACAGCGGTAAGCAGGTCAGAAGAGGCAAAGGGTGCTTGTGATGAAGTTAAAGCATCTGTTGCGTCAGTTGAGAAAGTTGCAGAAGCAGCGAAAACAGGTGTGGAACAAGCTTCGCAAAGTGCATCTGAAGCGAAGGGAATAGCGGAGGAAGCGAAAAGCGCCGTTGATAAAGCGACAGCCAAAGTAGAGCAAGCTGTAAGAGAAGCTACCGATGCGAAATCTAAAGCAGAAAGCGTAGAGAGATTAGCGAATGAAGCCAACCAAACAGCGATTTCTTCGAAGAGCGTCTCAGAAGAAGCGAAAGAGGAGGCAAGTAATGCCAAATCGGTAGCCTTAGAAGCAAAAAGTACAGCAGATAGTGCAACGGCAAAAGCGGAGCAAGCGCAACAAGAAGCATCAGAAGCAACGAGATTAGCGAATGAAGCGAAGGTAACAGCAGAGCAGGCATTGCAAGCTGATAGACAAGTGGTTCGTGAAGGAGGAGAAGTAAGCAAAAGTTTAGCAGAAGCAATTCAGAAGAAAACAGAGGAAGCCGAGAGAGTTGCGCAAGACAGTAAGAGAGTTTGTGAAGAAGCCAAGCAGTTAGCAACAGAAGCTAAAGATTCCTCTACCAATGCGCTAACCTCAGTCAATGATGTAAAGAATCTTTCTGAAGAAGTTAAAGGATTAGCAGAAAAAGCGAGTACGGCATCTACAGAGGCGCAAAAGATTTCAGAACAAGCGTTGAGAGAAGCAACTGCTGCGAAAGCCACGGCGGATACAGCGTCCAGTACAGCCACAGATGCCAAGGGGATTTCTGAGGAAGCTAAAACAGTTTCAGAAGAGGCAAAGAACCTTGCCCAGACAAGCAAGAATGCTTGTGATGAAGTCAAGCAAACGATAGGTGATATTAAAAGCGTTGCAGAAACGGCATTATC
>NZ_JBHIQS010000063.1:0-2100 GCF_042196685.1 Bartonella sp. AC329YNZD | reverse complement strand
GCCTTCAATTGCAGGTCCCATAGGATCAAGGTCAAAATCTCTGCCAATCCGGATGGTACCATCATCACCAAAGGTTTTGATCAAGTTTACTTTTCCATAGAAAGACATAGGACGGTTGTTCTCAGTGGAAATGGTTTTTGTCAAACGTCCGCCAACACGGATCAACCATTGAGAAGGATTTTTCATATCAACGGTAAAATTATCAGCATCTTCAATGGTATTAAACATCAAATGTTGATAAGCAAGTTGTGCTTGAGGCTCGAAGGTTACGCCTTCCATTCCGGTTGCAAATTCTTTGCCAACGGTGGTGGAGATACTCAACATTTTGGCATCGTTCAACTTTGCGGTTTTGCCAATGATAGCATTGCCGATATCTCCTTTTAGAATTCCATAGGACAAGAGTGTATCTATATAGAAATCATTGTCATACTGCACGCTGCCATAAGCTGTTAGTGACCATTTATCCAATGTGCTCTTACTTACATCATCCATATCCTTTGGAGTGAAAGACAGCCGCCCATAGGTGCCTACAAGACCAAAATGTGTTGTGGTATTTTGTCCTTCTAATGCCGCGAATGCAACACCGGCTTGTAGAGCAGCATAGCGGATATCAGCACCATAACCATATTTGAGAGGTCCACGCTTGGAAGATAAGGTTCCTGTGTTTCCGTAAGTATAGAGGAAGAAACCGGTTTGTTTTTCCTCTTCTTTTCCTAAGACAGATGTTCTGATATTGGCTAAGAGTGCGTTTTGTTTAGCCATATCGGTTAATCCACTGTAGAAGAGAGCATTTGGCATGACCAAATAGCTTGCTGTTTGTGGTACAGGGGCAACGGTAGGGATATTTGTTTCAGGATCAGGATTTGAACCAGAATTGGAGCCAAGCAGTTCGGGTTGCAAACGGAAATCCCAGAAATTTTCATTCTTTTCATCAAAGAGGTTTTGTGCAATATCGGCTTTGCCTTGGCTTGAGTCTGGTCCATAGGCACGTAGTGTATACATATCCGGTAAGCCACCTCTTGTGGTATAACCATTTACCAGTTTGAAAGAGTTTTCTTCTGCTTTTCCAGAAACTTGAATGAGTGAAAGACCACGGACATTGGCAGCAGCAGAGGTGTTTGCTTCGATATTGTTCTCTTCTAAGCGCCCCGTGACATAAACTGATGTGTTGCCAGAGACATCCCCATGGATCAAAAGTCTATCGGTTTTTTGGTTATTTATTGCAGCACCATCACTCCAAGCCGTGTTGAAGTAAATCTTTGCATCACCCGTTGCATTGTAGACTTCTTGCGTGTCTGGTTTACCAGAACCTATATGCAATGTTTGGTAATGATCTTCGGTTGGTTTCTCAAAAACAATGGAGCTATTATCGAGATTAAGCACAGAAACATCAGAACGAGATCTTTGAGCGATATCAAGCAGATTGCCATCATCATCTTTTTCGTTTTTGCTAATTTTCAATGTCCATGTTGTATCGTTTTTCAGATCAAAACGTACATTTCTGTCTTTAGCAATATTTGCTCTGCCTTCTAGAGTAGACTGATCAGCGCTTAATGTGAAGGTGCCGTTGGAGATCGCTTTAACCTCTTTACCATCCCACAAATCTTTATCTTTCCATGACGTTTTGTCCCAAAAAATACCATCTCCTAATAATACGTCAGCATGGACTTCTGATTTTTTAAGATTGACTGTGCCGATTGATGGAGCAGCAGCATCTTCGATGCTTTTTTCAACAACAGCTCTAATGAAAATTCCTGTGCCATTTTCAGCATGAAGCTCTGTATTGGTCAGATTGATCTCATTACTATGATATTTTTGTGGATCATGCGAGCTATTTGGATTATCATCGGAGAAAGTTGCGAATTGTAAACCGGCAACTTCTGCTGTGGCAGAAACATCTGTCAGATCAATATGTCCACCATTTATTACAACCAGCGCAGCCATTTTTGCTTCTATTTTATTTTTCTTCCCATTCTGAGGAGTGTCGGATTGGGTATCTAGACCTTTAGAATTAGTATCAATAGCGCTATTGCTCGTTTTAATTGTGCTACCTTCAATGACAAAAAGACCAACATCAACATTTTGAATGGTTGTTTTGCC
>NZ_JBHIQS010000062.1:0-2230 GCF_042196685.1 Bartonella sp. AC329YNZD | reverse complement strand
CGAGCTTTAAGAGAAGCAAAAAAGCAAAAATGCGAACTCATAGAAATCAAACCTACCGGTGAACTGCTTATCTATCTTAAAGCAGATATTCCAATACCAAACTCAACAGCACACCCAGACACACTTTTAGATTTGTCAAAGAATGAATATTACGAAATCGCACTCTCTAAGATGTAAAATTGATCATGCCAAAACCACGCCCCCCTCATCTCGTTAAACAAATTACCCAACATGGCAAAATCGTATGGTATGTACGTATTGGTCATGGAAAACGTATTAGAATACGCGGAACTTATGGAACACAAGAGTTTGTTGACAACTACAAAAGCGCACTTGCCGAATTACAAGGCATAATCCCTCCAAAACCGAAAATCGGCAAACTGATTGAAGGGTCATTTGCATGGCTGCTTAAACAATATTTTAATAGTGTTAATTGGCATAGCTACACTAAAGCTACAAAAAAACAAAAAGAACTCATCCTTATGAAGGTATGTGATACCATAGGAAACATTCCATACCGAGCAATTGAAAAAAAACATATTATAGCTGGTGTTGAACGCCGCAAAGAAATGCCAGCAGCAGCTCAAAATTTTTTGAAAGCACTTAATGGACTTTTTAAATGGGCAATTGAACAAGATCTTTTAGAAAGTAACCCAGCTTTAGGCGTTAAAAAACCCCCTCCCAAAAACAAAAATGGCTTACCCACTTGGATAGAAGAAGACATAGAAAAATATTATCAACATTGGTCTGTCGGTACCCATGAACGTGTTTGGATTGATGTTCTTTTGTATACGGGCTTGCGTCGTGGTGATGCTGTTCGCATTGGTTGGAAAGACGTAAAAGATAATATCATTCATCTCAAAACAGAAAAGAGCCAATTTAAAACAGATGTTTTTCTTCCTATTTTACCAGAACTCGCACAAACCCTTAAAACTGGTCCTATTGGTGACGAAACATTTATTTGTGGTAAAAAAGGTACAAAATTTACCAAGGAAAGCTTTGGACATGCGTTTTTAAAAGCATGTACCAAAGCATGTATCAAAAAATCAGCGCATGGTTTAAGAAAATTAGCAGCAACACGCGCAGCTAACTCTGGTGCAACGGTCTCACAATTGAAAGCACTTTTTGGCTGGACAAATGATGCTATGGCATCTCTTTACACAAAGAGCGCAGATCGTAAAAAGCTCGCAATAGAGGCAATTAAAAAACTTCAAAAAAATGAGGGATAGAGGCAAAAAAATATAATAGAATCAATAATCTTTAAATTCCCTTATATTAGACATAACTATTTTATTTTACTTGCTTTTTATTTGCCAGAAAGAATTACCATATTTAAAAATAAAACGATTAGGTAACACTCTCAAAGAATTAGCTTATGGAGAATTATTTTTATTGAAACTTAAAAAACACTATAGAAAGCGTATTAAAATGATTGACCTTTTACAAGAAGTTTGTCAAAAAGCATATCTAGTTTGGAGGGGTGGCCGAGCGGTTTAAGGCACCGGTCTTGAAAACCGGCGTGCAGGAGACTGTACCGTGGGTTCGAATCCCACCCCCTCCGCCACAGCACTTTTATGGCGCTATAACTTTTTGATTTTATATGACTTTTTTAAAGGTTCGGGATAAATAAATAAAGGTTCGGGAATAGGATTTTTACACTTTCCTTTACAAAATGCATTCTTTTTGCCAGCTTTCTCTAATAATTTTTTTAATAGTTCTAAATCTTCTTGTGAAATAATGTTTATCAGTCTAGAAAACATACCAACAGTTTCACATCTGAAAGTATCAGAAGGCTTTATAATAAAACTTTTGCGACAAGAATCCGACTCTCTTCTCAAAATTTCTGCTACCTCTTGATCTAAAGCATAGAGTTCAATTATCTTTTCCTCCAATCCTACAGGAACAGATTTTTTGCCAATTTCTACAGATGATAAAAATGCTACAGATATATCTAATTTCTTAGCCATATCTAAGAGGCGTTCGGAGTGATCAATGCGAAGTTTCCGTAAAATTTTACCAAAAGATGTAACCATATAAAAAGTCCTATTAGAGAAGAAATATTTTCTTCTGATTCTAACAAATCTTTTTATGATTTTCTTCAATTATTACGAATCAAGAGTTCTTTTCGGGGTGGTTTTTTAGCAAAACCAGAGGTCCAAAGGGTCTCAACTTCTAAAAAGTCAAAATCCTTAAAGATCTCTCGAACCGCATCACAATCATTCAGACTCAA
>NZ_JBHIQS010000061.1:0-2249 GCF_042196685.1 Bartonella sp. AC329YNZD | reverse complement strand
CGTACAATAAGCGTTATATAAACGCCCCGTTGTTCCAACGTCATCCCATCTGTACCACTTATCCAGTCATACAAATGAAATCTTATCCACGGCATACCATTAGACATGCGCATCCCCTTTTTTTATTAAATATAAATGAGTGATCATAATCCCCCCCTTAAGGCTGTTGCCTATTTATATGTGCGCGTATGGTGGCGCGTAATCTATTAATTTGATCTCTTTATTTTTGCCTGTTTAAGAATGTGAATGATGCTGTTGCTGTTCATTATTATCTGTATGAGCAGCAATAAAAGCAGAACTAGAGCTAGAACTATCCTTCAACTTTTGCAGCTTTAGATAATTTATTACGGAGATAGATCCTCTTTTTTCCCACTTGCAAACAGCTGCTTGAGTTACACCAAGCATTTTCGCCATTTCTGATTGTGTCCAATTAAATTTGCCCCGTATTGACTTAGTCAAATTCTTAAAATCTTCTCGTTGATCCATTTACAAGCTCCAATTACAGCTTTGTCTTATTATATTCATATAATTATAGTTATATAAAGTCAATGAAATTTATCTTTATCAACGATAAAAAAATAAGGTAAGCAGAAGTATGAGTAATAAATCTAATATTATAAACACATTAAAAAAGATTTTGACCGAGTTTAACTTAACGCAAGAAGATGTAGCCAAACGGCTAAACGTAACACAAGCTTCAGTGTCTAAGTGGTTAAAAGATTCTGATCCACGCGGCTCTAATAGAGATGCCATTTTAGAATTATATAAAGAACTAAAAGGGGATAATCACTTCACAACTTTTGTTCCTCTTATGGGGTATATTGGAGCAGGAACACAGATAGATCCAAGTTTTGAACAAATCCCTGAAGATGGTCTTGAACAAGTAGAAATTCCTTTTGCTTTACCTGATGATATGGTTGCTTTTGAAGTTAAAGGAGATTCTATGATTCCAGCCTATAAAGATGGAGATATGGTTATCGTAAGACGGCGCCAAATTAAAACAATAGAATCCTTTTTTGGCAAAGAAGCCGTTATTTTAACACATGATAATAAAAGATATATAAAGCAGATTAGCAGGGGCATGAATGGTGAAATAGATCTGCTTTCTTGGAATGCCTTACCTATTAAGAATGTTAAAATTGTGTGGGTTGGAGAAATATTTGCTATTTTGCCAATAAGTTCTTACAGCAAGATGATTCGGACTTATCGCTAATTATCCTCCCCTCTTATTCAGTAAGATATTATAATATTTTTTATAAAAAATATAACTTTTTATAATTTTTTGCTTGCTGTTTTATAATTATAGTTATATAAGTAATTATACAAACCACGCACAAACAATCGCCAAGAGGCGTTAGGGAGGAAAAATTATGGATAAGCCAATTCTTATAAATTCCAATGAAATTTTATTAGTTGCCTACGATAAAGATCAACATATTGCAGAGTCTGGACCACTTGATGCAAGCCAAATTCTAAGCATTGTTGATGAGGTAGATGATGCAATCCAAATCTTTCGCATCAATCCTTCTGAAAAGAACTGTGAAGACATTTCTGAAGAGATCGCAGAAGCATATGTAAAAGGAAATATTGAACATCTCCATGAGGATAGTGAGGTTCATTACTTTATACGCGAAAGTGATGCTTACAATGAACTTTTAGACGAGATCGCAGACGAAAAATATAATGATGAGGTCTACGGGACCTATGAAGAGCAAAATAAATTACGTCTTTGTGATGTGCTTTAAATTCTGAGGGCGCATTTAAAAGCGCCCCCTTTCATTCATCAATCCCATCAATATGAGGTTCGTAATGGAAAAGCCTATTGCTATCCAGCACAATACAATCAAACACGAAACCGTTCAAACGGTCAACGCTCGTGAGTTACATGCGTTTTTGGAAATTGGGAAAGATTTCTCTACTTGGATTAAGGACCGTATTCATCAATATGAATTTGAAGAGGGAAATGATTTCATAAAAACACAAGATTTGCGGTCCCCAAAATTGGGGAGCGCAAAATCTAGAGCTGTTACAGCTATAGACTATCACCTCACATTAGACATGGCAAAAGAGCTCGCCATGGTAGAGCGTAATGAAAAAGGAAAACAAGCCCGTCAATATTTTATTGAATGCGAGCGGCGTGCAAAGCAAGTTGTTACACCACAAATCGATTACTCAAGTCCAAAGGCTATGATTGGCTTTTTGAATTACCTACAAGGTCAAATAGATCAAAAAGACACCATCATTGAAGA
>NZ_JBHIQS010000060.1:0-2291 GCF_042196685.1 Bartonella sp. AC329YNZD | reverse complement strand
TGGGGGTGATTTGCCAAGAAGTGTATTGAGTTGTGAACCTTTGATAGATGAGGTAAATGCGAAAATCAAAAAACGTATAGAGAAGGATTGTTTGATTTGTGAGATTACGAATGATGGGGAATGGGGTTATCCCTTGTCTTGTGAAGAGATGGATCGCGAGTTAGAAAAAGCGCTTGATATACAATTACGTAATTGTCAAAATGAAAAAAAGTGAAAAAAATAAAAAATACGTATTGACTTTAAAGAAAAGGTCGTTTAGGAAGATTGGCAAGTGCTTAAAAACCACTAATAACTAGCAGGTAAACCACGATAAGGTTTCTCCCATTTCTTAAAATACTGGCTGTCTTTTATGCTTTGAATAGCGTATGATGATTTATGTCGGGTGTGCTTATACCATACAATACCCTTCGCGAGGGAAAAGTATAAGCAACGGACTAGTTACCGTGTTTTTAGCACCCGGCGTCCTTATGGGCTGTCAATTAAAAACTCTAAATAACTAGGTGTTAAAATGGAAAAAAACGAAATCAACATCACTACAGATTTCTTATGTGATTTGTGGATGGTAGTGTGTAAAGAAGCTAATAGTGAAAATATTGATATTGATACTGAAGATAACTATCACATTTCTTTAGTGGAACTTATGGCTGCTCTTGAGAAAGTCTTGTTTTTTAAATTACAAAACGAAATTCCAAATTTTACAAAAATCTTAGCAATTATGACAGAGTTCGGTCAATCTGAACCAATTGAATCAATAGTTTCATTGCTAAAAATTTATAATCCTATTTTTGATAATGTGCATAGCCTAAATGAGGCTGCTTAAATAACGCTTAGGCGCGGCGGGGCGCCTGCTTTTTAAAGTTTATTAAATTTTTAGGCAAAAAAGATGTCACAATACTTAATCGATGTAAATCAAACAAATTTAACAAACGTAAATCAAATCAAAATAGATGATAGCATTCAAACGATGTCTAGTCGTGAAATTGCAGAGTTATGCGGTAAGCAACATGCGCATATTATGCGTGATATTCGGCAAATGTTAGGAGAATTATATCCTGAAGGGGGTCAATCCAAATTTGGATCCACCTATTTAGATAAACAGGGTAAGCCCCAAAACTGTTACAACCTTCCAAAGCGTGAATGCTTAATCCTCGTTTCAGGTTACAGCACTACCTTGCGTGCAAAAATAATTGACCGGTGGCAGGAATTAGAAAAGAAAACAGATTTAGCAAGTGCTTTAGAAAACCCTCTCTTTGTTAAGAAACTGCTTTTAGAAAGTGTTACACAAATAGAAAACTTAAGAAACGAAGTGAATACACTCAAACCAAAAGCAATAGCTCTTGATGGTTTAAAACGTTCCGATGGCTTGTTTGGTATCATAGATGCTGCAAAAATATTGGAAGTAAGGCCTAAGGATTTATCAGATTACTTACGAAGATATGGTTGGGTTTACAAAAGACTACCAAGCGGCCCATTATTACCATATCAAGATAAAATCCAAAAAGGATTAATGGATTGCACAGCCATTACTATTCAAAAAAATGATGGTACAGAAAAAACCGTACCATCAACTAAAATCACTTCCAAAGTGATTAGCTTGCTTAAGAGAGCAAATCTATGGAAATATGCAATAATTAACAAAAAAGCCGTATCCTTTAAAGACGCGGCTTTTGTTTTCAAAACCTATAAACAGATAAGAAACTCACAAATCACATATTTTGTGTATAAAAGCAAGTATATTTTTCTCAAATTGCATCTTTAAATGTATCATGCTACCATTAATTCGCAACGTCATAATGGCGTTGTATTTTAACCGTTCTTTAGGTTAAAACAATATTCCTCTTTAAAGATATCACAAAAGCCGTGCCTTAAATGACACGGTTTTTTGTGTATTAACGCTTGTAACTTTATACATAATGTACTATATTTTATATACAACTTGAGAAATTGAGAAAGCCTTGTTATGTATTTACGTAACGAGGCTTTCTTTTATACTAGAGGCTAGTTTTTTCTATTCAATTTAAATGCATTAAAGCCGTGCTAATTTCTTGACACGGCTTCTGTTTTGCAATGCATGAGTGTTATCTTGTTATTCGAAAGTATACGAACATCTCTTTATTGCACAAAACGTATCAAAACGCAATAAAAAAACAGCTTTTAAAGCTTAATCTTTTACATAAGAATATTGTTATTATTTATTGAAAATATTGTAAAAATACATAAAATATGTTATGATCTTTACATCATTTAATGGAACTTACAAACATGCTTAATAAAGTGATTTTAATTGGCTA
>NZ_JBHIQS010000059.1:0-2386 GCF_042196685.1 Bartonella sp. AC329YNZD | reverse complement strand
TTCAGCCTCTATTTGACGCTTTAAATGAATTTTAAGAAGAGGGAAAGTCGCTTCGACCTCTTCCATGTCGTTGATGTCTTGAACAAGCTCTTGCAACTTTATACAAAGCTCTGCCGCTAATTCCGCTATATCTTCAGGGGGGAGTTTTATATTTGCATCGCGATAGGTTGTATAAGCTATGCGACCGAGCTTTTTCATGAGTCCAGCAGGGATAGTTTGTGGTTTAAAACCCGCTGCTTTCGCTTTTGCCATGTCTGTAAACATTTCGCCTTCTCCAGTGAGAAGCCAATGAAAGTCTACGCCATAAATTTTGTGATAGGCAATTACGATAGATGCTGGTGGCTCATTTATACCAAGCTCATAATTTGCAAGCGTATTTTTTGCCAAATTAAGAGATTTGGCAAAAGCACCGCGTTCTTCGTTTCCGAGGATTCGTCTTATTTCACGTAGGCGTTTTGCCAATGGTGTTTTAGGTTCTGTTTCTAAACGTGCCAAAAAAATCCCCATTAAGACCATTTTACGGGTTGACAAACCCGTAAAATGGTTTTAACTGTTATTACCGCCCGATATTGAGGGCAGATATTCTACAATTAACCCCACAAAAAACGGATGTGGGAGCATCCGTTTAAAGCAGGAGCGAAGTTTATGACAACCACACAAGTTTGGGATCGCCATAGTATTTTAGCTGAGCTACGCCGCCGTAATATGACCTTGGCGGAGCTCGCGAAAGCTTATCAACTATCGTCATCCAGTGTTCAACATATCTGGACACGGTCTAACGAGAAAGCCGAACGTGCTATTGCCGATTTTATCGGTTTGCCCGTCGAGCAGGTTTTTAGCGACCGCTACCCCAAAAGTCGCCGTCGCATTTTTAAAGCAGCAAAACATGCCAACACAGATTCGCGTGCGCATTCTGCTTTGCGCGGTAATGCTGCTTGAACTTCGTTACACGGCTTTGCCGTTTTTGCGCATTTGCCATGAATTTAAATACCATAAGATGAAAAGGTTTATCAATGTCTAAAGATCAATACGAAATAGGCAAGATAAATTGCATAGAGTTGCATCATAGAACAGCCGTTTGGATGGCTTGGTTCTGGCGATTAGGGGGTAATCATATTGTTTTTATAGGGGGTGGTTATGGTTGCTGCTTGTAATTTATGGACCCCAGAAGCCAGAAGCGATATCGTTAATCCTTATTCAGAAGTTGAACGTTTGGAAGCTATGCTTGCCTGTTCTTTTAAGGCGGTGAGTAGTGGATTTAAACATTTGCCAATCCGGTATATTATTGACCCTCCGCACTGCTTATTTGATGCGGCGTTAGCACGACAGATTGTTATTCATATTTTGCATTATCAGTTTGAGGTGCCGCGGCGGCGTCTTGTTGCCATGCAAGAGCGTGAACGCACTGCTGTTGCTCGTTCTTTGCGTACCATTAACCGGCGTTTGGAAGAACCCGTTTTTGCGAAAGCTTATCGAAGATGGGCGGGGCGTGCGATGGATTTATTCTTTAAAGAGATCAGAAAGGCGGCGGCGTGATGGCACAGTTTCAAAAGCTTGCTCTTGATGTGATTGTGGTGCCGGAGCGTATACGCCCTGTGGATGATGAGCATGCCAAGGCACTTGCACAATCAATGGCGCGGGAGGGATTGATGAATCCGATTACGGTGCGCCATACCCCCAATGCTAAAGAGGGCAATTATACGCTTATTGCTGGTGCGCATCGGCTTCGTGCTGCTGAGCTTTTGGGCTATAGTGACATTGATGCCGTTGTGGTGCAGGCTGATAAAGAGAATGCTGCGCTTTTAGAAGTGGCTGAAAACCTCTTTCGCAATGAATTGTCTGTTATTGATCGTGCCTTGTTTGTGCAGACGTACCGCGAATTGTGGGAAAAGAAGTATGGGGAGATTAAGCGTGGTGGGGACGGTAGTAATCAACATAAAGTCAAAAAAGAGCAATTGGGACAAGTTGTCCCAATTGCTCAAAGGGACAGCAATGCAACTTCAGATCACAATAAAATCGGGAGTGAAGGGGACAAAGTGGCAAAGGGACAAGTTGACCCTTTGCCAAATGATGGTGACTTAAATGGCAAAGTGCAAAGTTTGCACTTTGCCAAACATGTGGCGGACCGCATTGGTTTGTCTCCAAAATCAGTAAGACGTCTTAACAGCATTTCTCGACATTTACAGCCAGAATTACGCTCTGTTTTGCGGGGGACAGCCTTGGCAGATAATCAAGCGCAGTTGTTGAAGTTGGCGAAGATGGAGCCGGTTGCGCAACGGCGTGTGGCAATTGCTTTGCAACAGGTTGAGGGGGATTTACGGCGGGCTGTTGATTTGGTCAATGGGGTTAATACGCCGCCGCAAATTAATGAACAGGAACGGATTTT
>NZ_JBHIQS010000058.1:0-2612 GCF_042196685.1 Bartonella sp. AC329YNZD | reverse complement strand
CAGAAGGCTTTGGTTCAACAGGGGAAGAAGCAGAAGGAACAGAATCTGGAGATGAAGGTGATACCGGAACAGAGGGCTTAGATGGCATAGCCTCATCTGTAGAAGTCTCAACTGGAACAAATGGTGCAGGCATAGGCACAGCAGAAGGATTTTCTGGAACTGTTGGTACAGAGGGAGACGGAACTGGTGCAGAAGGAGTCAGCGTCGAATCCGTAGGGATAAATGTTTCAGACGGTTCAGATCCCTCAGGCAAAGAAGGTGTAAATGGTATAAGTGGAGGCTCAACAGAAGGGGGTTGTTCAGGTGAAATAGTCTCTGTTGGTCGTTTAGAAGGAACCGTCTCTTCCTCAGATTGAGGAGGTAAAACTGTAGACGTTGGCTTAGAAGCAGTTTCAGAAGAATCTAATTCAGGACCAATGTAAACACTTTCGAGACGAAAATCCCAAAAATCCCCTTCTCCAACAACCAATCTATTCTTTGGATCTGCATTTCCAGAAGAAGAACTTGGACCATAGGCACGAAGTTTATATTGATAAGGAAATCCATTCACTGTAGTATAACTATTGGCTAACTTAAAAGAACTTTCCTCTGCTGTCCCAGCAACTTGAACAAGTGAAATACTTTGACTCCCTTTATTGCCAGCTTCTCCTTCTAAGGTTTTGGAAAATTTCTCCATCATGAGCAGTGTACTTCCCAAAACATTCCCGTAGATCAAAATACGATCAGTTTTTTGCGGATTAAACGAGCCGTCATTATTCACAAACGTACTCATCTTAATCTGCACATTTCCCTTTGCATTATAAGCGTCTTTATCATATTGTATCCCATCTATTGGATTTATGTCATTTAGATTACTTCCTTTCTCAATATATACTTTTCCAATATATAGCGTTTGATAATCTTGAGATATAAATTTATCAAAAAAAATTGTGCTATCAGAAATGCTTATAGACGAAAGTAATGAATCTACAGGAAGAGATTCCTGCAAATCTGTATGTTTCCTTTTGGTGAGATACCATGCAGAGCCATGTGTTAATTCTAAGTGAACAGTTGATACATCCTCAACACGAATACCCCCTGTAAGGGTAGAATTCTTTGCTTTCACCAATAGAGAAGAATTATTTTGAGCCTTTAACAATAAATCACCAGAGATCTTTGTCCTTTCTGTTAATTCAATGGTAGCTTCAGCTCCATAAATATCATCTCCCGTACTATAAATGGCAATACCATCAGGAACTGAAAAAGTTGTCTGTGACAAATGCAAAGATGCTTCACCCCAAACAATTTTTTCTACTTTTGAAAGTTTTTCACTCCCTACCTTAAACATATCACCCCATACATCTGGACCTAATCCATAAAAATACAGACCGTATACTCCCTCACCCTGAACAGAAATATTGTTTTTTTCTATCTTAATACTTGTCTTTTTAAACGCATTTGATGAAGCGTATTCTTGAATCAACTTACCTTCAGCATCTGCATAACCTGCAAAATTCGTAATCAAGAAGCCATGCATATCAGTCAGCTGAATAGAATCACCACGCAAATGAACATTACCACCCTGTGATATGTCAAAAGCTCTTGGAAATTCATCAATAGTTTCATTATCAACTACAATCGTGTGTTTCTTACCTTTGCCCTGAATATTGGTTGTATCAATAAGATATTTTCCCCCAAATTGTGTTGAAAACGCAACAATCTCATTAAAAGTAATAGTACTGCCTGATATCCTAACGAATGCATCAGAACTACTAACAAATCCAATCTCTTTTGCATTCAAGTTATCTGATACAATATCAATATTTACGCTCACTAAAGCAATATCGGTTTTTTTTCCTTCTGCACATACAGCTTGCAAACTACCTTCAATCTTCCCTCTATTCATCACAACTTGCCCGTTCTGAACACGAAAACCGGACATATCCTTAATATTTGAATTGGTTAGAACAAGCTTGCCATCATCTTTTACAGATGCACTATATAAAAATGACTGCTTTGGCCTATGCAAGATAATATTTGTCTCTAATAAATTTAAAACAGTTCCCTCTTTTTCTATAGAGAAGACAGCAATAAAATCATCTAGAGAAGAGACAGAAGGAATATAATTTTTATTACTTATCGTATGTTTTTTACTATCGCTATACGTAAAAAAACTCCCTGATACATTACAGGAAGTTCCTAAATTATTAGGATTCGCATTAACACTCACGATTGGCAAAAAAGAAACAATAGCTGTTGTAATAAATAAAAATTTATACCCGCTTAATACATTAACCATAACTTTATTCCCAATTTGCCTTTCTCCCCCTGTTAGTTAAAAATAAAAAATATTCCCCATAATATTAAGTTAAACACACAAACAATGAGAAGTATAAAACTTAATATTCATTTTATACTTCTCAAAACACTTTATAACTTATGTAAAAATTACTCTATATTTCATAGGCATCTAAAAATGATAGCGTAAACCACCTGAAAAAATCGCTCCGGAAAAACCAACTTTCTTAAATCTATGCTGATAAGTAACATCTCCATGAAGAGAAAGTTTTGTTGAGAGACGGGCATTAAACCCAACCCCTGCTTCCAAAGAAGAACCAAAGGAACCTAACTGA
>NZ_JBHIQS010000057.1:0-2819 GCF_042196685.1 Bartonella sp. AC329YNZD | reverse complement strand
GTGGATTCATATAAAATAATTGCAAACAACATATTGACTTTATTGTGTTTTTTGATATTATATCGAATCCGCCTTTATTGAGATACTGGAGTGCTATTTTTGCAAGATGTGGATTAAACACCACAATGGAATGCCATTCGGTTTTGTCTACTTTTTGATTGGTTGCCTTGTCTGTATAGCTCTCAGACGTTGCCATTCGAAAATTGACCACCTCAGCGCCGGATGACATTGTTTTACACTCGGGTTTTGCTGCTAGATAGCCAATTAAAATCACTTTATTAAGCATGTTTGTAAGTTCCATTAAATGATGTAAAGATCATAACATATTTTATGTGTTTTTACAATGTTTTCAATAAATAATAACAATATTCTTATGTAAAAGATTAAGCTTTAAAAGCTGTTTTTTATTGCGTTTTGATACGTTTTGTGCAATAAAGAGATGTTCTTTTATATTTCGATTGGTTACTTTAATCGTTTATTTAGATCGCTAGCTGTTTTGATAATAAAAGCCGTGTCTTAAAAGGACACGGCTTTTTTTGCTATAAAGCAGCCCGCCTATTAAACAACTTTGTGTATTTTTTCTATTATTTTAAAATGACCAAATTTAGTGATTTTAGTTTTGCCAATAAAATCTCTATAACCTCTTGTGAGTTTTTTATCACCCGCTAAAACCGCATCGTTTAAAAGATCTAACGTTCCACATGCTTGTGCATTATCACGGACCTTAGCTTTCTCTCTAATACGAGCGCGCCCGTAAACTTGTGCATTCCCATAAATCCTAGCATTGTCTTCAATTATTGCATTATCATAAACACGTGCATTGCCATAAATCTCAGGTTTATCTTCACCATGAGAAAACCCAACTTCTGCATTGCCATAAACATGAGCATTTTCATAAACATGGCTTCTAAAATCAATACAAGCATTTTCATAAATATGCGCATTGTTATAAATATGAGCAGTACCACAAACCTTGGCTTTACCATAAATCTGTGCATTGTCATAAATATGTGCATGCCCACCAATACACGCTTGTTCATAAATAACAGCATTACCGTACACAAGAGCATCCATTACAACACGTGCGCCACCGTAAACCATAGCATCATCACTAACCCAGCAACCATAACGATGATCTAAATTGCTTTCATTTTCTATAAAACCGCCTAAGGTACCTGCTTTTATACAAAAGTTATTATTATCACCAAAAAAATGTTTAAAATCTTTAATGGCTCTAATACGGTGTAATATATGTCCATTAAATTCCCTTGTCTCACTTGTTAATTCATATTTTCTAGGTACTTGCTTTTCATTCTCAGGACGTAAAGGACTATGAAGGCTTTGATCATATATCGTCCATTTAAGAGCAAAGAGATTATGATTTTCACTTTCTTCTTCTTTATTGCGTGTTATGAGATCAATAAGTTCATATGTTTTTTTCATAGTGAAATGCCTTTTAAAGAAAATTTTTGAATGAAAGAGTTTTAAAGAGGGGCGCCCCCGCCGCGCCGCTGCTGTCTTATGCTGCTTTTTCTAAAATATTATTCGAGTTATATATGACTTTATTGCCACTATAAACCTCACCTTCCCTATGAACAAAATCACACTCTCTTAATTTTGCCTTGCCTGAAACCTTCCCATAAATTTTTGAATAACCTGATATTTTTGCATTACCATAAATAATCCCATGAATTTCAGCATGCCCTTCAATAACAGCGTTCCCATGAACGTGTGCATTTTTATAAAGTTTTGAAAAACCTAGAACCTTGGCATTACCATAAACTTTTACATCAGCATAAATGCAAGCATATCCAGAAAGCTTGGCATTACCAAAAATATGCGTATCATTAAAAACCCAAGCATTATAATGAACGTGCGCATTCCCATAAATTCTTGCACGAGGATAAATACGTGCAAAACCATAAACTTCAGCATTTCCATAAACAAAGCCACCTACAACAGCCTTGCCATAAACACGGGCGTTTTCATAAATACAAGCTTCCACATTAACATGCGCATACCCACTTACAACGGCATTATCGTAAACACGTGCATTGCTATAAACCTTGGCATTACCTGCAACCCAGCAATTGCCATGATGCGATAAATTGTATTCACTGCCAATAAAACCGCCGAGGTCGCCTTTTTTGACATTTCCAAAATCTCTTAAAGCTCTAATTCTATGAAGCGTTTTAAAGCCAACCTCTATTGTCTCGCCTGTAAATTCGTATTTTTTTGCAAACTCTCTCTTTTTAAAAGAGCCATTATCATCTGTAATAAAAAAGGAAGTTTCTTGATTTGTAACTGTAGCGTTCATGCTAGTAATCCTTATCGTAAAAAAGTTTTCAATTGACACCCTATAAGGGCGCCGGGTGTTGAAAACACGGCGATAAGTCCGTCGTCACACTTTTCTCATAAAGAGTATTGTATGGTGCGACCACACCCGACAAAATCGTTATATGCTAGAGACAGCATAAAAGAAAGTCAGTATTTTAAGAAATGGGAAAAACCTTACGTGGTTTAACCGCTTATCGTTAAGTGTTTTCAGCACTTGCCAACCTTAATAAACGACCTTTTCTTTAAAGTCAATACGTATTTTTTATTTTTTTCACTTTTTTTCATTTTGATAATTACCTAATTGAATATCAAGTGCTTTTTCTAGTTCACTGCCTATATCATAAGCCTGTGAATAACATCTCTCACCATTATCTCTAATCTCACAAATCAACTGATCTTTCTCTGTACGTTTTTTGATTTTCGCATTTACCTCATCTATCAAAGGTTCACAACTCAATACACTTCTTGGCAAATCACCCCCA
>NZ_JBHIQS010000056.1:0-3005 GCF_042196685.1 Bartonella sp. AC329YNZD | reverse complement strand
CTCTCAAAACTCACATTGTGCACACGGTCTCTCGTCGCACCATCATGGGGTAACACCATCAATGCCTTCTCATAACCGTTTTGACGCAACCAACCGATATGTTCCGATAACGGCTGTCCCTGTGCTTCGTAATAATCAAGCACTCTGATCTCCCTACCAACAAATTGTGCTATCCATATCGCTGTGGCATCTGCCTTAGCACCCGTGCCCCCAATGTCCCAAAAAGCGCGTATCTGCATTAAAGGGTCACGCGCAACACGCCCTATCCGCCCCTCCTGCTCGGCTGCCAACATTTCCCTCTGATAATAAGCGCCTTGAACTGCTGTAAGATAAGCCCCCTCCCATATATGCTTATAGGTCTCTGGACGGTTTCTCAGATCATCAAGCCGCGCTTCATTCAAGATCTTAGGAAACTTCGGATTGTCTGACCAATTGATCTCTACACGCTTAATGGCTTCATTGTCTGAAAAGCGAAACCGCTTCTCAACGGGGGCATTCTCTCGCAACGGGTTCCATGTCACCCATAACTCTGCTCTCCACCCCTCTCCCTCTTCTCGCAAAGTCGGTATAAGCGTCTGCCAAGCCGTCTCTGTCACGGGCTCTGCCTCATCAACCCAACAGAGCAAAATACGACCCATCGATTTAATGCTCGCAATATTACGGTCCAGACCAGAAAACTGAAAGGCTATACGACCATCTATCGACTTAATCGACGACTCCCCAACCTTGTAATAGTCCCTTAAAAAATCATGGGCTTCAATGGCGCGCTTAATCTCCTCCAATGAACTCTCTGCTAGCGAATTTTGAAACTGACGTGCACAAAGAATGGTCCCCGATATCCCCTGCATACCAAATTGATAGCCTTTTAAAGCAGCCATCAAGGCAAATGATCTTGTCTTTCCAGACCCTCGTCCACCCCAAGCCGCGCGTACCAAAGCATCCCCTGTAAAAATAGGAATGAGTTTTGGTACAATCTTAATCTGTCTTGTCGTCATTCATTGTTAAAGGAGCAATTTCTACACGCCCTATGATCTTAATCGCGCCCCCATCTTCCCCCGTCACTTGCAAAGGCAACACCTTCCCAAGCAACGCTAAATAAGCAGCGGGGCATTCCATAGCCTGCTTTTCCAAATAAGAGATCAAACCATCCTTGCCAATTTTATTCCCAGCATTCTCAGCAGCCTTAACCACTGCTTCTTTTAAAATGCGCGTCACTTTATTTGGAACGCCTTTGACACGCCCCATTCCTGCCTTAGGAGGTTTATATTTTTTCTTTGTTTGAGAAATCTGTTCTGTATTTTGTGATGTCATAAAATACACCCTCCAGATAATAAAAAACCCCGCATTTGCGGGGATTTTCGACTGTACATTTCCCTCTCCAGACACAATACGCCTAAATACAGTAATGTCATTAAATACGATTTGCTACACTTTGTCAACATAAAAATAACACATATTGATATATTCAAAGGGAATCAGTTAAACAACACTTATGAATAATACAGCACTTATGAATAATTAAGGGTTCAAAATGATGAAATCATTATCCATAACACGCATCATAACATTTATAGCTTTCTTTTCTATATCAGCGCTACCTGCATCAGCGTCATTTGGATTTATAGACAAATTGACGCGTATGTTTACAAGTGTAGATACTAAAGAGAAGTATAATCAACTTTACAACAAATACGTAAGTGAATCATATATTGGCTCTATGCATTCTGAAAAGATACGCAAAGCAGAAGAACTTTCACTCAGCATGGGCACAAAATATTCATTTTTTAAACAGGAAGATATATTGTATCGTCACATATCAGTTGTTGGTTGTGCATCCTTTATGAGTTTATTGCGGGGTGATTATAATAAGGAGATGTCGCAAATGGATCTACCCAATGTAATAAAGCGTTTACGCGATGAATATAATTGGAGTGAAAGCGATTTTATGTGGGCATACGACGTGGTCAATGATGACAAAGATCCAATGATTTATTATGCAAAAAAACTTATTAAGCGTTACGATTTCAGAAAAGAACAAGTAAATAACATAGTATCTGACATGAAAGAAAATGATCATAAAAGGTTAAAGGAACCCATTGAATATTGCAGAAACTTACGAACGATATACAATATAATGAAACCGTAATAGAGATTGTCATTTAACGATCAAAATGTTTCTGAAGCGCATTAAGAGCAACACGTAATGAATTCACAAGGTGTGGTAGCATTTGATCTTCTATAACGAGATACTGTAGCGCAGCATGAAGATTATACTGTCTATAAAGGCATTGTGCTTCTTTTAGTGCCTCTTGCGTGTTGATAAACTGCTCTGTTGCAAATGCTACCCATTTATCTCTTGCCTTATCATCAGATGATGACGGCATTTCGTCATAAATTGCATTAGGCAAGCCTTTTGCACAAAGGTAATTATTTCTTATCTGTAGGTACTGTTGCGCGGCGTCATATTGCTCTTGAGTAAGCACGCTTTGCAAACAAAGTCGCCCTATATAAGACCCAGAGAGCGGATTTTTTGCCTCCTGTAGCGTTAAACCGAAGCGCTTTGCACGCATTTCTATTGCCAATTTATCAACGGCTTCACGCGGTGTTTTGCAACGTGATATACGACCATTGGCTTCTCTTACCTGCCCTGCTATTTTAGGGCATCCCCTCTTTTTATTTTTTTTCACAACACCGCCTTCTTATTTAAAAAGGAACACTGTCATTCATAACGGTATGGGGCATATCAAGAGGTTTGTGAAAGCTTCTGTCATAAGCAGATGACTGCTCTTGATTATCATCATTTTTGCCATCTAAGAGCTTTAAGTCGCCTTTGTACTTAAGCAAAATGATTTCTGTTACATACCGATCAATACCGTTTTTATCTTGCCATTTACGGGTTTGAAGCTGCCCCTCGATATAAACTTTGCTGCCTTTGACAAGATATTGATTTATAATGATAATTTAGCATTATTCATATGGAATTAAAGACCAGAATAACGTAAGAT
>NZ_JBHIQS010000055.1:0-3089 GCF_042196685.1 Bartonella sp. AC329YNZD | reverse complement strand
CCAATAAGAGCGCCCCAGAGATTAGGGACAATCTTCCAATCATCATGTTGTTTTGGAGCAATCCGCACGCCATTGCCAATGAGAGCAGCCAAGCCACACAAAGCAGCGACAGCCACAAAATCAAGAGGAGCTTGTTGACGGTCAGCAACGTCATAAATATAGCGACTTAAAGTTAAAGGCATTTGCGCAGCATGAAAAGGCTCGACGGGTAAGAGAGTATATTCAAGTGGTTTTAATTCCCCCCAACCATTTTGTTGCAATGCTTGCTTATAAGGAATGGCTTCTAAACAAGTCTTATCATTTAAAGAAACATTATCGTTATCATTGAATGAAACATTTTGATTGTTGGTATCGACAATATTGTTGTTATTCTCTCTCATTTATTTATACCTTTCAGTATCAAAACATCATTGAAATCTAGACCGTAGGGTGCTTGCATGATAAAGACCTTAAAGCCTTGTCTATAGGCACGCGCAGCGAGGTTAAAACCTGCTTTACGACCAGCCTCATCACCGTCCATTGCAATGGTGAGACGGGCTTTGGTTTTAGGTAAATTCACATGCATCATGCCATGGGTTGAAAGGGACGCCCATAAATCAACGGGCTCTGATAACAACCCAGACAGCAGAGCCAGACCGGTTTCAATGCCTTCACAAATGACCAGATGTTTTGGATTGTCTTGGCTTAAATGCACAGCACCACCCGTGACAGATCCCAACATAGCTTTGGCTGGTTTTTGATCTGTTTTGCAGCCATTGTCTTTTAAAAAGGTTCTATGAATGGCAAAGGAGCCAGCCCCCTTAACAAGAGCAATCAACGCGGGGAGTGTAACTCCAGAGGGGTGTGGACATTTGCTATGAAAACGTAAATCAGCAGGCAAATCACATGTGATCCCCCGCATGCGTAAATAGGTTTCTGCTAAAGTATTTTTGATTGGTTGGCTTTGTTGCCAAATTGCTTTTGCTCTCTCTGCTTTCTGTTTTGCTTGTTTGAGATCAGCACAAAACTGTTTTGAGAAAGAGAGCGTCTGATCATAAGCTTGTTTTCCAAGCAAGCCAATTCTAATAAGCGCTTGTATGATCTCTCTAAAAGAGCAGCCAGCATAACAATAGAGTAAAAGACGCCCATCATTTCCATTAGAAATAGATAAACTAGGCAACCTATCATCATGAGCAGGGCAACGGGCGGTTCCATAACGCCCATGCCAAACCCCACGCAAGGCACAAGTAATACCCCGCGCATTCTTAAAAGAACACATCATTGTCATTGTAAATCCTATAACGTTGCGTCACAGGACGGATTGTGCTATCTCTAGATTGATGAGTTTGAGAAAGCCTTGTCCGTCCTTACGTGACAAGGTTTTTTTTATGCCGCGTCACTTTGACGTTGCTGTTTTGCTTGCTCGATGACATTGATAAGATCCGATTGTAACCAACGGGACAAAAAACCAAATTTTAAAGGTTTTGGGAGAGAGCCATTGGTTACATGACGGCGGAATGTTGAGACACTCATATGAAGCAATTTTGCACTTTCACGGTCTGTCAAAAGAATATCATTTTCTGTCATACTAAAATCCTTTCTATCAAAAAATGGTAACAAATCATAACTATTTATTAACCACATTTTGGTTCATTTTTGAAGGTATTTTATTTATAGAAAACAATATTTTATCATATAATTTCTGATGTGATAATTTATGATTCTTATTGAGAAAGAATGAGAGAGAAGAGAGAGAAAGTTATCCACAGATCATGGGGTTATGCACTCCATATCTTAAGATTGACCCGTGACATAAGCCGCCCATTTATCCATATAAACGCGGCGCTGTTCTAAATAATCAGTACGACGATAGGCACGCTCTACTTGTCCTCCGACTGTATGACTTAGAATAGTTTCAGCGACCTCATAGGGGGCATCGGTTGTTTCAGCGAGCCAATCGCGTAAACTAGAGCGAAATCCATGGGGGCAGGCTTCAAGTTTATTGTCTCTCATGTATTGAGCCATACACTTCGTAGCAAGGGGACCGCGACCGGTTGCAGAAAAGAAGAAATCATTGCGAGAAAGTGAGCGCGCTTGTTTTAAAATGTCTAATGCTTCAGATGATAAGGGCACACGAAACTCTTTTGTAGTATCACGCTTTCCTTTCATATTTTCAGCAGGGATTGTCCAGATATCACCTTCAACTTGATCTTTATGAATATGACGTAAAGGGTTAGAGCGAACCCCTGTAAGGATAAGCAAACGCAAAGCCAGTTGTGTTAGGGTTGATGCTTCGCAAAGTGTTTGATAAAAAGCTGGTATATCTTTCCAATCCATTGCAGGTAAATTTTTGACTTTATGGCGTTGTTTTCCTAAAAGAGCGCGTGCTTTTTCTGTTGCTTGTAAATCAACATCCAAACCTAATGCAGCAGCATGTTTGAGACAAAGTTTGAGACGTATCAATGCTGTCCGAGCAGCTCCAGCTTTTGTATGCCAGATAGGGGCAAGTGTATTACGTATTTCTGTTTGTGTAATCTCTGACACAGGAAGACAACCTAATTTAGGGAGAATATGAAGTTGTAAAGGCGAAAACCAATGTCCATCTTTCCCATCCCCTTTTAATTCAGCTTTACGAGTTTCAAAAGTATCCAAGGCAATATCTTTTAAATAATGAAGATTGCTTATTGCCTCACGCTTTTGTTTCTCACGTTCTTTAATAGGATCACGCCCTTCACGTAAAACAGAGCGCCATTGATTTGCCAATTCACGGGCTTGTTTTAAAGAAACATCTCTTAAAGCACCCAAGCCCATTTCACGACGACGTCCGTGAATAGTATAACGGTAAATCCATTGAGCACCACCATCTTTACGCTTATGAAGTAACAAGCCGGCACCATCATTATATTTGCCAGCCCCCAATGTTGCGACAGATCTTGCATTAAGACGGTTCATAAGAGCCATTTTTAAATCCTTTCTTATACAAATTTGATCCACACACTCATCCCACTTGTTATGTGCAAATGAGTGGTTTTGATTGATTCAAGATAAACAGATTTGAAATGAGAGAATCTTACGTTATTCTGGTCTTTAATTCCATATGAATAATGCTA
>NZ_JBHIQS010000054.1:0-3132 GCF_042196685.1 Bartonella sp. AC329YNZD | reverse complement strand
CCGTAATTTCTTGCGAAGCCATGACCGGCGTTCATAAGCATATTCAACCTATTCCAACCGCTATTGTCTTGTTCCAGCCAACGTTCTCTATTGGTATCAACAAGGCGTTGATTGTGGGCATCAAGCACACCTCCACCTTGTATGGCATTGGAATAGGCATTCCCATAACCCTGTAAGAAGTTATTTGAGGCGCCCAATTGATTTTGATTGGCTTGGTCTATCATGGCATTGGCTTGCATCATGCGGTCTGCATCACGATTAAATTGCTCTGACATAGCACGAGCGTATATAGAATCTCTTCCTTTCCGCATTTCCTCTCTATGATCAGGAGTTGCATAACGACCAATCCCTGAGAAATATCGGTTAATTTGAGTGTCTGAATCATCTAATGCTTCTTGAAGTGCTTGTTTGAAATACGAATTTTCTCCCATCATACCACCAGAAGCTATATGTCGAAGATTCATGGCTGCCGACGTTGGATTATAGATTGTATTCATCAAAGAGCGATTTTGATAATGATGAGGAATACTTCCAAGACCACCAATTCCATAGCGCGTTTGATAACTTAACGGGGCAACACGAGGTCCTCCATACACATTACCACCCATCCCTGTATCATACATTTGATACGCATCTGCACCCCCACGCTTAAATACATTCTCCATCCAAGTGGGAGGGGCGCTTGTTTGTACCTGCTTCTGTTCTGTCGTTGCTGGTCTACTGCTCCCCATGTCACAATTCCTTCCTATAATAAAGCATACCTATGCCATAACCTTGTTTGTTCAGTGTACGTTTCCATCCCAAGCGACCCAAAATCTCCATTTCAGAAGCCCCATTCTCACGCGCCCAATCCTCTACAAATGTCAAATTATCAACTTGATCAAGAACGCCCTTGCCACTACATTCACAAATCAGAGCGCGCTTCTTTCCTAAAACTGTCTGCTGTATCTGGGTTGTAACTGCCGCTAAAAAGCGCTCGTCATCATCCAAAACAAGCCATAACTGTTTCTTGCCACTGCAAATCGCTTCAAGGAGCTCTTGCAACGTGATTTCATGTTTGAAACGTTCCACATACTCGCGAAACGACGCAATGATGTCTTCAAGGTATGGTGCTATACGCTCCATATCCCAAGACGTGGTCAAAAAAACTTTTGCCATTATCCTCTGCCTAAAGGACGTAAATCCACATTAAACCCTGTGATATGGTTCCAATGAACGCCTTCAGGAATACGCAATTTAAAGCGGTGATAACGATTGCGCGAACGACCATGATAAGCACCCGTAAGATAAGAACACACCCTCTCCTTGTGCCATGTGATCGGCGTCTGATCATTACGAAGCCGACGTTCCCCTATGCTTAAAAGACCTTGCGTCGTATCAACTTCGGCAAACATTTTCGTGATAAAGTTAAAACTTCCATCTG
This sequence comes from Bartonella sp. AC329YNZD, assembly GCF_042196685.1. Taxonomy (NCBI): domain Bacteria; kingdom Pseudomonadati; phylum Pseudomonadota; class Alphaproteobacteria; order Hyphomicrobiales; family Bartonellaceae; genus Bartonella; species Bartonella sp. AC329YNZD. Next base: position 1,709 of record NZ_JBHIQS010000054.1, on the reverse strand, counting down.
GTGCTCCCAATTCTTGCGAAACAACCGTTGCCTCCATCGGTGCTCCCGTAAACATAACAAGCCTATTTTCATCATCAAAAGCACCAAGCATGGGGGCGCCACTTTGCCAACGAGGGCTGTCTAAAGAAGCCGGTAATGTCTCAAGATTGATCGAGATCTCATCTAACTGTTCTAAAGTATAACCTGTCGTAAATACTGGAAACAACGTGAAAGGTTTTCCCTGTAGCGTCGACCATTTCTGCAATCCCCAATCATAGACAAAAGTCGTTTGCTCGTTATTGCCTCCCTTTAAGGACCAGTAAATTCGGTTATCAATGGGATCTATCACTCCTTGCATCTCATCAAGAGCAAATTTATCAAAAGTTTTAAAAACCGTTCTATCAACTTTCTCAAAGCCTATCGGCAAAAGTTGACCATCAGCACTGATCTGATAAAAGCCACCATCACCAGCAAAAAAAGCATCACTCCCACGACACGCTATAGAGGCTGCACTGCGGGATCCACGCTTGTCTTGAAGCTTTTGAAAAATAAAGGGGACTTTAGAGCCTAGCGTAAAACAACCAGCATAAATAGCAGAACGCAAAAAAACGAGGGGATTGCTCGATTCCGTTGCCCCTTGAACATATTCTCCATCATTAAAATTATGATAATAACAATCTTTATCACCTACCGTCCAATGAGTTGCATCATTCAAACCCGACCAATGGATGCGATTGGGATGATCTGTCAATTGCATCAAACAAACAAAATCACCCCAAACCTTGACCAATCCTGCTTTCGGGGGATTGCCTCCTAAATCTTCAAACCGTTCAGAACTACGAACCTTGAAAACTTGCGGTTTATCATTTTTGTTTACCGCAATAATGGCTTCGCCAAACAAGGCGAACGACCATCGATTATCCTCATGCGCTTGATAGGTCACACCACTTTGGCTTATATCCTTCCAACCCTTCGTTTGACTATCATAACTGTAAAGCTTTTGCTTGCCTCCTACGATTATCTTAACACCATTGCCACTTCTAAAGGCTATTGAACCCAAGGGCTTTTCTTCTAAAGGATGAGACACAACCATTGCACTAGGCATGGGTATGTAACCGCCATCTGCCGGTAAAACATTCACAAGTGTATCCGTAAAGCTACCGTTAACGATCGCAACATCTGGTCTGTAATCAGCGATTGGAAAATAAACCATCTTAAAAATCCGTCGGTATTATTCGCGTGACGTTATGACGTTGAGACGTCTCTGTACGCAATTCATGCAATTGCTCGTTAAAGTCATTGTAAGCTGCCGTTGCACAATCGGGGTCTTTCAAGATATTCTTGTAAAGTTCGTATTTTGCACGCGCCTTAATCAAATCAAACGCGTGCACAAACCATGGATGCTCCTCATCAACACTCTCTATATCTGATAAACGCAATGGAGAGAGAATGAGTTGAATCTGATAGGCTCTATCCGGCGTGGGATAAAGATGTAATTTCCTATCAAAATAACTATAACAAACCGGCGTTCCTTGCTGCTCTGATGATAACAAAGGCTCTAAAGAAACATGGTCCTTACACTCCAATGCAAACTTATGATGTTGATCAGAACTCAGATAAACGTTTTTGATTTTAACAGCTGTTTCAATAGGGCGGGTAGTGCTTGCATCATAAACACCTTGTCCCGCCCGTGTCTCAAACACCACATCACGGCTTTCGTTAAAGTAAAA
>NZ_JBHIQS010000053.1:0-3156 GCF_042196685.1 Bartonella sp. AC329YNZD | reverse complement strand
TGACTGGACCAATCATGCTCGGCGCCTAAACCAATATTACGCTTCTCATCCCATTTCTCATGATACCAATTCAGTGCCTTACGCCCCGCTACGGTTGTCTCTTCATTAAACCAAACTGAAGGCAAAATCCGTCGCACTGCCTCGATACGCATTTTGACAGCACCTGCCCCTTGATTAGGAATGACTTGCGTTTCAAAACCCGCATCATTTAAAGCACTCTCAAAACTCACATTGTGCACACGGTCTCTTGTTGCACCATCATGGGGTAACACCATCAATGCCTTCTCATAGCCATTCTGACGCAACCAACCGATATGCTCCGATAACGGCTGTCCCTGTGCTTCGTAATAATCAAGCACTCTGATCTCTCTACCAACAAATTGCGCTATCCATATCGCCGTGGCATCTGCCTTAGCACCCGTGCCCCCAATGTCCCAAAAAGCGCGTATCTGCATTAAAGGGTCACGAGCAACACGCCCTATCCGCCCCTCTTGCTCGGCTGCCAACATCTCTTTCTGATAATAAGCGCCTTGAACCGCTGTAAGATAAGCCCCCTCCCATATATGCTTATAGGTCTCGGGGCGGTTTCTCAGATCATCAAGCCGCGCTTCATTCAAGATTTTCGGAAACTTCGGATTGTCTGACCAATTGATCTCTACACGCTTGATTGCCTCATTGTCTGAAAAGCGAAATCGCTTCTCAACGGGGGCATTCTCTCGCAACGGGTTCCATGTCACCCATAACTCTGCTCGCCACCCCTCGCCCTCTTCTCGCAAAGTCGGTATAAGCGTCTGCCAAGCCGTCTCTGTAACCGGCTCTGCTTCATCAACCCAACAAAGCAAAATACGCCCCATGGATTTGATACTGGCTATATTCCGGTCCAGACCAGAAAACTGAAAGGCTATACGACCATCTATCGACTTAATCGACGACTCCCCAACCTTGTAATAGTCCCTTAAAAAATCATGGGCTTCAATGGCGCGCTTAATCTCCTCCAATGAACTCTCTGCTAGCGAATTCTGAAACTGACGTGCACAAAGAATGGTCCCCGATATCCCTCCCATACCAAATTGATAGCCTTTTAAAGCCGCCATCAAGGCAAATGATCTTGTCTTTCCAGACCCTCGTCCACCCCAAGCCGCGCGTACCAAAGCATCTCCTGTAAAAATAGGAATGAGTTTTGGTACAATCTTAATCTGTCTTGTCGTCATTCATTGTTAAAGGAGCAATTTCTACACGCCCTATGATCTTAATCGCGCCCCCATCTTCCCCCGTCACTTGCAAAGGCAACACCTTCCCAAGCAACGCTAAATAAGCAGCGGGGCATTCCATAGCCTGCTTTTCCAAATAAGAGATCAAACCATCCTTGCCAATTTTATTCCCAGCATTCTCAGCAGCCTTAACCACTGCTTCTTTTAAAATGCGCGTCACTTTATTTGGAACGCCTTTGACACGCCCCATTCCTGCCTTAGGAGGTTTATATTTTTTCTTTGTTTGAGAAATCTGTTCTGTATTTTGTGATGTCATAAAATACGCCCTCCAGATAATAAAAAACCCCGCATTTGCGGGGATTTTGAACTGTACCTCACCCTCATTTAGATACAGTACGACCAGTGCCGTATTTGTCATTAAATACGATTTGCTACACTTTGTCAACATAAAAATAACACATATTGATAATTTCAAAGGGAATCGGTTAAGCAGTGTTCTAAACAGTGGATCGTCAAAAAAGAGAAGATAATGATTATAGAAAATTTATGCTTTATTGGAGTTTTGATAGCATTGTTTTTATTAATGCTATTCAATGCAATACATGCCATTAAAAAAGCAGGAAAAAAAGGGAAAGAAATAGTTGCATACTGCACTGTACTATTTTTACCAACGTTTGTTCCATGGATTCCTACACTTATAATATTTAATTCTAACCTTATAGGAAATGATCTACAAGAAAAAGTGGCTGCTCTATTGCTAGCTATATCTGCCGTGAGTTTTATCATGTCATGTATAATGATAAAAACAATGCGTGAAGATGGTCTACAAGATAACATTAAAGATATAGCTTTAATAACTTGTGGAATACCACTTCTAATTTGTGGTTTCATTGGTGGTATAATTGCACTTTTTATGTGGAATATAACAATAGGGATAATAATTTTAGGGTTATTAGTTTTAATCGGTATAGGTATAAAAGAACGTTTGAGAGTGATTTTGGGAATAATTGGAGTAATATTGGGGTTAATACTAACGATAGCGTTGATCAAGTTTATTTGGAAAATTGTCTAATGAAAAGTACTTCTGAAGCGCATTAAGAGCAACGCGTAATGAATTCACAAGGTGTGGTAGCATTTGATCTTCTACAACGAGGTACTGTAGCGCTGCATAAAGGTTATACTGTCTATAGAGGCATTGGGCTTCTTTTAGTGCCTCTTGCACGGCTTGATAGTGATTTGTTGCTTTTTGAACCCATTGTTCAAAACTATCTGGATCTGAATTTGTAGACACATCATCATAAATCGCATTAGGCAAGCCTTTTGCACAAAGGTAATTATTTCTTATCTGTAGGTACTGTTGCGCGGCATCATATTGCTCTTGTGTAAGCACGCCTTGTAAACAAAGACGCCCGATATAGGTACCAGAAAGTGGATTTTTTGCCTCCTGTAGCGTTAAACCGAAGCGCTTTGCACGCATTTCTATTGCCAATTTATCAACGGCTTCACGGGGTGCTTTTGCACGTGATATACGACCATTGGCTTCTCTTACCTGCCCTGCTATTTTAGGGCGTCCCCTCTTTTTGTTGCTTTTCATAACACCGCTTTTTATTTAAAAAGGAACGCTATCATTCATAACGGTATGAGATGTATCAAGAGGTCTGTGAAAGCTTCTGTCATAAGGTGATGACTGCTCTTGATTATCATCATTTTTGCCATCTAAAAGCTTTAAATCGCCTTTGTACTTAGGCAAAATGATTTCTGTTACAAACCGTTCAATACCGTTTTTATCTTGCCATTTACGCGTTTGAAGCTGTCCCTCGATATAAACTTTGCTGCCTTTGACAAGATATTGATTTATAATGATAATCTAGCATTATTCATATGGAATTAAAGACCAGAATAACGTAAGATTCTCTCATTTCAAATCTGTTTATCTTGAATCAAT
>NZ_JBHIQS010000052.1:0-3183 GCF_042196685.1 Bartonella sp. AC329YNZD | reverse complement strand
CAGCATGAAATAAGGCATTTGGCAAAAGAAGATAAGTTGGAACCTGTGGAACAACAGCTCTAATACCTAGCTCAGGCCGAACATCAAGCGATATAGAGAGATTAGACGAAGGTTCCAAAGCATCAGAGGACTCAGAAAGCTTTGGTTCAACAGACGCAGAAGGAAGAACAACAGAATCTGGAGATGAAGGAGCGTCAGATGTCAACGACGTAGAAAGTGGATCGGGGGGAGAAGATGAAGGATCAACAGGATCAGGGGATGTAGAAGAAGGAGAGTCAGACATAAACGACGTAGAAAGTGGATCGGGAGGAGAAGATGGAGGATCAACAGGATCAGGGGATGTAGAAGAAGGAGCGTCAGATGTCAACGACGTAGAAAGTGGATCGGAGGGAGAAGATGGAGGATCAACAGGATCAGGGGATGTAGAAGAAGGAGAGTCAGACATAAACGACGTAGAAAGTGGATCGGGGGGAGAAGGTGGAAGATCAACAAGAGCAGAGAACGTAGAAGAAGGAGAGTCAGATATCAACGACGTAGAAAATGGATTGGGGGGCGGAGGATCAACAGGACCAGAGGACGTAGAAGGAGGAGAGTCAGACATAAACGACGTAGAAAGTGGATCGGGGGGAGAAGGTGGAAGATCAACAAGAGCAGAGAACGTAGAAGAAGGAGAGTCAGATATCAACGACGTAGAAAATGGATTGGGGGGCGGAGGATCAACAGGACCAGAGGACGTAGAAGAAGGAGAGTCAGATGTCAACGACGTAGAAAGTGGATCGGGGGGAGAAGGTGGAGGATCAACAGGATCAGGGGATGTAGAAGAAGGAGAGTCAGATATCAACGACGTAGGAAGTGAATTGGGAGGCGGAGGTTCAACAGGACCAGAGGACGTAGAAGAAGGAGCATCAGATATCAACGACGTAGAAAGTGAATTGGGAGGAGAAGATGGAGGATTAACAGGATGAGATAATGAAAACGAAGAAGGTTTACCAAATGGACCATTATAAGAACCTATTCTAGAAGAAATATAAACCCCTTCGAGTCGGAAATCCCAAAAATCCCCCTCACCTTCCACTAATCTTTGCTTAGCATTCGCTTCTCCAAAAGGCGAGCCCGGACCATAACCACGAATACGATATTGATAAGGAAAACCTTTCACCGTAGTATAACCATTATAACCATTGGCGAGTCGAAAAGAACCTGCCCGCGCTGTTCCTGCAACTTGAACGATTGAAATGCTTTGATCTCTTCCCTCATAGACTTCTTTACTTGAATATTTTGGAAAATTTTGCATATGAATGAATGTCGTTCCAGAAACATCCCCATAGATCAATATGCGATCCGTCTTTTGGGGATCAAACAAACCCTCATCATTCAAAAATGTATTCAACCTAATCTGAGCGTTTCCCTCAGCACTATAGACTTTTTTATCTTTTGATGCGAGAATTTTATCTCCTGCATCTATATCTGCTTTTTTTCCAATGCGTAGCGTTTGATAACCACTATCTTCATCAAAGATCAATGTGCTATTGGAAAGACTTAGAGAAGAAAGCGATGAAACAGATTCCTGTAAACCATTGTATTTACTTTTAGTAAGATACCATTTTGAATAACGAATTAACTCTAAATCAATAACCGATCTATCTTCAACACGCGTACCTCCTGTAAGAGAGGAAGCGTTTGCTTTCACCAATAGAGAAGCATTATTTTCAGCTTTTAGCAACACATCACCAGAGATTTTTGTTTCATGCGATAATTCAAGAGTGCCTTTTACTTCATAGTCTTTATTCCCCTTCGCATAAATTGCAATCCCATCTGGAACTGTCATATTTGTCTCTGATAAATAAACAAAAGCCCTCCCCGTAATAACTTTTTTGGTTTCTAAATTTTTTTCATCATCTCGTTGCCTCAACATTTTAGCAATCTCTTCTGGAGCTAAAACATTAAAATACAGTCCATATACTCCCTCACCCTGAACAGAAATATTGTTTTTTTCTATCTTAATACTTGTATTTTTAAAGCCATCTGGTGAAATATATTTTTGAATTAACTTACCATTATCACTTACATAACCTGAAAAGTTTTTCATCAAAAATGCATGCATATGGTTTAGCTGGATAAAATTGTTTTTCAAATGAACGTCACCACCTTGAAAAACCTCAAAAGCTTCTGGCAATACCCCCATAGCTCCATCACTATCTGTTAAAGTTTCCTCCCTCCTTCCATGCCCCGTAATCCCCATAGTATCAAGAATATAGCGCCCCCCAAATCGGGTTGAAAATGAGCCAATCTGGTTAAAATTAACGGTACCGTCTGTCATTTTAACCATTGCATCAAAACCACTTATAATACCGATCCCTTTTACATTCAAATTATCTGGCTCAATATTGATATTCACACTCACTAAAGCAATATCCGTTCCTCTCCCCCATGCATAAATAGCATGTGAAGTCCCCTTAATTTCCCCTACTGTCATGCTAATAACGGCATTTTGAGCACGAAGAGCAGGTATATTCTTAAAATCTGAAGCTATTAGATTAATTTTTCCACCATTTCTTACATACGCCCCATAGGCAGATATTTTATCTGGATCATCGCCATAAACTGCTATCTGAGAGGCATTAACAACAGTGCCTGCTTTTTCTACATATATAGCTGCAATAGGTGCAGCCTCCTGAGAATTTTTTAAGTAATAAACTTTATCTGCGAGAAAGTGTGTTTTTCTATCATCGCATTTATAAAACACCCCTCTTGGATCACTTGAAGATCCAGCAGCACTAACATACGTAACCTGCAAAAAATAAAGAATAGCTGTTGTAACGTTGCATAAAAATACATATTTATGAAATACATAAATCATAACTCTTGCCGCCTCCTATTCCCCTACTTCTATTTATTGAAGAATAATGTCTATATTTAAGCTAATAAATTTCTCAAAATACAATAAATATAAAACTAAAGAGCTACTTTAATACTTAATATAACACTATATATACTTATATATAAGTTACTATATAGTTTATGTATAGCTAAAAATAATAATGCAATCCAGCAGAGAAACTCGTTCCAGAAAAACCAATTTTCTTAAATCTATGCTGATAAGTGGCATCTCCACGAAGAGAAAGTTTTGTTGAGAGACGGGCATTAAACCCAACCCCTGCTTCCAAAGAAGAACCAAAGGAA
>NZ_JBHIQS010000051.1:0-3305 GCF_042196685.1 Bartonella sp. AC329YNZD | reverse complement strand
TACGTTTTTTGATTTTCGCATTTACCTCATCTATCAAAGGTTCACAACTCAATACACTTCTTGGCAAATCACCCCCATAAACCCACGCTTTCACTTGAGCCTTGGTACTGTAATCAACTTTGTTAGGCATATCATGATACTGACCACCATCGAATTCCTCATATTCTCTTGATCCATCTTCGTATTCATAGAGATTGTAAAAATACTCTGCTACCCCTAATCCCCATGGTGTATATCCAACCGCTGTTGCAACGAACTTTTTTTGCATAGGCTGTTTACGTTTTTTTAAAAACATTTGGTTTAATATCCCCTATCTAAATCCATAACTTTACCAATGGGTTTATTTGCCTTAAAATGTACCGTACAGAAGCATTTTTAATTTCAATGTGGTTTTATCATAAAATCTTTAAATCGCTCTGTACGGTGCCTTTCTGTCAATTTAAACGCATATCTAATCCAATATGAATACCAAACTTCACTAATTTGCTATTTATCTTCAATCCCTTTTAAAACCTCTTTAAGCTCTTTTTTTAGCTCTTCCATGCGCTCTAATGATATCGCCAGCTTTTGATCTGTGGCTTTAATCTCCGGCTTTTCAAGGTTCTTGAGAATGCGATTGGCTTGGTAGCGAATATCGCTTTCAAGTTTTGCGCAATAACGATAAAAATCTGCTGTTGACGGCATAAAGGTTGCGTTTAAACCCTCGGCTTTGCCTTTCAAAGCGTTCTTTGTTGCTGTTTGCAATATCCAACTGCTTATGCCTTCAAGAGCGTAAAAATACGCAAGTGCTGTCGCTTTCTCATCTGATCCCATGGGGCTCTTAAGTCCATTTGAAAGGACAAGATACGTTGTTTGAATTTCTTCTTCGGTTGCTTTCTTTTCAAGCTTTTGAAACGCATCATGGACTAATGAAGTAATTCTCTCCGCTTCTGCAATCAATGGCTTTTGCCCCGTTTTCCAATGGAATGGTGGTTCGGTTGTCATCCTCGAATAGAAATTTGTACACACTATCTGAATTTTTGATATTGGACATGTGCTGTGCAACGCGATAACTCCATCCACGCTGCTGTACTGTTTTTTCATTGCTTGGCTTTCCATAAATTTTTCCTTTCTGTAAATCTTCAATTGCCTTGCGTACCCAGTTGCGCCATGTTGCTTGCCAATCCGTTTTGCATGCGTCCTTACCTGCCTTGGCATTCCAATAATCTCTAAATTTTGCGATTTCGACTTTCACTCGCTCTGGAGGAAAGCCCTCTTCGATTGCAAAATCGTAATCGGGTTCAAAATCCGCAGGCAATCGACAGCCTCTATCGACTTTAACCCGCTTGGCTTTTTTCGGAACGTTTTCTTGCTCGTGAATGGGAGGTTGGTTGTCTGATGATGTTGCGATTTGATCTTCTTGGCTTTCAATCGCATCAACCTCGATTGGCTCGTAAACCAAATCGGTTGTTTCTAAATCTTCAAATTCAGTTTCTTTTTTTGATAAAACGATAGTTTTATTTTTTTTATTATATATGTTATTGTTATTGTGCATTTCCAAGCATTGCTCATGCATTGCACGTGCATCATCATTACTTTTATCTTTGTTTTTATCCCATCTAGCTTTTGCTGCTTTTGATGCCTTTTCTGAAGATTTTTCTAAATTCTCATTGCAATTTAGTAACTCTTCTTCAACTTGTGCACTCCATAAATTTCCATTTTCCAAGCGGATAATTAATTTTTTTCGAATGAGTTTTTCTAATGATTTTTTAAAAGTTTGTACTGAACAGCCAACAGCACGTGCTAAAACAGAGGCATCATCATAAAGAGGTTCACAAGTTCTATACATAAAAGCAGTGAGTGTACTATAAGTGGCTTTTTCTGCTGCATCAGTGCCAGCAAAGTCCATAATCCACTCTTGATAAAAATTACGTACCCAAGGTAATTTATTTGCCATAATTACCCTCCTGCTCTTCAATAAAAGCTGCTTCTTTTAATTCCTCTTCAACCTGTAAACTCCACAAGCGACCATCTGCTAAACGAATGAGATATCCTTCTTCAAGCAAAACATTCAGTGCCGCTTCAAACTTCTTCACTGAATAACCAGTGTAATGAGATAAAACTTTAATATTATAAAAAAGAGGTTCACCAGTACGCAACATACGTAACCGTAATCGCATATAGATATTGCCCTCTACAGCAGGCAAATAATCAACAACTATTGCCCACTGGTCTGCAAACAGCCTCGTCCATGGCAACTTAGTTGACATACTTCACCTCCCCTTCTTCATTATTATTGCAAGTGAAATTATCTAGCTCTTCAGTGACGTTTTTGAGTTCTTTTTCAACTTCTGAATTCCACAACCCACCATTGTCTAAACGTATGATGAAGCCACCTTCAATCAAGGAATTCAAAGCTGCTTCAAACTCTTCTACTGGATAACCAACCCAAAAAGCTAATACCGTTAAGTCCTTTAAAATAGGTTCACCAGTATGGAGCATTAGAAGTCGCAACATGACATAGATACATTTCTCGGTCGGCGACAAAAAACCAAGAGTAAGAAGCCATCTGTCTGCAAAAAGCCTCGTCCATGGCAACTTAGTTGACATGTATTGCCTCCTCTCTTTTCTTACTCCACCTTGCTAAAGCTGCTTTCGAAGCTCTCTCTGAAAATTTGCTAATGCTATAATCAAAAGCTAGTGACTTATGCCATAAGCACCCATTCTCTAAACGCGTAATATGATCCGTGCTTATTAAAGTCTCTAAGGTCTTTTGAAACGTTCTTATTGAACACCCACACCAACTTGATAAATAAGACGCATTATTTATAAGAGGCGCTTTCCTATCATTCATTAGCAACACAAGTGTTGTATAAACAGCCTTCTCGGTCGCTTTTAATCCCATAAGATCTTTTAAAAACTGATCTGTACTAAATTTTACAAACGCCACTTTATTATTGGACATCATTTGAGATCTCCCTTTCTTTAACTAAATGTAAAATTGCTAAAGCATCTGCTTCATTATCATCACATGGCTTGTGTCCTTTAATACACATTGCCTCTATCATCTCTTCTTTCGACGCATTCCCCTTCCCCGTCGTCGCTTTCTTAATAGTACTTACCGGTATCCCCTCATACGGTATCTGATGATGTTCACACCACGCCGTTAATGTTGCTAATAAACCACCGTAAACATGCGCTGCATCCGTGCCAACATGACGCCTCACCTCCTCAAAATACACCGCGTCAATTTGACCTGCTGTCTGCTTTATTTCTGATAGCCATTGTTTAAAACGCAAGTAACGCATTCCACCGCCTTCAAAACG
>NZ_JBHIQS010000050.1:0-3529 GCF_042196685.1 Bartonella sp. AC329YNZD | reverse complement strand
TCTTTGACTGACCATTCTAGCGCATCATCAAGTGCTTGCTTTAAGCGATCCGCAGTGACTTCTGGTTCAAAGATTTCTAACCCCTTTGCTTCAAAATTAAGCTGTATATCTGGGATATCTTCCGTGTGGGTAGGATCAATGAATTTACAAGCAGCGGAAAGAATACCCGTGCTAATCAAAAAGGCGCTATCAAATTGTGGGTAATCTTTGGCAATTTCGTCGTTATAAAGAATGTCTACTTCACGATCAGCCAATTGATAGCTTGCCATATGGTCATTCTCATTGATTTTCTCAGTTGACCAACCTAAGCTTTTTAAAAGTTCATGAGCACTTTCCATGGTCAATGGAGCATCTTTGTCATCCCTTTCCTCTACTTCCTCTGTCGGCTCACCTGCAACAGTTTTGGAAGCATCAGATGCCGTTTGCGGATCCAAGCTTAAAATCGGAGCATTTTTGGGAAAACCCGTTCGATAACCCCGTGCAAGAGTGAGGAGATTATCAACTCTATATTTTGAGATTTCTTCCACAAAACCTAAAGGATTTCCCTTTCTAAAACTCTCCTTATAAGATTTGAGCTTTTCAACATCCCCAATTAAAACAAGCGCAATGAGGTGACGCGCTACAAGATCAAGTTCACTGTCTGGAGACAAAGCTGCATAATCATAGATAATTTGATTGATATTTTGTCTATCTGCCCACTCAAGAATGTCCGCACAAATCTGCTTTAGCTTGCCTTCATCCAATTCAGTAGTAGAAACTGTATAAACTTCTTCTGCTTCTTTGAGGGCTATATATTGAGGCATATTATAGAAAATCTCTCTATAAGCAGTAGAGAAGGCAAGTGTTGAAAGAGAAGCCTTAAATGCAACAATCGGCTCTTCTTCATTACTTTGAAGGTTATACATTATATTGATGATACGGTCTTTACTTATAAAATAAGCATTGCGATCATAGTTTTTATCACGATAAACTGTCCAACCTATTTCTTTTAATTGCTCTGCAACTTTATTGAAAGTAATCAAAACTTGTGGACTAAGATGACCTTCTGCTGCCTCTCGCTCATTAAGGATTTTCAGATGTCTTTCAGCAAATTCAAGAGCGTGATTAACATACTCCTCCAGTTCTTCATCAAGGTTTTGCAAATGCTCAGGTAGCTTACCCTCTACGATAGAATCTTGATAGGATTTTAGGACATCAATTTAACCTGTCAATGCTAAACAAGCTAAATGCCAAGGAATATCTGGATAATAGCTATATTCTTGAAAAAGCGTTTTGTTTTCTACCGCCATTTCTAAATCTTGAGCACGTGCCCACTGTATTACTCGCTCAGAAATTTTGATAAGCTCTTGTTCATTAACCATTTCTACACAAACATCAATACAATTATCAATGCCACTATAAATGCCTCCTCCAATCGTCTGAAAAGGCTTATAAATAGTTCTAAACGACCTGGGTTTATCTTCTCTATCATAGTGAATATAATTGCAAGCCAGAGAAATCGCTTCTGTAGATGTATCTGCCTCAATATGGACATTGTGCTTATCCTTAAGATACCCTAAGCCAAAATTAAGCACAACAAAGCGGTCAGGCAAAGCTAACCACATTTTTCCAGGATCCATAGCAAACCATCCTTGAGTTTTGAAAATACGGCTTGCCGCAGTGATGCTCATCAGCTTTTTTCTAGGTTTTTTACGCGCCAAAACATCATCCAATTCCCCATTTTTATAGGCTTGTGCAAAAAGAAGAACGCGATCATACCGCGTCGTTATTTGATAATCAGAAAATTCTGGTATATGTAATTGAGATGTAGATTTGTAACCTTTTAAAGCCTCTATATCACCAAGCAAAGCCTTTGCAACAAGAGAGTGATCAGCAGCTTCCTCACGTAATTTTTGTTCAATATCCTGTGCATGCGCCCATGCAAATACTCTGTTTAAAGCTTCCTTAATATGGCTTTCTGACAGATGTGAAGCTGTAACATCGAAATCCTCTTTCGCAGAAAACAGCGTATCTTCATACTTATCCTGTGATACTTCACCACTAGCATATTCGCAAGCAAGGCAATAAGGAGCAGTGGTAAGATCAGCTGATAACCGAATTTTTCCCCATCCTCTCCATAATCTACAACATCATAACTAATGCCTACAATGCGATCGGGAAGATGATAATAAGCAAATGTATCTCCAACTTCATCGCGATATGGCTCCCAACAAAGCTTTTTTAATATCTCTGTTACATCTTTGGTTTGCATCATCATTCCCCCAACATAATCCGTAATTCTTTTACATAAAAATTACTTGTGTAATACTGAGGCTCTTTAGAAAGGCTAAATATTGCCTCACCATCAATTTCCCTTCCTCCATAGTTTTTTCCAAAAACGCTTGTAAAAAGGGATAGGTTGCGGACTAGGAGTGTTCTCAGTCTTTTCAATCGGTTGATCACCATCAGGTATCTCAACCCCCGCATGTACTTTAATTCTTTTGCAAAGAAATTCATAAAAATTTCTAGCATAATATTCGCAATCGCCTAATGGAAGCATGACATAGAGTGGGCATTCACCATCCCGAAACTGTGTATAATCAAAGTAAAAGGTTTCATCAAGATCATAACTCACGACAAGCTGTTCTGGTGTCGCAAAACCATGTTTTCTATAATAATTTAAGTTTTGGTGAACTATATCATCAAAAGGAACACCTATATGATGCTTATAAAGGCTAAAGATTTCTTCACCAGCAATATCCCCACCTTTATAATGTTTCAAAAAACTCTTGTAAGAAGATGTAAACTTCAAACCAAGAGCTTTCTCTGCTTTTTCAATCACAAGATCATCAACTGCATTCTCATCAGAACAAAAATTAACAATATCACCTTCATATTTATCAACTAATTGTATAACATCATCTAAGGTATAGGTTTTCATCGATTATTTCTCCAAACTTCTTTTTTCTCTTTTCATCAACCGTAGAGCATTATTGCCGATGCTCCTGTCCCCATCCGTCAAAATCTATCCCTATGATACCCCATCTCATATCAATTATTCCTCCTAAATTACTGTTTTTTTGTTCTCTATACCCTTTAGCCCGTTCCTTCCAATATTCCTCTCTCCACTTATCAAACTTTTTTCTCTCTATAAGTGATTGATGTTTTTGAGGATTATTATGAATCACAGAAGTATATTTTTTATGAGATTCATGACTCATTTCTGCTATGGGTCCCTCATGCGTTTGCTTTAGGTGATGCAACTCAACAGGTTGACCATCAAAACCTATAGGTGCTCTTCCTGCTTCCATTCTCTCAACATTGGTACCCCATACGTCTTTTTTATTCACTGTCCATTTAACAATTTGGTTAGGATCAAACAAATCGTCTCTCTGATAGACTTTGTTAGTCTGACCAAATTTGCTATCGGTAAATTTAGTGGGCTTCTCTTTTAACCAATTCTTTTTTTCTTGAGCAGCAAGTTTAGTTAGTTCTTTCTTCGCCGCAAATTTGTCAGGATCTCCTTGAGCTGCAAGTTCTGCAAGATTTT
>NZ_JBHIQS010000049.1:0-3530 GCF_042196685.1 Bartonella sp. AC329YNZD | reverse complement strand
TCTTTGACTGACCATTCTAGCGCATCATCAAGTGCTTGCTTTAAGCGATCCGCAGTGACTTCTGGTTCAAAGATTTCCAATCCCTTGGCTTCAAAATTAAGCTGTATATCTGGAATATCTTCCGTGTAGGTAGGATCAATGAATTTACAAGCGGTGGAAAGAATGCCCGTGCTAATCATAAAGGCGCTATCAAATTGCGGGTAGTCTTTGGCAATTTCGTCGTTATAAAGAATATCTACTTCACGATCAGCCAATTGATAGCTTGCCATATGGTCATTCTCATTGATTTTCTCGGTTGACCAGCCTAAGCTTTTTAAAAGTGCATGAGCACTTTCCATGGTGAGACGATCATCATTGTCATCCGCTTCATCCACTTCCTCTGCCACTTCAACAGAAGTTGTTTTAGAAGCAACAGATGCTGTTTGCGGATCCAAGCTTAAAATCGGAGCGTTTTTAGGAAAACCAGTCCGATAACGGCGTGCAAGAGCAAGGACGTTATCAATAATATGTGCTATGTTTTCCCTTATCAAAGCTGAAAAGTTTTTATCCTTCAAACTTTCCTTATAAAATTTGAGTTTTTCAACATCCCCAATAAGAATAAGTGCAATAAGGTGCAACTTCGCAAAATCATATTCACTGTCTGGGGACAAAGCCGCATAATCATAGATGATTTGATTCACATTTTGTCGATCAGCCCAGCACAAAATATCCGCACTGATCTGTTTCAGCTTGCCTTCATCCAATTCAGTACTAGAAACTGCATAAACTTCTTCTGATTCTTTAAGAACGGTATATTGGGGAGTATTGATGAAAATAGATCGATAAGCTGTAGAAAAACCAAGTGTTGAAAGAGAAACCTTGAAGGTAACAAATGGTGTCTCTCCTTTTTTATCAAGGTCGTACACTATATTAATGATACGATCTTTCGTTATAAAATAAGCATTGCAATTGTAATTTTTATCACGATAGACTGTCCAGTCCATCCTTTTTAAGTCTTCAGAAACTGTATTAAGAAAAGACAAATCTTGTAAACTAAGACGATCATCTATAGCTTTTCGCTCATTAAGGATTTTCAGATATTCTTCAGCAAATTGAACGGCATGGTTAATATATCTCTCTACTTCACGGTCATCCAAAATCTCAGAAATCTTACCGGCTTCTAAAAAATTTTGATAAGATTTCAGAACATCAATTTGACCTGTCAATGCTAAACAAGCCAAATGCCAGACTATACGTATATTGTAGCTATACTTTTGAACACGTGTTTTGCTTTCTATTGATGCTTGTAAATCTTGGGCACGTGCCCACTGTATTATCCGCTCAGAGATTTTGATAAGCTCTTGCTCATCTAATGTCTCTACACAAATATCAATGCCTTTACCAAAACCACTAACCCCCCCCCCCCCAATCGTATTAAAAGAATTATAAATATTTTTAGGAGAAACACACCAATATTCCTTACTATAGTGAATACAATTGCAAGCGACAGAAATCATTTCATTAGATATTTCAGCTTCAATACGGACATTGTAATTATCATGAAGACGTATAAAACCAAAATCAAATTGAATAAAGCGGTCGGGCAAAATCAACCACATTTTTCCAGGTTCCGTTGAAAACCACCCTTGTGTTTTAAGAACGCGCATTGCTGCTGTGAGACTTATCGAGCGCTGTTTTGGCTTCTTGCGCGTTAGAATATCGTCTAATTCCCCATTTTTATAGGCCTGTGCAAAAAAAAGCAGGCGATCATCCGATGTCATTGTTTTATAATCTGCAAATTCTGGCACAGATAGTTTTGGGGTAGATCTATCACTCCTTAAAGCCTCCATATCACCAAGTAATGCTTGTGCAACGGCAGAATGATTAGTAGCTTCCTCGCACAACTCTTTTTCAATATCCTGTGCTTGCGCCCATGCAATCACTTTGTTTAAAGCGGTTGTGATATGGCTTTCGGAAAGATCCGGAGCTTTAACATTAAAATCCTCCTTCGCGTAAAACAGCACATCTCCATATTTACGCTGTGATTTTTCACCTCTAGAATATTCCCGAGCAAGACAATAAGCAGCGGTGGTGAGATCAGCCGAAAGCAAAAACTCTTTGCCACTCTCTCCATAATTTTTTACACCATAGCCAATACCGACAATGCGATCGGGAAGATGATAATGCGCAAAAGTATCCCCCACGTTATCACGATAAGGCTCCCAGCCCAGTCTTTTTAAAATCTCTGTGACATCTTTAGTTTGCATCATGAATCACTTTCCTTGTGCAAGAAGCTCTGTTAAACGGCTCGGATGACGAATAACTTCGTATTTTATCGGTCTCCCCCAACGCTTGCCCAGTTGTTCTTTAGGCCAATTTTTCTTAAAATCATCTAATGCTTCCTCAAATTTTTCTGCACTTCCTTTATAATCTCTCTTAAAATCGCTGAGTTCCTGTTGATATTTATTTAGCTTTTCTTTGTTTTTCTCAAGGAATTTTAAAACAACATCTCCTGTGGGTTGCGCATCTCCTGTTTTATACTCCTTTTCCAAAATCTTTTGGTTTTCGGTTAGACCAGCATTCCCCGTTTTTACCTCAACAATTTTTAATTCACCATCCTCTATATAGAGAATATCAGGACGGGATCTTATTGCAACTTCCTTTGTCCCTCCTTTACCATCAGGTTTCTCAACTATTTTTTTAAACGATGCTTCTTGCGTACATGTTGTGCATCCTGCTTCCTGTAATTTTTGCATTTCTTCTGTACGCTTTCCGTCATGATGCTCCTTATTTTTTTCGAATGTTTCACGATTGCTATTGCTTTTTGAAGGCTTTTGAGACATTTCACCCTTGGCACTGTCTTCAGAGCCAATTTTTCCAACTGATTGGGCAACTTCCTTTTCTGCTTTTGCAGCTGCTTCTTCAGTCTTAGAAGCAAATTTAGCCAGAGCCTTTTCGCCAAGCTTTATGCCTCCCTTGGCTGCTCCAGCAACTCCTGTCATTAGGGATGCTGTTTCAGTCAATAATTTTCCAAATTCAAGTCCAGCATTAAAGGAACCACCAGCACCAGCTCGCTCATATTCCTCCTCCATTTTATTAATGCGATCTACATAGGACTGTCCAAGGGTCCGACCAATTGTCGCCAAAATCTCACCACTGCTGAAAAAATCTTTGAGCGCTTTCAAAGTCTCTTTGGGATGTTTGGCTATTTGCAAAAAACCATCAACCGTATCGTATATTTCAGCCGGGACACCAGCTACCATACCTGCCGCAAAGCTTATATCTTGCCCTGTACTAATCGCAGTCCACTTCGCAGACACTTCTGCTGCACATAAAAAGTCAGGACACTCTTTTAATTCTTTCTCCATCTGAGCTTGTTGAGCACTGCTGAGGTAGTTATTTGCAGCGGCATTACCTGCGGCATCGGCGCCGGCATCAACATCGCCACCGGCAAGGGCAGCAGCAACGCCCCCAGCAGCCCGTGCGACATCAATGGTGTGATCCCTAAAGTCAGCAAACTGCGCATCAATCTTTGCGTTTATACGCGCTTC
>NZ_JBHIQS010000048.1:0-3628 GCF_042196685.1 Bartonella sp. AC329YNZD | reverse complement strand
TAGCGTCTATGGATGATGAAGAGCTCTATGGAAAAGAGCTTTATACCTATACTTTCTCAAAAGCCGTTCAGAATGAACTTTTAGCACCTTATAAGATTATTGTTTTGGGTGTTAATGAAGAAGAAGTAAGTCAATCCATTCAACATCTAATGACCGATGAGAATTATGAACTTATTCTTGATGATAAAACCAAGATCATAGGCTGTTATCAAGCCCTTGCCAAAATAGATCTCAAGGTTGATTTAAGTGATGACCCTAACCCTATGCGGCGGGCTTTGGCTTTTTGTAAAGACATTAAAACTTCTGAACGTATCCGTGATACCTTCAATTCTCAAGAGATACAGGAAGAATTATTTAATCTTCATCAACTCTATAAAGATACCCCGCCGCTTCAGTGTACCTTTGATCATATTGATGGAACACAAAGTGCCAAAATGCGCAATAAAGCCCTTGATTGGCTTAAGGAAGATGCGGGGGAAAATACGTGTCGTGTGCTCACCAATGTAAGATGTCTGTCTGAAGGGGTGGATATCCCCGCTCTTGATGCCATCATGTTTTTACACCCGCGTAAAAGTCATGTGGATGTGATACAGGCGGTGGGGCGTATCATGCGGCGTGCAAAGGGCAAGAAAAGAGGCTACATCATTTTACCAGTCGGGATCCCTGCTGGGGTTTCTGCTGAACAGGCTTTACGCTACAATAAGAGATACAAGGTAGTCTGGCAAGTGATCAATGCTTTGCTTGCTCATGATGAGAATTTTGAAATCACCCTTAACCAAATGATCTTAGGGCAAGATGTTAGTGATACTTTGGAGATTGTCGCCTTAAAGAGCATGACCGCGGTTGAGGATAAACTCCAGATCCATGAAAAATCAGAACATATGGGACTTGAGATTGGAAAAGCCGCTCATGAACCGCAGCATAGTTATAAAGGGCAAATGAGATTACCTTTTTATAAAGAGTTTCCCAATGCTCTCAAAACCCTTCTTGCAAAGAAATTTGCTATTGCGGATTATTGGGAAAATTGGGCGGGCAATGTGGCTGAGATTGCACAAAATCATATCACGCATCTCCAAAACTTGCTTGCTGATGAAACCAGTGAAGCCTTTCATGCTTTTGATGCCTTTCATAAGGAATTAAAGAACAACTTAAACAGTGAAATAAAACAAGAGGAAGCGATTGAGATGTTAGCGCAACATCTTGTCACGCGTCCTGTGTTTGAAGCTTTGTTTAAGGGCAATGAGTTTGTACAAAACAATGCTATTTCGCAAGCAATGGAAAAAATCTTAAAAGAATTGGATAAAACGAATATCGAGGAAGAATCCAAGGAATTACAAGAGTTTTATAACAGTGTAAGGCTTCGTGCTTCTGGGATTACCACACCACAAGCAAGGCAAAATCTTATTATTACGCTTTATGAAAGCTTTTTTGCCAAGGCATTTAAGAAAACTACGGATAAGCTTGGGATTGTTTATACGCCCGTTGAAGTTGTTGATTTTATCATTCATTCTGTTGATGATGTGTTGCGTAATGAGTTTGGCAAAAGCTTGGGGTCACGGGGTGTTTCTATTCTTGACCCTTTCACGGGGACGGGTACCTTTATCACAAGGCTTTTACAATCTAAACTGATCAAACCAGAGGATATGGAATATAAATTCCGTCATGATATCCACGCCAATGAGATTGTTTTACTCGCCTATTACATAGCAGCGATTAACATTGAATCGACCTATCATAGTCTTATGAAAGGAGAGTATATTCCTTTTAAACATATTGGTTTGACAGATACCTTTCGTATGCTTGAAAAACAAGATTTGATGAAAGGTTTACTAGAGGAAAACAGTGAATATTTAGAACTTCAAAAGAAGCTGAATATTGAAGTTATCTTTGGCAATCCCCCTTATTCGGTAGGTCAAAAAAGCGAAAACGACAATGCAAAGAATACAGCTTATCCGATATTAGATGATCGCATTCGTGAAACCTACGCTGCTCAATCTAAAGTAACGAATATACGAGCGCTTTATGATAGTTATATTCGTGCTATTCGTTGGGCTAGTGACCGTATTGATAATGCTGGAGTAATCGGCTTTGTTTCTGGTTCTGGTTATGTAGAAAAGCCAACAATGGACTGCTTACGAAAATCTTTAGCCAATGAATTTACGAGTATTTATGTGCTTAATTTACGGGGAGATATTCGTAAAAATATGATGAACAAAAATAACGCTCAAGAAGGGGAAAATGTTTTTGGCAATGGTAGTATGACCGGTATCGCTATAACGCTCTTTATCAAAAAGCCCAATGTGACTGAATCATGTAAAATTTACTATCACGACATTGGTAGTAATCTTACAACTAAAAGGAAACTTGAGATCCTTGACGAATTTTGCAGTATTGATGGTATTACCCATGAACAAGGCTGGCAACTCATTACACCAGACAAGCATGGTGACTGGATTCATCAACGTGATGACAGTTTTGCTAGCTTTCTAACCTTGGGTGATAAAAAGGGTAATAATAAGAAAAGGGAAAATAATAAAAAGCTCTTTGAAACTTTTTCGTGTGGTATACAAACTAACCGTGATGCTTGGGCATATAACTCAAATCGTGAAGTTTTAGCAAAAAACATGAGTCATATGATTGCTTTCTATAATAGCGAAGTGGAACGTTTTAATAATGTCTATCCGCATGCTGACCGTAAGTTACGTGCAAATGCTGTAAACAATTTTGTTAGTGTTGATGCTAAAAAAATTTGTTGGAGTAGTAGTCTGAAAGAAGAGTTTGTAAGAGGAAAGGTTTTTGAATTTGAAGATCAATGTCTTATTCAAAGCCTATATCGTCCTTTTACGAAGCAATGGCTTTACTATAGTCGTGTTTTTAACCATAGAGTCTATCAAATGCCGTGTATATTCCCAATGGGACGAATCGTCGAAAATAAAGTAATACAAATTACAGGCATAGGAGCAATGGGAGGCTTTTCTGTATTGATGAATAAAGCCTTACCTAGTTTAGATGCAATAGAAAAAGGTCAATGCTTTCCACGTTATATTTACGAAGACACTACGGTTTCAAAAAGTAAAAGTGGGAAACAATCCCATTTATTTACAAATTCTACAGAGAAAAACACAACATCTGGTTTACAGAGACGTGATGCCATTACGGATGAAGGACTAGCATATTTTAAAGCCGCTTATCCTAATGAAACCATAACAAAAGATGATCTATTCTATTATGTTTACGGTCTACTTCATTCAGAAGATTATCGCTCTCGTTATGCTGATAATTTATGCAAAGAATTACCTCGTATCCCATGTGTAAAGAGTGCTGATGATTTTTGGAAATTTGTAACAGCAGGGCGTGAATTGGGTCATTTGCATGTGAATTATGAAGATGTAGAGCCGTATCCAGTGACCTTTAAAAAGGGTAATCCAAAACAGACAGAGATCTCTAATCCCGAAAAGTTTTATTATGTGACTGAAATGAAATTCGCAAAAATTAAGAATAGTAAGGAAAAGGATAAATCGACTGTTTTTTATAATAGCAATATCACAATAACAGATATCCCTCTTGAAGCTTATAAGTATATCGTCAATGGTAAACCCGCTCTTGAATGGGTTATGGGGCGTCAATG
>NZ_JBHIQS010000047.1:0-3709 GCF_042196685.1 Bartonella sp. AC329YNZD | reverse complement strand
TGAGCAGTGACAAAACAGCCAAACAAGCGCGCTTGAAATTGACCCTTACCGGTGGACCTGCTGCGCGGTCCATGGTGAGTGATTTTGGCGCTGGCATATTGTGATGGGAACTGGCATATTATAATGGGAAAATGAGAGATGACAAAAACCAAAAAACTCGACATGGAATTGCCTAAAGAGGGGCGTTTTATCAGTTCTGAATTCCCAATCTTGCGGGAAAATTTGACCAAAATTGATCAAGCACTTGCGGAAGTTGAGGAAAAGGTAAACGAAAAGGCGCCTTTACAGCACACGCATACGATCAACGAAATCGCAGATCTAGAAAGCGCTCTCAATGGCAAGATGGCAGCGGATAAAACCTTTACTTTTGCTGATTTAAGCGATATCGAAGGGGCAAAAGATGCCGCTAACAACTATGTTCTCTATAAATCAAGCAACAATAACTTTACCTTTGGCAGTGCTGTCTCACTGTTAGGCGCGCATCAACATAAAACCGAAGATATCGTGGGGCTTGACGATTTTAGAGCCAAGCTTAACGAAGATCTCACAAGCTATGGGCGCCTCACAAGCCCAAATGAATGGCAAAGTTATAATAAATTTACCAGCAAAGTTAGCATGAGTGGTGGCTTAGAGCTGTTAGGTAATTCATCGTTTAATCTCACCCACAATAATAAAGTTGTGACAAGTCTAAGTGCAAGTGGAAGCATGCTTAGAGGTCCAGCAACTGTTGATGGTAAGGCACTTTACACAAAAGATGAGGCTACCACTGTCCTTCAAAAAATACGCAATGAGATTGCAAAACTGAAAGAAGTTACCGCGCTTAATCCCCTTGAAATCCTCATGACAGAAAGTGGACCCATTCCATTTCCTGATAGTGTTACTAGCTACACCGATATTGAAATATGGGCGTGGGGTGGCGGTGGAGGCGGCAGTAATATAAAAGGCGGTGGTGGAGGTGGCGGCGGTTGCGTACGTATTAAAATCAAAGGATACCAGCTGGGAAACTCAAAAAATGCTCAAATTGGACGTGGTGGGAAAGGCGGTAATAACGAGAGGGGAGGCATAGGTGGTCAAACAATAATTCAGGGACTTCTTACCGCAGGCGGTGGCGGAGGTGGTGGATATTATGGATACGCAACTAGTGGCAGTGAAGGAAGTGCCAACAGCAGTGGTCGCGGCGGTAGCGGTGGCAGCTATTACTCTAGCAATACCAGCGTCAATGGCAGTAGTTCTACTTTCGGTGGCGGGAGTGGTGGTGGCTACGCATACTATAGAAGTAACGACGGCCCCTTTATTGTCTATAAAACAAACATTGGACATGGTGGAAGCTCTATTTATGGTGGCGCTGGTGGTGGTTGCAGTGATGGTATCGCAAAAGGGGGGTACAGTGGGAAAGGCGGCAATGGTGGTGATGGAAATGGTTTTACCAGCGGCGGTGGCGGTGGCTACTTTCCAGGAAAATCTGGTGGAGATGGCGGCAATGGTGGTGACGGAGCAATCTTGTTGAGATTTTTTATCTAGGAGTTTTTTATGAAATATGCAGTTGTTGAAAATGGTGTGGTAACAAATATTATTGTAGCCTCAGAAGATTATGTTCACGCCTTTGATGGTGAGGCAATCCCCTCACGTGAAGCGCAGATCGGCTGGACTTATAAAGACGAAGTGTTCTCTCCTCCCGTGGTGGATGAAGAAACAATGGCAGAGCTTAGCCATAAATCACAAGAAAAAGGTGAAGAAGCTTAGGCACTCAAACAATAGTGTTAATGATGCTTGTTGTATAAGCTGGCTTTGTATGTTTTTAAAATCCCCTTTAAAGCTCTTTCAAAGCCCTTTAAAGGGCTTTTTTGACTGACAGTGTCAGTCTTATGAGAGAGTGTAGATGATTGTTATGGTCTCTTCATTAATGTGGAGAGCAAAATGGCAACAAAAGTAAATACTCTCTGTCGCACTATAGCAAAATCATTCTTTATCTTTAGAAAAAGCCCCGAAATCACGGCGTGCCCCCTCTTCTATTCCAAAAGTTTTGTAAAGAGATTAACGGCTCTTAGCAAGCCGCTCTAATAACCTATCGCTATGAGAAAACATAGCGGTTAGCCCACAGAAATTATCCTAGAAACTCAAAAACAAGGAGAATGGAACAAAAAATAGAGGCTGGGCTGGTTGCCCAGCCAACGGGACTTAGTTTAGCGACAACCCGTCCGATGTAAGAAGACCTCAACATCGCAGCCACTTCTTCTCACTTGGAAACAGTGAGAAGATGGCTAATATAGATGGAAGAGTGTTAAAAAATGATGGATACACTTTGTAAAGAAAAATTAAAATCTGTTGATCCTATCTCACCAGCTGCTGCTTATATTGGAGGCAAAAGAAGACTAGCCAAAACCATAGTTAACATTATCGAGGACATTCCTCATAGTATTTATGCCGAACCTTTCGTTGGAATGGGAGGAATATTCTTTAGGAGAAAATTGATTCCACCCACTGAAATCATTAATGACCGTTTAGGAGATGTGGTGAATTTTTTTCGGGTGTTACAACGCCATTATCACCCGTTTATAGAATTTCTGGAATTTCAAATAAGCAGCCGTGAGGAATTTCAACGATTACGTGCTCAAGATCCAGAAACCCTCACAGATTTAGAACGGGCTTCAAGGTTTTTATATTTGCAGCGTTTAAGCTTTAGCGGGAAGGTAGCCGACCGTACGTTTGGGGTTGAAACAGACCGCGGTGCACGTTTTAATCGTTTTAAACTTGAAGACTTATTAAAGCTTATTTACCGTCGTTTAGCGGGTGTTACCATTGAAAATTTAGACTGGTCTGAGTTTATCAGGCGCTATGATCGACCAAACACCTTATTTTATCTTGACCCGCCTTATTGGGGTGTTGAGGATTATTATGGCAAAGATTTGTTTAAGCGAGAGGATTATCAGAGGATGGCTATGCTGCTGGCACAATTAAAAGGGAAGTTTCTTTTGTCTCTCAATGATGTGCCAGAAGTTCGAAAAACCTTCAGTCAATTTACCTTTAAAAAAATAAATACGTTTTATTCGTGTAACGCCTTAAATAATGCAGTTCCCGCTAAGGAGCTTATCATCACCAATTGTGATTTCTAAAACGAGAAATAATACATATTAAAGGGCTTTAAATGACCTTTGAAGACCTTTTTAAAAAAGTAAATTGCTACAAAATCTAGTGTCAAAACATAAAAAGAAAGTGCTTGTTGAAAACAAACCTTTCTCAAGAGCGCCTCTTTACCTCTCATTTTTTCCATTCATTTCATTAGCCAATATTTCAAAGGAGCATAAAGTATGGCAACAGGTTTTTTACACGGTGTTGAAGTCGTTGAAGTTGACGACGGCACCCGCCCCCTTCGCGCGGTTCAGTCTGCCGTTATCGGAATTGTTGGCACAGCACCCGATGCCGATGAACGAGCATTCCCCCTCAACACACCCGTTTTGGTAGCCGGCTCTCTTTCACAAACCGCAAAACTGGATACAACAGGTAAACGACGCGGCACTTTACCCAATGCCCTTGATCTTATTTTCAAGCAAGTGGGTGCCATTGTTGTTGTCGTACGCGTGCAAGAAGGTGACAACGAAAATGCAACACTCACTAATATTCTAGGGGGTGTGAACGCAAATGGTGCTTATGAAGGCGTCCATGCTTTGATTGGAGCACAATCCATTGTGGGACAAACACCACGCATTCT
>NZ_JBHIQS010000046.1:0-3784 GCF_042196685.1 Bartonella sp. AC329YNZD | reverse complement strand
CTTATTTCTAATTTTGGTAAGTTTTTTACGATTTTCATTGTTTCTAGACTTACAGTAATAACCCTTTGAAACAATTCCAATGGATAAGCAGGGTTGCCAACGGTTTCAACAGCATAGCGATTAGCATCATTAACAATACCACTCTTTTTATCAGTCTTAACGCATTGACGCCCCATAATCCATTCAAGAGCAGGCTTTCCATTGACGATATACTTATAAGCTTCAAGAGGGATATCAGTCATTGTGATATTGCTGTTATAAATAACAGTCGATTTATCCTTTTCGGATTTGCCTTTCTCTTTAACTGCTTTTGCGAATTTCATTTCAGTTACATAATAAAATTTTTCGGGATTAGAGATCTCTGTCTGTTTTGGATTACCCTTTTTAAATGTGACTGGATAAGGTTCTACATCTTCATAATTCACGTGCAAATGACCCAATTCACACCCTGCTGTCACAAATTTCCAAAAATCTTCAGCAGTTTTTACACAAGGAATACGAGGCAATTCTTTAGAAAGGTTATCAGCATAACGGGCTCGATAATCTTCCGAATGCAAAATCCCATAAACATAATAGAACAAATCATCTTTTGTTATGGTTTCATTAGGATAAGCAGCTTTAAAATGTGCTAATCCTTCATCAGTAATGGCATCACGCCTCTGTAAATTAGCTGTTGCGTTTGCTTCTGTAGAGTTTGTAAATAAATGGGATTGGTTATTATCTTTATCCTCTAAAGATTCAATATCCTCATAAAGATACCTTGGAAAGCATTGGCTACCACCATCTATCATATTAAGATCAGGTATATTATTAGTCATAAGTACAGAAAAATCACTTCGTGAACCTGTACCAGTAACTTGTATTATTCTATTTTCAATCGCTCGTCCTATCGGAAATATATGCGGCATTTTATAAACCATTTCATTAAAGGCGCGATTATAATAGAGCCATTGTTTCGTAAAAGGACGATAAAGGCTTTGAATAAGGCATCTATCTTCAAGTTCAAAGATTTTTCCTCTTATTAATTCTTGTTTAAGAGCGCGACTCCAACTTATTTTTCTTTCATCAGCATTAACAAAATTGTCTACAGTTTTAGTACGTGTTTTACCGTCATTATGTGTATAAGCACCATTAAAATGCTCCACTTCACTATTGTAAAAAGCAATCATATTACTCATATTCTTCGCGAGAGTTTCACGACTTGAATTGTATGCCCAAGCATCACGATTAGTCTGTATACCACACGAAAAAGTCTCAAAGAGCTTTTTATCATGCCCTTTTTTAATACCTAGAGCTAGGAATGTCTTGAAACTGTCATCGCGTTGACCAAGCCAATCACCATGTTTATCTGGTGTAATGAGTTGCCAGCCTTGTTCACGTGTGATGCCACCAATACTAGAAAAATACTCAAGAGCTGTGAGCTTTTCTTTTGTTGTAAGATTATTACCAATATCATGATAGTAAATTTTACACCCTCCAGAAGCATTGGGATTTTTAATAAATAAGGTCACGGCAATACCAGCCATACTACCACTCCCAAAAATATTTTGTCCTTCTTGAGAAGCCTCTTTATTCGTCATATTTTTGCGAATATCTCCTCGCAAATTGAGCACATAAATACTGCTAAATTCCTTAACAAAACACTTTCTTAAACTCGTCATAGAATTTGCATCTAAAAAACTTCCATTTGTAACAAAACCAATAACACCACAGTCTTTTATACGGTCACTAGCCCAGCGAATAGCACGGATATAGCTGTCATAAAGCGCTCGTATATTACTTGCTTTAGATTGAGCAGCATAAGTTTCACTGATCCGTTTATCTAAAATTGGATAAGGGGTATTTTTTGCATTATCATTAGCACTTTTTTGTCCTATAGAATAAGGGGGGTTACCAAAGATAACTTCGATATCTAGTTTCTTTTGATGTTCTAAATATTCACTGTTTTCTTTGAATAATTCCTGTAGCAGGTTCTTCTCTTCAAGCATCCGGAATGTATCGGTTAAGCCAATATGCTTAAAGGGAATGTAATCACCTTTCATGATACTATGATAAGTCGATTCAATGTTAATCGCTGCTATGTAATAAGCGAGTAAGACAATCTCATTGGCATGGATATCATTTCGGAACTTATATTCCATATCCTCTGGTTTGATCAGTTTAGATTGTAATAGCCGCGTGATAAAGGTCCCCGTTCCAGTGAAAGGGTCAAGAATAGAGACACCCCGTGACCCCAAGCTTTTTCCAAATTCGTTACGCAACACATCATCAACAGAATGAATGATAAAATCAACAACCTCAACGGGTGTATAAACAATCCCAAGCCTATCCGTGGTTTTCTTAAATGCCTTGGCAAAAAAGCTTTCATAAAGCGTAATAATAAGATTTTGCCTTGCTTGGGGCGAAGTAATCCCAGAAGCACGAAGCCTTACACTGTTATAAAACTCTTGTAATTCCTTGGATTCTTCCTCGATATTGGTTTTATCAAGTTCTGTTAAGATCTTTTCCATGGCTTGCGAAATGGCATTGTTTTGCACAAATTCATTGCCCTCAAACAAAGCTTCAAACACGGGACGCGTGACAAGATGTTGTGCTAACATCTCAATGGCTTCCTCCTGTTTTATTTCACTGTTTAAATTGTTCTTTAATTCCTTATGAAAGGCATCAAAAGCATGAAAGGCTTCACTGTTTTCATCAGCAAGCAGGTTTTGAAGATGGGTGATATGATTTTGAGCAATCTCAGCAACATTGCCCGCCCAATTTTCCCAATAATCCGCAATAGCAAATTTCTTCGCAAGAAGGGTTTTCAAAGCATTGGGAAACTCTTTATAAAAAGGTAATCTTCCTGTTACGCTATGAATAATTTGTGGTTCATGAGCGGCTTTTCCAATCTCAAGCCCCATATGTTCTGATTTTTCATGGATATGGAGTTTATCCTCAACCGCGGTCATGCTCTTTAAAGCGCCAATCTCCAAAACATCACTAACGTCTTGACCTAAAATCATCTGGTTAAGGGTGATTTCAAAATTCTCATCATGAGCAAGCAAAGCATTGATCACTTGCCAGACCACCTTGTATCTTTTGTTGTATTTTAAAGCCTGTTCAGCAGAAACCCCAGCCGGTACCCCAACGGGTAAAATGATGTAGCCTCTCCTTTTACCTCGTGCACGCCGCATGATACGCCCCACCGCCTGTATGATATCCACATAACTTTTCCGCGGGTGTAAAAACATGATCGCATCAAGAGCAGGAACATCAACACCCTCAGAAAGACAGCGTACATTGGTTAGCACACGACACGTATTTTCCCCCGCATCTTCCTTAAGCCAATCAAGGGCTTTATGACGCGTTTTGGCACTTTGGGTTCCATCAATATGATCAAAGGTACAGTGAAGCGGCGGGGTATCTTTATAGACCTTATGAAGATTAAATAATTCTTTCTGTATTTCTTCAGAATTGAAGGTATCACGGATCCGTTCAGAAGTTTTGATATCTTTGCAAAAAGCCAAAGCCCGCCGCATGGGATTAGGGTCATCATTTAAATCAACTTTTAGATCTATTTTAGCAAGGGCTTGATAACAGCCTATGATCTTGGTTTTATCATCAAGGATAAGTTCATAATTCTCATCGGTCATCAGATGTTGAATGGATTGACTCACTTCCTCTTCATTAATCCCCAAAACAATAATCTTATAAGGTGCAAGCAATTCATTCTGAACGGCTTTTGAGAAAGTATAGGTATAAAGCTCTTTTCCATAGAGCTCTTCATCATCCATAGACGCTA
>NZ_JBHIQS010000045.1:0-3879 GCF_042196685.1 Bartonella sp. AC329YNZD | reverse complement strand
AGCGTCAAGCGCCCCATGGCATCTGCCGCTTGCATGGGGTCAAAACGGTCTTGCAAACCATATTGTTTGGCTGTGCTATCGATAAATTGATACAACCCACCCGCAGAAGAACGGGGATTCCTTGCATTCGGATTGCCGCCACTTTCCACTTGCGCAACACGGTATAAATAGCTTTCGGGCAAGCCATACCGTGCTGCTGCTTGACGGATCGCTTGGTCTACAGAAGGACTATAACGGGTCATTTCGCATACTCTATTGAAGCACTGGGACCTAGCCCTTTTGCTATAGCTCTAGAAACAATCTTCAAGCCTTCATCCGTTATCACACCGGCTTTATGCCACTTCAAAGCACTTTGAATCAATTGGGCAATTTCATTGCGCTCCATTCCTTTAACACCAAAAGTTGCTAACTTCGCTATACCGCGCTCTAGCTCTTGCCTTGCCCGTAGCGCCTCCGGGGCATTCGGGTGGAAAAATATATTTCGTGCTAATTTAAAAGCTTGAGTGTGCATATCAGTAAGATTTGGGAAACTAACTCCATCACGAATAGAAAACTCAGGAGCGCCTTCAAATTTGCTAAAACCTTCTTTTGCTGCATCAGAGTAGAACTTCTCCTGATCTACTGCCTTTTTAAAAGTAGAAAACCGTTCCGGTCCTATGGTCCTTTCAAGATTCTCAGACGCAAGATTTTGTTTTAAAAGTTTAGAAAATTCATTAATAGGGTCATCATTTTTTCTGAGTAAATCATCTAAGGCATCTCTCATGCCCATCTGATAGGTATTATTTTGTTTTGTCCAATTCCCTTTAGAAAGATTTTCCTTAACTGCATCCCTCTCAACACTTTTTTCAAGTTTCGTGCCAAAAGCTTGCCTACCTTTCTCAAAACTATCTGCAAAGTTTTTGAACTTTGCTGCACTACCGCGTGCTGCTTTATAAGTAGGAGAGATTTTATCCATTATTTTTACTAAATCCTGTTTGAGGATTTCGTATCCTAAAACCTTTTGATTATCACTAAATTTCTTACTTTTCTCTATCAAATCATCAAGAGACCGCTTGGTTTGATCTAATAACTCTATCGTAGGTTTATAGTTTATACTGCTAAACTTTCTATTATAAAATCGTCTAGGATTTATACTGAGGGGATGTTCTTCTAAAGTCTTAACAGCTTCTTTGAGAGCTCTTTGAAATCCTTTATTCTCGAAAAGTTTATCAAGAACTGGGTAATGTTCTTGTCCTATTGGAGTTTGCCTTGCTTGTTCATAGAGATAATCATGCGCTTCTTTTCCTTGCCGTTTAAGCGTCCTGCTTAAAGTATCTCTATGCTGGTATGGCGCAATTATCTGCTCCATCACATCATCAAGACGTTGAACAGAACCGCCTAATCTTTTCTCATGCGCTTGTTTTAAGATATTATAGACATCTTCATTGGTTTTAGATGAATTCCACAAAGCTTGTCGTAGTTTTTCATTAATGTCTGTCAAAAATACCTTATGAGGTTCTGAGCTAAGGCGTTCAGTGAGGTTTTTCATTTTATTATCGTAAAAATGTTTAGCAACTTCTCTCAAAGCTTTATTTGAAACCTCTTTACGAGCAGGATTAAAAACTCTCCTTATAATGGGAGTATCCTTTACAAGATTTCCTGCACCACGAACTACCTTAGAAATTCCCATACCTCCTAAAGCAGCAGCCGGCGTCAAAACAGCGCCACCCGCAGCACCAGCTAACGCCGAATTCACCGTATCATTATAACCTTCTCCTGCACCAGAACCATGCAAAGCACCAGAACCTGCCCCAACAAGAGCTCCCCTACCCAAACTTCCTAAAGTTGATCCTGCTCGCAAAAAATTTAAAGCAGGGATACCAAAAGATGCCAATGTTGGTAAAATCGAACCAGCAATATAAGCACCAGAAGACAACCATGGATATTTTTTTTCCAAGGCTTTTTGATAAGCACGTTCCTTGGCTACTCTTCTATTATATATCTCCTCTGCTTTCTTATCACCACGCCAATAATCTATAAAACCTGCTTCATTCGCCGCCTGTATCTCATCACTGTACCCCGCCGTGAGACCAGATGTACCATGGCTTCTAATAGCATCCCACCATGTAAGATCTTTATCATCAAACGAGAAATCATCTGTTGTAGTTGATTGATCTGCTGTATTTTGCAACCCTTCAGAAAAAGAATTAGATAACTTCGCAATCTCAGCGGGATCTTCAACTACGCGGAAACGTGTTCCGTTTTTAGAGTATACATATCGGGGAGAAGGAGAGTTTTTTGTTAAAAAATTCTCAATCTCAGCAGGATCTTCAACTACACGAAAACGTGTCCCATTCTTAGCGTATACATATTGAGAATTAATCCCACCAGAAGTCTTATAAGGGGACATTACTATTTCTCCTTAACCAGAACTTTACCATTGGAACTATCAATAAAGTAAGTTATGTTCCCGTTGCTTGCGGCTTCTTCTACACCCATCTTTGGTAACTGATTGTTATATCCTTTCTGAGAATCTGTAGAGTTCGTCTGTGAGGTAACCTCATGCACTTTCTCTGCTGTCAATTCAATTTTACCATTTTGTAGCAACGATAATACATCTGTTTTCATCTTACCCAAAATATGATGAATTTTTTTCAATCTATACATCAGCTCTTTATGACCCAGTCTGTAGTCTATCTCTCCTAAATAGCTCTTTAATATATCAAGCTCTCTTTCTGTGAGATTTCCAAAACCAGAAGCACCATTGCGTGAATACCGTCTCATAGTTTCTAATCTATCGATACCTATACGATTTTTAATCGAGTCAAGGAGAGATTTCATATCACGGTGTTGAGGAACTTTGAAAAAAGCTAACCAATCAGCCAAATTGCCTGTAGACCAATCACCATTCTTGTTCACATAATCCATAAAACGTTCGATATCATTGAGCATATTAGTGCTAATAGCTTCACTATTTTTAAGCTCTATCATTTCTCGTTGGCGGTCCAGTTCTTCTTTAGACCTAGCATCATAACCACCATTCACTTTTTGTAATAGAAAAGCATTCAACGCATCTTTATTCCCAGCTATGAACCGCGCTTCTTCTTCACTATAGCCTTTAGACTTTAGATACTCGACAGTCTGGTTAACCTGTCCTCTTTGTTTATCTCCTTCATGCAAGTTCTTCAGCCCCTTGGCAAAAAGTTGCCATCCAGATGAATTTGGACTAGCCGTTATCGCACCCATAAGAAAATCATCAATATTTTTACTAACATCAGACTGTGAAAAACGAGAAAATTTATCCCAAAAACTAAGATTTGGTTCAGGAGGCTGTTCTTGTAATGGAACTGGTTTTGTTGAAATAGGTGGAGAAGTCTCTAACTGAGGAGGAGTTTCTGATTGTGGAATCGGAGAGGGTTTATTCCCCTCATTATCTATCTCAGAAGGACGAATAGAACCTATTGGAGAAGGAGAAAAAGAGCCTATCTTATATGGATCATTCATAGAAATCGCATTAAGAAAAACTGGTAATTTATGTTTGTCCTTTTGTTGATTCGCTATTGATTGTAGTAAATCTTTTTCTAGTCTGCGTTCGTGTAGATCTTTTTCTAGTTTGGATATGAAACGTCTATCTCTCGGGTCAAAATCTATAAAAACCATTACTTTCCCTTTAACTATTTATTTTTTCTAAGATTATTCAAACTAAACGGCAGCATTTGCTGCCTTTTCCGCAGCCTTCTTTAATCCAAAAAGCACCATCATAGCGTTCTTCCAAGGGTCGTTACCATGCATCGTAGAGCCTGACATATTATTAATCGTCGTGCCGTAATTTCTTGCGAAGCCATGACCGGCGTTCATAAGCATATTCAACCTATTCCAACCGCTATTGTCTTGTTCCAG
>NZ_JBHIQS010000044.1:0-3925 GCF_042196685.1 Bartonella sp. AC329YNZD | reverse complement strand
GGGTGCTGTGCCAACAATTCCGATAACGGCAGACTGAACCGCGCGAAGGGGGCGGGTGCCGTCGTCAACTTCAACGATTTCAACACCGTGTAGAAAACCTGTTGCCATTTTATACTCCTTTTAATAATTGGCTAATGAAATGAATGGGAAAAAATGAGAGGCGAAAGCCGTTCTTGCGAGCGACTTGACAAAATGTTTAAAACCGTTAGATTCATACAAAGGTGCCTAACAAACACCTTAAAACAACAAGCGGATTGGTTGCCGAAATAACTAATCTTCCGCAGACTAAAGACTTTGACTCATTATATGCGCGTAGCGTATAATAGTGTTGTCGGGTGTGGTTATGCTATACAATACCCTTTTAGGGGAAGGCATAACGACGGGCTTGTTGCCGTGTTTGTTAGCACCCGGCATTCTTCATTGAGTGTCATTAACAAACATTAATCAACAAGGAGTTCACCATGAACAATTTAGTGACAATCAACAATGCTGGTATTGCTGTCACAACCTCTTTAAAAATTGCCGGTGGTGTGGGGAATAGCCACGCTACAGTTATAAAGCTGGTACGTCAAAACATTGAAGACTTTGAAGAATTTGGAAGGGTTGGATTTGAAATCTCACCCTTTGGGACCAAAGGCGGAAGACAGAAAAGAGTAATTGCTATTCTCAACGAACCACAAGCCACTCTACTCATGACCTATATGCGTAACAATGATACGGTGCGTGCATTCAAAAAAGCCCTCGTCAAAGCTTTCTATGATTTAAAAAACCAATTAATTGATAATGATCGTGATACACGCTTTGATTTTCCAAGCAACTGGGATGAAATGGGACCTACTGAAAAAGCTGTTTATATTTATGGACCGCTTCACATGCATCTTGTTAAAGCCTTTACATTAGCAGAAGAGAGCAAACATTATAAAACTCTTGTTGAAGAAGCCAAGCGAGTTTTAGTAAGCCCTGTTGCAAAAGTAGCTTAAGTTAAAAACATGATTTTATCTCCTCGCCTTGAGGCGGGGAGGTAGTTAATGCCGTAAAATATCTTTACATAATACATATTGTACGTATAATACGTATTATACATTAAAGATAGGATGTGCATATGAAAAAATATAGTTTTACAGATGTAAACCGCGGGGCAGGCGATATTTTAGACGAGGCTATGTCTACACCTGTCGCTTTGACAAAACGAGGGCGTGAAAAAATCATTATGCTTCCTGTTGATTTATATCATGAATTAATAAAATCCCGTTCTAGTGTACAATCTTTTGTTTACGCAGATGCACCGCAAAATATATTAGACGATTTAGATCGTGGTTTAGATGACATTTTGAATAGTGATGAACATGTTTAAAGCAGGGGATGTTGTTCAATATTATTATTTATGGCACGAACAAGCGCAAAAAGGTGAACATTCGGGACGTAAAGCGCGTCCTTCTTGTGTTATGGTTAAAACTGAAAGCCATTTCTTTTTGTTTCCTATCACTTCTCAAGAACCTATTAATTTGCAATTTAGCTTAAAAGTACCTGAGATAGAATGTAAACGTGTGGGTTTGCAAAAGCAATCTTGGGTACGTGTTGATGAATTTAATGTTGTTTCTTGCAAATCTTTGTTTGACTTTGAAGATTTAAAACCTCAAGGGCGTTTTAGTCTTTCTTTCATGCGTAAAATTGCACTTAAAATTAAAGAAGTTAAAACAATAAAACCACTTGGAAAAGTTTCTAGAGACTGAGTTATACAATTAAGCAGTATGGAGTGTCGGAACTTTGCTAACATCTGTTTTACGCTCTGCATGCCAAGCATCATAATTGGCTTGAAGCTGTAGCCAGAGGGCTGGTCCATTTCCTAACAATTTACCAATGCGAGCTGCTGTTACGGCTGTAACTGGACGCTCTCCTTTAAGGATTCCGTGCAAGTGCTGGCGTGATATTTGAAGAATCCTAGCAATTTCGGTTTTGCTTGCATTTAAATGTTCTAAGGATTCAGCTAAAACTTCTCCTGGATGAGTAGGGCAGCGATTATGATTACGTGTGGTCATAGATAGTTTCCTTTACAATTAATTTTAAAGACTATTACAATTTAGATAGTATGTTATCAATGTTGTGTTATTTAAAGAAATTTAAGAAATGAACATCAAGCCTATTCGCACTGAACAAGATTATCAAGAAGCCTTAGAAATTGTGTCTGCAATGTTTGATAAGCAGCCAGAAGTTAATACTCCAGAATTTGATCAAATGGAGGTTCTTGTGTTGTTGATTGAAGCGTATGAAGCAGAACACTACCCTGTTTCTCCTCCTCATCCAATTGAGGCTATTAAATTTAGAATGGAACAAATGAACTTAAGTGCTAAAGATCTTGTTCCTGCGATTGGTCATTTAAATCGTGTTTATGAAATATTGAATGGCAAAAGAAAATTAACACTGCGCATGATTAAAAATTTACACCAACAGTTTAATATCCCACTGGAAAGTCTAATAACTTAGGGTTTATACTAATTTATTTTTTTGAAAGATTTTTAAGGTGTTTAAAAGGTCTTCAAAGGTCATTTAAAGACCCTTTAATATGTATTATTTCTCGTTTTAGAAATCACAATTGGTGATGATAAGCTCCTTAGCGGGAACTACATTATTTAAGGCGTTACACGAATAAAACGTATTTATTTTTTTTAAGGTAAATTGACTGAAGGTTTTTCGAACTTCTGGCACATCATTGAGAGACAAAAGAAACTTCCCTTTTAATTGTGCGAGCAGCATAGCCATCCTCTGATAATCCTCTCGCTTAAACAAATCTTTGCCATAATAATCCTCAACATCCCAATAAGGGCATATTCGATATAATATCAAAAAACACAATAAAGTCAATATGTTGAGTGTAATTATTTTATATGAATCCACTTAAGAATCCATCTTTTTATGCATGATTCATTTGACCATTTTTTATATAAGATTGGCATGTATGAATAGACCATAAAAAGCAAATCATGATGTAAATATTATAACGCATGTAAACGTTCAAATAAAATGAAAAGCAGTTATTATACATAACAGTTCATAAATCTTATGATACGTTTTTATCACAGCAGAAATCGCATACGTTTAAAGATCCCATCTTGTTTTAAAGATTGGATTGTTAATCACATGATAAAAACATAAAATTACAGTTCTCAAAATTAGAAGCGCAAAATAGAGAGCTGTCATAACAGCATCATCATAACACCGAATATTTTAAAGATTGCATAAAAGGATTAAGGATAAGATCGCTTTTAAAACGCTTTCTAAAAATTTAGAAAACGATAAAGAGGTATTTTATATCTTATGAAATGAAAAGCCTTTTAATGAATAGATTGCAGGCTAATTTTTAAGAACGGAATTATTCGCTTCCACAAAAAAATGGAAGCAAATAATGCCATGGCAATAGAATTACTATCTACTTTAGACTTGATACTAAGAAACGTTTTAAAAGTTATAGTTTAAAAATACGCTTATGAGACCCTCTCTAAGTGAACGTTTAAACGTTTGAAACTGATGTTTATAACAGTTTTTATAGCCTTGCGTTTGATAAAAGCGCTTGTTTATTGTCTTATGAGAGATTGTTTTGAAAACCAACGCTCGTAAATGTAAAAAGAACGTTTTTTAAGATATTCATTTAAGATGCATTTGCTTTTGATTGGCTTGATAAAGCTACCAAGCGTTTTGATTTAGAATATAAGTTATTTCAATTCACTCAACTCAATTTTAAGGTCAGCATATTGAAACGTTTTAAAAGAAGCATCATGATCATGGGCTTTGTTTTCAATGAATCTTTTTAAAAGATAAAGACGTTATGATTAATACGTTTGAGAGAAACAAAAAGCGTTTATAGGCTTTCTCATTCAAATGAGTGATTAAAGATCATACGCATTATTTACATTCCTTTTGATAAGTT
>NZ_JBHIQS010000043.1:0-3943 GCF_042196685.1 Bartonella sp. AC329YNZD | reverse complement strand
ATTCATTTCACGGATTAATCAAAATAAATGTACTATGTACTTTAAAATATCAGAATGAGTAATTTGATAGGTTTTATAGATAGGTTTTGTAGGTTCTTAAAACCCCCACCCCCCCTACAAAACTCCTTTAAATATATATTATAGATTGTATTTACGGATTGTATTTAATATAGGTTGTTTCTTTAAAACATTAACATATTGAAATATAATAACTTTTATTTCTAATTAAAAAAATAAAATAATACGTATAAAAAGCACCCCCAAAACTCATAATGGGGAGTGCTTTGAAGAGTTCACTATTATATTGTTAATGTTCTATAAGATTTCCAAATTGCCTCAGTGTGATGTTTTATGGCTTGTCACTAAGGGATTCCATTCATAGCGTATGGTAGGTCGACCGCCTTGTGAGTTCTTGTCTCCAGAGATTTCACGTATATAGTTACAACGGCATAAAAGCTCTAAAGCTTGCTTAACGGCTCCATTATCTTTGAAACATTTCCAATCACGTTTATAAATATCCCTTGTTGTAAAAACATCGGGTAAACAATCACAACGTTCGACAATTAATTTTGCCCCCTCTGTTGCTAAGCTATCCGCCGCCGCATAAAGCCTTTTGACATGACTTAACAAATATTTTTCCCAATACAAGGCTCTTTCAAGGGCATCTTTATTGATTTCCAAACGCCCACCCTCAACCAGTTCAAAAATCAACGCAAGAGTTGGTATGGTTTGATTCATTTTCAAAAGATGTGCTTTTAAACTTGATGAGAAATGACCATTCTTTATTCTTTTCTGAAAATCTTCCCACCATTCACGAAACATTTCTTGGGCTTCGGCAGAAAAGCGTATAGTTATCGGATATTTTGGTGATCCTAATGGTTTATCATAAAGAGAACGAAAAACCCCTTGATAACTTTCCCATGCCTTTTGATTGGGAGGTCTATCAACCCATAACTGCTCTTGTCGTTCATCGGGAAAGATCAGCATTTGAAGCCGTTGCATAAGACCATCATCGTTTATTCCACGGTGCATGTCTTGAATAATGGGAATAATACGTGCAGGTTGAATACCCCCTATAATAGAGACAGTTGCATTGGGAATAAAAATGGTTCCCCGTCCTATACGGTCATAGGTGTAAGACTTATTGCCATTAAAAGCTGTTAGATAGAAAGAACGGTTTGATTGATATTCCTTTCTTGCCAGATTAGATAAAAAACCAGCTAATTCATCACGAACCAACAAGAGACCACGGGGGTTTTCTTTTAAGAGTTCCCCAAGCTTTTCAACAGTCACATCTTCAACGGTCACATCATTGACGATAAGACGGCGTTTTATAGAACTGTCATCTTCCTCACTTTCTTTGTGTTCAAGAGTTTGTGAAAGAAGAGCAAGGGCTTGTTCTTCGTCTTGATCTTTGAGTGCTTTATAGGCTTGTTTTTTCTTTTCTCGTTTATCTAATTCACTAAGAATATCTTTTGTTTCTTGCTGTTTTTTCTTCTTTACCCACTCTTAATGCCATTCATCTTGAAATTCATAAAGAGGTTCTAAAGCAGCGTCCATGGTACCTGTTTTCATGGTCGAAGGTTCCCCCACAATGGCACCCCATAGATTAGGAACAATTTTCCAATTGGTATGTTGTTTTGGGGCAACCCGCACGCCATTGCCAATCACAGCAGCCAAAGCACAGAGAGCAGAGATAGCAATAAAATCCATAGGGGCTTGTTGGCTATCCGCAACGTCATAAACATAGTCCATTAATGGCGTTGGCAACTGTAATAAGCTAAAAGGCTCGACGGGTAAGAGAGCCGTATTAATCGGTTGCAATTCCCCCCAACCATTTTGTTGCAATGCGATTTCATAAGGAATGGCTTCTAAACAAGTCTTATCATTTAAAGAGCCGTTATCATTATCAGTTAAAGGAGTATTATTCTCTAACTTAAAAGAACACATCATTTTAAATCCTATAACATTGCGTCATAGGACGGATTATGCTATCTCTAGATTGATGAGTTTGAGAAAGCCTTGTCCGTCCTTACGTGACAAGGTTTTTTTATGCCACGTCGTTATAACGTTGCTGTTTTGCTTGCTCGATGACATTCAAAAGATCCGATTGTAACCAACGAGATAAAAAACCAAATTTTAAGGGTTTTGGGAGAGAGCCATTGGTAACATGACGGCGGAATGTTGAGACACTCATATGAAGTAATTTTGCACTTTCACGGTCTGTTAAAAGAATATCATTTTCTGTCATTCTAAAATCCTTTCATAAGAAAGGAACGATACTTCAATTTTCTCATGCGGGCAAAGATGACGACGAAAACCTTCGCATATATAAGACTCCAGAGGACACCCCTACCAAGTTCGACATTGAACTTGAAGCAGGAAAAAACTATTATGTTTATGTTGTTCCTAAAGACGATAGCATCCAATCGGTTGTGTCACAGAATGCTACTTATCCGGATGGATACACAGCGGATAATTCTGTCAAGATAGGAGGGTTTCATACGCTTTGTGCGGATGTTGGTGTTATAATAGATCATCCGTTATCGGGGTATCAAGCAGGGGATATATTACCCCATTCCGTTTGGTGTTTGAATCACCGCCCGCATAGTAGTCCAGAAGGGATGGTCTACGACCCCTCTACAGATATTTGGGTTGATATTTATCTCCAGTCAGGGATGGGTGAAAATACGCGCTCGGCGTATGGTACTCCTATCACAACAAACCGTACTTATACAGATCACTTATCCGATATGATGCGTGTTAAAAAATCTTTTCTCAATGATACAGAATTTGCGTCTGCGATGTATGGAAGCAATGAAAAGACAAATATTCAAGGGAAGAAAGCCCCTTCTCCTAAGAGTTCTGGAGGACACGTTGATACGGCGAATAGGCGTATGATTTCACATATAGGGTGTGAGGATGGCTGCGGTTATGTTTCACAATTTTTATCAGAGACTTTTCCAATACAGGTACCTTCTATAGCAGCGGGAAGGACGGCTTTTAGAACAGATATGAATGTGTTGGTAGGAGGAGGTCTTTGGAGTGGTGGTGTCTCTAATGGTTCGTTTTTTCGTAGTGGTCAGTATTCTCGTAGTTTCAAGGGTGAGATGTTAGGGGCTCGAGGCTGTAGCCGTCCCCGTGATTTTTGAGGAGGATAAGATGATAGATTATCCAGGGCATTTAAATACGAAGCAAGATTATCTGAACATGCTTGAATTTGATAAGGCTGAAACGGTCAGAAGGCTAGAGGGTCTTTTAGCAACACG
The DNA here is from genome assembly GCF_042196685.1 of Bartonella sp. AC329YNZD. Taxonomy (NCBI): domain Bacteria; kingdom Pseudomonadati; phylum Pseudomonadota; class Alphaproteobacteria; order Hyphomicrobiales; family Bartonellaceae; genus Bartonella; species Bartonella sp. AC329YNZD. The sequence continues at coordinate 674 of NZ_JBHIQS010000043.1, read as the reverse complement.
TTTTTATTGGGTCTTTGTTAAAGAGCTTGGAGAGGGAGAAGAGGGGATTGAAGATGACACGCATAAGGTTTGTCTAACAACAACCATGCCGTTTGATTCAAATGGTGATTTTGTAGAAAAGCGTTGTCAGTATGAATTACAAGAAAGCGACTATGCGCCGCTCTTTCAACTTGGCTTTCGTGTTGAAGAAGTCGAGCAGCTGATCAAAGAGCATAGCCAATAGAGATCATAAGAAAACATTTTTATCCAGCCTCACTTTTGTGGGGCTTTTTTATGGAGCGTCAGATGAGAAAGATATCGCAAGAAGGTTTGGAGCTTATCAAACAGTGGGAAGGATTGCGTTTAGAGGCTTATAGAGATACAGCATGTATCTGGACCATTGGTTATGGTCATACCAGCAATGCAGGTCAACCGCTTGTCAAAAAAGGCATGCGTATTACGCAAAAGCAAGCTGAAGAAATCCTTTGTGAAGACTTAAAGCAATTTGAGAAGACAGTCGAGGAAGCGGTGACGGTTTCGTTAACGGATTGTCAATTCGCGGCATTGGTATCATTTTGCTATAATGTAGGAACAGCAGCTTTTTGCAAGTCAACCTTGTTGAAGAAGCTTAATCAAGGTGATTATGAAGCTGTACCCTTAGAATTACAGAAATGGAATAAGGTCGGTGGGAAGCC
>NZ_JBHIQS010000042.1:0-3999 GCF_042196685.1 Bartonella sp. AC329YNZD | reverse complement strand
CTGGAACAAGACAATAGCGGTTGGAATAGGTTGAATATGCTTATGAACGCCGGTCATGGCTTCGCAAGAAATTACGGTACGACGACGAATAATATGTCAGAATCTAAGATGCATGGTAACGACCCTTGGAAGAACGCTATAGGGATTTTAGCTGGTATTTCTGGTTTTGCAGGAAAAAAGTGAGGTAGTTATGCAAAATAGTAACGATAACATTTTATCAAGACTTCTTAAGTCTATGCATGTAATGAGCCAATATGTACCACGTATACGTTTCAACGATCTAGAAGACGCCAAACAACAGGCAAATAATTTACCTTATTTAACCCCTTCTTCCCCTATAGCAACTTTTGGTTCACAATCAAATCCTTTAGGTTTAGCTAAAAATACTTCACCTTTACCAGATGTAAGTTCGTCTTTAAGATCGGCAGGCAGAAAATCAGATGTACCGTCTTCAGTTCCTTCTTTACCAGTAGCGACCTTTGGTTCACAACCAAACCCTTTAGATTTATCGAAGGATATGGAACCTTTGCCTAATGCAATTGAAACTTCAGATTTGGCATCATTGCAACCAAAGCGGTCTCAGTTACCCGAACCGATTTCACCTGTAGAACCACAGCAGTTTGCACAGCCACAACAGAGTACTGTTCCTCACCAAGATGCTGGTTCTCAACAGAGTTTTTGGGATTACTTGCGTAGTCCTGAGTTTTTACAAAGATTATCAGATTATGGGATTGGTTATGCATTATCAGATGGAACGATAGCACAAAGTTTAGCGAATGCAGCTATGAATCTTCGTCGTGGTGATATGGAAAGAGAAAAAAGAGGGCAGGTTAACCAGACTGTCGAGTATCTAAAGTCCAAAGGCTATAGTGAAGAAGAAGCTGCTATTATGGCAAGGAATCCTCAAATGCTTAGTGCGATGCTAACAAATTCTGATAAACCTAGACTTTCTCCCGACTATCATCTCGTTTTCAATCATAAGACTGGAGAGTGGGAAGCAAAGGTTATCAAGGGTTCTAAGGCATATGATGATATACAAAAGCGTGAGCAGTTGAAAAAATTACAAATAGTAGACGCTAAAATTATGAGAGAGAGTACATCACAAACGATAAAGGAAGCGCTCGATATACTTAAGAAAAATCCTAAAGCATCCACTGGTGCAATTGGTCAATTTTTACAGTATTTGTGGGACACACCCGCATCACGATTGAAAGATCATCTAGAATCTATCAGAGGTGGAGCGATGCTCCATAGATTAGATAGGATTAAAGCTCTTTCACCGAATGGTGCTTCTGGATTGGGTCAATTAACTGAGAAGGAAGGTATTAAATTAGAAAATGTTTATTCTGCTTTGCAACAGAGTTTGTCTCCTAAAGAGCTCATAAAGAATTTGCAACGTTTACAAGAGATTTATAACAAAGCAACAGATGCACAATTAGCTATTTTGATTAATGATAACATAACAGCTGCGGATGTGGATGAAGCATTTGGAAGTCTCGCACAGCATTCTATAGATTCGCCAACTCTTACGGGAAAGTATGCAGGTGTATCGTTCATTACTACAAATGAAGAGGTACAAAAACTTCCTAAAGGATCAAAATTTGCCGTTCGTACTCACGACGGGATAAGGATTTATGAAAGGTAAGTTGTATGACGTCTTCTCTAAAAAAACACAGTAACCAGATACCGAATTGGCTTAAAAAATATAAATTAATTGATACTATTCCAAATACTTCAAATGCTACGGATTTGGGTGACAATAAAACTCAACCTATACCGGATTGGCTAACAAAATACAAATTAATTGACACCATTCCGAATACTTCATCTTTTGTAGCAGTTGAAGATAATCAAGTACAACAACCTACAACAGATGATTTTTCATTTGATGATAAAGATCTTACGTGGTGGGATGCTGTTAGAAGCCATGGTATATCTGGTCTCACGGCAGGTTATAGTGATGAGATACAAGCGGCGAATGAAGCAGGTTTTACGGATTATTGGCGTGGTGATAAGAAAGCAGTAGAGGTTTATAACAGAAGAGTAGCCAAGGAACGCGCTTACCAAAAAGCCTTGGAAGAGAAATATCCATGGTTGTCTTCTGGTGCTTATATTGCTGGTTCGATTTTACCAACAGCACTTTCACTTGTCCCTGCGCTTAGATTTTTGAAAGTAGGTACTGCGGCATCAACATTTGGAAATCTTGGTAAGGCGGCAGTTTTAGGAGCAGGTTCTGGCGCTTTGCATGGTTCTGGTGCGGGAGATGGTCTTTATGATCGCCTTGCTTCGGCAGGGATTGGTGGTGGGATTGGAGCAGTTGCTGGTCCTGTTGGTTCTCTTGCTGGTACCGTTGTTTCTTCAGGATTGAATAAAGCGTTAAGAAGCATGCAAACAGCGCCTTTTGTAAGAAGGCATTTTAATCCTGCTCATAAGGAAGTTCAAACTAAAGTAGTCAGAGAAGTTGCAAAAACATTATATGATGATGGTGTTGAGAATGTTGCGGAGCGTCTTACAAGTGCGCCACGCCATGCATTTTTGACAGATATCAGTCCAAATTTAGAAGTATCCCTTGCGAATATGGGAACAACAAATACGCGTGTTTCTGAACTTTTGAAAAGAGCCCATGAAGGACGGATGCAGGGAGCAGTTCAGCGCCTTGGTCAATCGGCAGATGAAAACATTACACCTCTTCAAGATACAAAAGTTTTAAAAAGGTTGCTTAAAGAGCAAGGGGAAGAAGCACATGGTCCTCTCTATGCACAAGCCTATCGTACTCCAATAGAAAAAAGATATTATCCAGCTCTTAATAGGCTTTTTAAACAAGAAGGATTTCAAGACGCTCTTAAGCACGCTGTCAAAAAGTTAGAAAGAGACCCCCGCACAGCAATACCTCAACGATTCTATGCAAAAGAGTTTAGCCATATCAATTATAAACCTACAATGGAGTTACTAGATCGAAGCAAGAAATCCCTTGATGTTTTAATCAGAATGAATCGAAAGCTTGGTGATGAAGAAGGGGCTTCTACATATCAAATTTTGAAGAACAATTTGGTAAAAATAACGGATAAAATTTCCCCTACTTATAAAGCAGCTCGGAGTAGCGCAGCAAAATACAAAGGCTTTGCAGAAGCTATAAGCCAAGGCAAAAAAATTGCAGAAAGAGATGTATCTGGAGAGGGGATTGCAGAAGGTCTTCGTAAAGGAGCTATGCCGGATGGTCTCAATACTTATCGCGTAGGGATACGAGATTATATTGATGACGTATTAGAAAAAACCCGCCCTGTTAATACACTTTCGAATATTTTACAAACGGGTAGCGTGTCTAAAAATCTTAGCAGGTCTTTAAATCCTAAAAACATTAAAGCGTTTAGGAAAGCTGTAGATGATGAAAAAATCTATGAAGATGCGGCGCAAAGAGCACTAAAGCCATTTCAAGGAACGCCAGAGGCTTCTCCTTTAACAGGTGTTCATATTCCGTATGGAAAAGTTAGTACAGCACGTGCTGGGGCAAAAATTACTCAAAATATTTTATCTGATACGATTAGAAAATTGCCTCAAAAAGAGAGACAAATATTTGAACGGGATATAGCAAAGTTAGCAACTTTTGGCGTTAAGGGTATGAACCAGCAGGAAGTTGCTCAAATGGTACAAAGATTTATACGATTACATAAAGCAGGAATTGGTAATGAACGTTTCTGGCACTTTGTTTCTTCGGCACTGATGGGAGAAGTGGGCAGATTTGCAAGGAGCAAAATCTATGGCTAGATATAACCCTTCAGTTGATCAAGCGATACGGCAGACGGCAGCGCGATATGGTTTGCCCGAAAGCTATTTATACCGTGTTGCGCAAGTGGAAAGTGGCGGCAATCCGAATGCAAGAAATCCCCGTTCTTCGGCGGGTGGGTTGTATCAATTTATAGACAGCACAGCCAAACAATATGGTTTGCAAGACCGTTTTGACCCCATGCAAGCGGCAGATGCCATGGGGCGCTTGACGCT
>NZ_JBHIQS010000041.1:0-4027 GCF_042196685.1 Bartonella sp. AC329YNZD | reverse complement strand
CACCATGGACCGCGCAGCAGGTCCACCGGTAAGGGTCAATTTCAAGCGCGCTTGTTTGGCTGTTTTGTCACTGCTCACAAATTTTCGTTCTGTCCAAAGTGGTTCAGCGAGTTGTTCTGTTTCGTCAAGTTTCAAAGGGGTGAAACCACCATCATCTAGTTGCATCTCCAGTGAAAAGGTTGCACCACCCGGTAAAAAGGTTTTGATATAGCTGGTCAACCTTGCCTTTTCGCCAAAGGCAAAAGCACGCGTGACATAGGTCGCTTCCTTATGGATCTTCCCCGCAATCAACTGAACAGGGGCAAATAACACCGGTGAGAGTTTCTCTGTTCCTTTAAGAATAGCGCGAAGCTTGACCTTTTCACTGATATATTCAGTAAGACTGAGCAATTGAAAGGGAAGAAGTTGATAAATTGTGCCATTGTTTCGTTCAATTTCAAAGATGACAGAACACTCACTTGAAGGCAACTCAATGGCTGCGCGTATTTGCAAATCAGAGCAGTCTACAAGGTCAAAGGTGCCTAAATCGACAATCTTTTCTGTTTGTGTGTAGCGTGCAGCGAGCACTCGAAAGGCTAAAGCCTCATCTTGATGGGCGCTCCAACTTTGTGCGTTAACAGAAGAAAAGCGTGGACCGGTCACGTAAGGGTGACTTGAGACAAATCTTTGGTGTTCTGCATCAAAATCTCCAAGCTTTGCTAGTGAGATGGCATGATCAGCATCATCGGTTTTAATGATAAAAGCAGTGAGACGATCATTAGGGACTAACAAGGGGACATCATAGCGTGCCCCAGCCCAACCTAGCTTTGCGCCCTTCATAGAATAAAAGCTTTGTGCTTGAATATCGGCGGTAGGATAGCCGTTTTCGGTTGTCACCAAATCAATCACCAGATCATGGTTCTGATTGCCGATTTTACAAAGATGAAAGTCAATTCCAGTGATTTGCCGTGTTTCATCGGGGGTAAAGACTTGCGCTTGTGGGTCAAATTGCGTCCATATCTTCACTGTTGTGGTGCGCCGCATCACTTTCACATCAATCAGACCTTGTCCGGTAAAAAGTCCCGTTGCAATGGTGCCCCCTTTCCCCTGTGCCACGACATTTTTTGTACCAGCGGTAATATTTTGTGGAATCGTGAAAGTGCCCTCAAGGACGCCTTGTCTATCGGCAACAAGGCGGCTCGCTGGCAAAATATCCACACCATCAAAGGTAAGACTTTCCAAGATTTCGCTACTGCCAAAACCTTCAATTTTAAAGTGAAGGGTAATTTGTCTTAAAAAGTCGATTTGTTCTTGGTGTGTGTTGATGAAATTATCGCTTACTTCTGTTCTACGTATGGTACTGCCGCGATGTTTTCCCATAATGATTTGATTGGTCACGCTTGAGAGCCAATCGGTGCGTTGTTCATGCCAAAAGTCTGTTGCGGGTTCAAGGGTTACTGTACCAGGCAGGGGTGCAAAATTTTGATAGGGGTTGATCTTTTCGCAAGCCGTTGTCAATTCTTGCGCAATGATCACTTCATTTGTCCAGTCAAGGGTGACAGGCGCTTTTAAAGGAGCAGTATAGAATGTTGGGTCAATAGCAAGCTGCAAAATGCCATTGCCTACAGCCCCCGTTTGTTGAAAGCCTTCATCTCTGTAACTATCATCGAGAAAAGGATCAGCAAACATGCCTTTTTTGGCAACAGGCTCTTTAGAGTCTACATTGCTTTTAATGCGCTCTAACTGCATCAACCGGTCAAGGGAAAGCACCCGTTGAAAATAGCGCCACATCTCATCATAGGGGGCAACACGGGTGCCATCATTGACCACAAGGGGGGTACTAAGCCAATTGTTGGTAATGGTTGCGAGCGACAACACCTCATCAGGGACACTAGGTGCCATGGGTTGGTCTGAAGAAATCCCTTTGATATAGACGACATTTCCCCCTGTGTTGAGACCAATACGGTCAATGCGGGGGAGTTTGTAAGTGTAACTGACAATGATATCACCACCCTCCGCCCCCCCTGATACTGTAATTTCCTGCGCTGTTACCTTATCAGCCGTGATTTTTGCACGATAGCGATAAGTCACCTTATAGCTGCTCCCTGCTAAAGGTTCGTCTCCCACCGGTGCCCAATCAATGGTGTCTCCGGTTTTTTTAAAATCCGTTCCTTCTTTAAATTCTTTAGTTCCTTGAACAATTTTGATAAACGCGGTGATGCTTTTATCCGGCACGCCATCACGCCCTGCGGCAACGGCACCGCGGGTGACGGTAACGGTTTTTTCTTTTGTCAACAAAAGAGACTGAATATCAGCAAGAGGAAAATAATAGGGTTTAAAGGTAAAGCTTGTTTTCCCTTTTGGGGGCGAAAAAATATGCGTTTCGCTAGGAACAACGCTTGTCGAAAAATCTTCCATCTCTTCATGGCGCAAAGCTGCTAAGCGTTTGCGTTTAAAACCATTGATATTGGCTTCTCCCTCTTGAATGCTAAACACTTGGCAACCGTTATTTGCTCCCAATGCACTTACACGGCATCCCCCCACGATATAATGCCCATGGGCGCGGTCGTACGTCGCAATGGCTTGCATGGCCGGTTCAAGGAGTGAGGGCGATTTTTGATCAATCAAAACGCCATCTTGTAAGATATAGACCGGAAAGAAAGCCCCTTGCTGCTCATCATCTTTGAGAGCCCAGACAAGTTTTGCGACTTCGCGTGCCGCTCCGGGCTCTCCTTCTGCCAAACTGCCGGCAACTTGCCCCAACAGCTCTGGATCATCCTCATATGTCACCCATTTCTTTTGTAGCTTTACACCAATTTCTATACGACCCACCATAGAAACATGGGTGAGAACAGCATTTGCAACGGGAAAAATATCCCCTGCAATATAAATTTTGCCCTCTGTTAATGTGACAGTTTGCGTCTCTTTATTCACAAAAGCATCAGCGCGTTCAACACGGTCTCCTTCTTTAGCCACAAGGCGCCCCAAACGGTCATGACGCCCTCTGATGATGGTTTGAACCTCATTGAGTTCACCCGCTTGAAGAAAAGGGCGCTGTCCATAAAACACCACGCTTTGTTGTTCGTCTTTGCCTACCGATCTGTCAATTGCAAAGGGTAAACCACTTTCATGCTTCATGTTAAAACCTCAATAAAATTTTGAATTGTTCGCGAACATCAGCACGCAAAGGAATATTGATAGGTGTTTTAAGAATTTCTACACCACCACGCAGTTCATGAGCTTCAAGCCAAAGCTTGCCAGGAGGGGTTTGTTGTGCAAGAGAGCCATGAACGAGAAGGGAAACAGAGGTGGCTTGTTTGTCCGCAACATCATGAAAGTCTGTGCGAGCTGCCAGAAACAACAGAGTGCCGGTTGGGGAAGGGTTAAATTTGTTGCCACAATGGTTGTAAACACCCTCTAAAACCTGCTCTACAGGCGCTACAGCATAGCATCGGCGATACCCAATCAGAGTGTTGTTTGCGTCTCTTAAAGCCAAATAAAGGGGACGATTTTGGAACCACTCTGCCATGAGTATATCGCGTTCATGTTTTTTGACCGAACACCAGGGAAAATTTGCCAAATCCCAAGGGTAATCAATTTGGTTCCAGCTTAACTCCTCGTCAAAGTCATCCATCCAATTGCCAATAAGCTTGCCTTCTTCTTTTGTGAGGGTATGATTGATTTCTGTTGTGCGTCCAAAGGAAAACAAAGTTCCCCCAGCTGTAAGACAGATGCCACTCTCGAAGTCCAGCATGCACTCATCAAGGTGTGACATATTGCATTCAACAGCTCCAACATCATAACCATAAACACCACGACGAAAATCAGAGCGCAAACTTTTGGAAAGTCTCACGATTGCTTCAATGGCTTCAAGCTGTGTTCGTTCAGGCAAGTGATCAAAATCAAGTTGAAAGGAATTCCACCATGCACGCCCAGACCATGCGGGCTTAAAATGCGCAGAAAGCTCTAACCATCTCAACCCCATCTCTATTGCCGCAAGAGACCCGCGCAGGCGTTGCCATGCAAGTCCTTGGTCAATCAAATCATA
>NZ_JBHIQS010000040.1:0-4325 GCF_042196685.1 Bartonella sp. AC329YNZD | reverse complement strand
TTAATGCCTTTGAGACGAATAGCACATTTGATAGCAATGAGATTCCCGTCTTTATCGAGTTGATCTTGAAAGGTCATCCCATCAAATTGAGGATTAGACTTAATGATCTTAATCCATCCATCAATAGAAACAACGGGTATGATGCCGCCGCCTTTTTTAGGGAGAGCATAGATTTCTTTTGTTAAAGGGTTAAGTCCATAAGTATTGGCAACAAAAAGAAAAACGGCAAATTCTGCATCAGTGATGGCATTAGAATTTTTATCTCCAATACAAGTTTTTATGATTGTGGTTCGAAATTCTTCAGCAGAAAATCCATATTTTCCTGCCATTTCGTTTAAAAAAGTAGAATTTGTCATTATTGTTTCCTTGATTTGCGCGCAATTCCCCCGTGGCGTGAATCACGCTTGTGTTTAAAAATGGTTGGTTGTTAGAAAGTGCTTATACGCTCTGTCTTTTCCTAGGGATATGTTCGGCTTTTCTACTATAACTAATATGTGTGTTGCCTGAAATACATGTGTTACCACATACAACAGCTTCACCACCAATATGAGCTTTTTCGCAAATTTTGGCATTGCCGTGAATTTCGGCTATTCCGTAAACTTGCGCATTATCGAAAATATGTGCATTGGATTCAACACAAGCGTTTCCAAAAACATTAGCATTTCCATAAATACGTGCATTACATGAGATACGTGCTCGTCCAAATACTTGTGCATTCTCATAAATTTGAGCATTACTGCAAACCTTTGCCTTATCCCTAACCCAACAATCGCCCTCATGAGAGAGGTTACCTTCATGCTCTATAAAACCACCAAGATCACCTTTCTTGACCTTTCCAAAGTCTCTCAGTGCACGAATGCGACGAACTGGTCGACGATAGAGGATGTCTATTTCATTAGTAAGTTCGTATTTCTTTTTCATGGTTACTATTTCTTACGTTCTACGATTACGGTGGAGCCACTAATTTTACAATTTCCAGCAATGTCTACACGACAGCAAATATATGCTTGATTGTAAATTTTAGCATTTCCGTAAACGTGTACACTTTCCCCTATAACAGAATTCCCATAAATCCGCGCATAGTCAAAAACCTTGGCATTATCTCCAACATCAGCACCACCAACTTCGGCATAATCAAAAACTTGTGCATTTCCAGAAATTTGTGCATTCCCATAAACACGGGCATCATCATAAACTTTGGCATTACCGTAAACTTGTGCATTGCCAAAAATCCAACAGTCTCTCTTATGGCTTAAGTTGCTCTCTTTTTCTATAAAACCGCCTAGGTCACCTTTTTTGACATATCCAAAGTCTCTCAATGCACGAATGCGGTGGAGAGTTTTGCCCCCAACTTCGATTGTTTCATCAGTCATTTCGTATTTTTTTTCCATGGTTTGTTTCCTTTAATGCATGCTTTGTCGTTTAATTTCTTGAGACAGCACCCCCATGCCTTTTGTTGTGATTTTTGCTGAAGGAATGACTTTTTCAGTTCCATTTTCGGTTTGAATAGTGAGGGTTGAGCAATCCATTAGTCCTTTTTGTATTTTGTCTTGATAAGGCAATAAGTGAGCCCCGAAAGTGCGTCGATAAACCCATCTTTTTTTCTGTAAGAAGAGAATGAATTGTTTTGGTTGCATTTCGAGCACTTTAGCGGCTTCAGTAAGACCGAAGAGCCCATCAGAGCGTTGTAAGCTTTCAAGAGCCATTGCTTTTGGTTTTAAATCTTCAATGATGATGTCTTTACGCTCATTTTCATTTTTTAGATGAGTTAATACACCTAACATTACTTGTGGACTTGAGTAATCGATTTGTGGTGTAACAACTTGCTTTGCACGCCGCTCGCATTCAATAAAATATTGACGGGCTTGTTTTCCTTTTTCATTACGCTCTACCATGGAAAGTTCTTTTGCCATTTCCAAGGTGAGATGATAATTAATTGCAATAACAGATCTAGATTTTGCGCTCGCCAAATTTGGTGACCGCAAATCTTGTGTTTTTACAAAGTCTTGTCCTTCTATAAAATTGTATCTGCTAATACGATCCTTAATCCAATTGGAAAAGTCTCGTTTTGCTTCTAAGAATGCGTGCAAGTCACGAGCATTGACTGTTTGAACGTCTTCTCCGTTAACCGTGTTATTTGTAATAGCGATAGGATTATTCATGATTTTACTCCATCCGATAATTTAATAAGAGGAAAGAGGGGGGCGCTTTTAAATGCGCCCTTAAGAATTTTTAAAGCACATCACAAGGACGCAAACGGTGTTGTTTTTCGTAAGAACCATACATTGCATCATCATATTCGCGCTGTTTTATATCATCTAAAAAAAAACCGTATGCTGTGCTGTGTAGAATAAAATCGTGAGGAATGTTTCCGTTGAAACACTGCTCTTCACATTCTTTAAGATAGAATTCGGCAATATCTTCAGAGATATCTTCACAACGATTAGTCGTTGGTTCTACGCGCAAAATTTGGACAGCATTATCGGTTTGGTCGATAAAATTGATCATGTCCTTTTCTTCTAAGAAAGGACCAGATTTAGCGAGATTTTGTTCTTCATTTTCGCAAATGACTAAGAGAATTTCATCAGAATTTATAAACACTGGTTTTTTCACAAATGCCTCCATACAGCTTATTGGCAAAAGTTATTTTCTAAGATATGGAGTGAACATATTTTCGATTTTAGAATAAGTCAATACAAATTTTCTAAAATAGAAAAAATTTTTTTTAGCGATAGACAAATAGTCTACACAAAAAAGTAACCTAATTTACATTTCAATGTGGAGAAAATTCTTTATGAAACAGTATAAAGAAGCTTTTAAAATATTTTCGTCATTAACAAATGAGCAAAAACGGGTGATTATTTTTCATCTTCTTCTTGCAAAGATCGTAGAAAAGAAATGACAGCTTTTCTATGTTCTGGCTTTGCGGAAGAATATAATTTAAAAAAATAATCATCACAATTATCGGGTATAAAATGAGGGGGGAGCGCTTTAAAAAATGAAGTTAATCTGACGAGTTCATCAGCAGATATGCTTCTATTTTCTTTATCATCATCAACAGAAAGCATCTTAGATACAACAGATGTATGAAGTCCCATATGTTTAGCTAGTTCAGTTCGGGACCCATGACCCATTGTTTTAAGCTTTTCATTTGCCCAAATTTTTATTTCTTTCTGAATATCCATACTTACCAGTATTCCTTTTGTTAAAAAAAATATCAACATTTCTATTTTAGAAAAAATATTGACATTTTTTCTATAATCGAATAAATGCCCATTTGATAAATAGAGAAATAATATGAATATCAAAAATTCAGCAGTTACGATTATAAAGTATTTAGGTGGTGCAAAACGTGTGTCGTTGATTTCTCAATGCCATGTATCTGCTGTTTATAAATGGACTTATCCTTTAAAAAAACTAGAGGGTAAAGGCGGCATTATACCAGCTAAATACCAAATTATGCTTTTAAATTATGCGCGAGATCATGGGATAGATTTGCGTCCAGAAGATTTTTTTTATCCCGAGCGCTTGCAGAGATTAATGCAAGAGCAACACCCCCCAATGTCGAAAATTTGCAAGAGCCGCGGTGTTGATCAGATGGTCGATAGATTGCAGCATTAAGGAGATCAAAATGAGTTTAAATGAAATAATATTGATAGTTGTGTGTGTAGTATTTGGAGCATTGCTTTTATGCGGAGTGATGTTTCGTATTGCTTTGTATTATCGTGACCAAGTTAAGAGGCTTAAAGAGGAAGTTGAAACTCTAAAATTAAAAATTGGGCATTTAACAGACGAGTTACAAAATAAACAGCATGAATGTTCAAGAGAAATTCAGAATGGCATGGATAAGAGTTTTTTAAATATCAAAAATGCATCAGAAATTAGAGAACTGAAGCAAAAGATAGATGAGTATGAAGCAGCGTTCAAACGGAAAAACGAAGTTATAGATGCACTCGAAGCAGATGTTCAATCACGTGATACGGAAATTAAAGAACTGAAGCAAGAGATTAAAGAACGTGAGGAGGAAATTGAAAAACTTAAACAAAAGATAGATGCGTACCGAGAAGATTTTAAACGGAAAAGTGAAAAGATACAGGCACTAAAAGCAGATGTGCAATCACGTGATACGGAAATTAAAGAACTTAAACAAAAGATAGAAGAACGTGACGACGAGGAAATTGAAGAACGTGACAAGGAAATTAAACAACTGAAGCAAGAGCTTAAGCCGCGTGATGAAGCAGTAAAAGCGCCGCTTCATAAGAATAAGAAGAGTAAGAAGAAGGGGAAGTGAGGAGTGGATAAGATGACAGTTAAAAAGAAGTATG
>NZ_JBHIQS010000039.1:0-5040 GCF_042196685.1 Bartonella sp. AC329YNZD | reverse complement strand
AGAGTAAGTTCTTCATCATAAGGGACAAATTCCTTTTGATTGCTAGGCTTAACCTCTTTGACTGCCTGCTGTTTGATTTCTGCTTCCCCAAATTCAGTCCCGCCAGCAGTGCTGCCTATTTTTACCTTCGTGTCCGAAAATGCTGTCTTGACATACACTTTAATTGAAGTAATCAAAGCACCACGAGGGAGGGTACCTATCTTCATCACCTTTTCTTTATCTTCATAGCTAAAATTAAGCCGCAAAAAGCTTACCTGCTGCGTATGAAGATTTCTCCCTTGCAAGGGCTGTGGTAAATAATCTGCCATGTCTTATCCCCTCAATGATTTGTCACAAATTGCACAACCACAACACACTCACCAGCATCAGTGGTTTTATCTCTTGTTGCATAAAGGGTCATTTCTTTATCCTCTGGAGTAAAAACCTTTTGGTCTGTTGGTGTAAAATCTTGCGTATTTTGGGCTTTGATATCTTTTTCGCCAAACTCATTGCCGCCATAAGTGCTGCCAATCTTCAATTTCGTCTCAGAAAACGCTGTCTTCACAAACGCTTTTATCGACGTGATCAAAGCACCACGGGGTAATATCCCGATTTTTTCTGTGAGATGCTTCTCTTTATGCGAGATATTCAAACGTAAGAAACTCACCTGTTGGGTGTGAAGATTTCTTCCCTGTAATGGAGGGGGTAATTGATCTGCCATGTCTTGTTTTCCTCCTTAATAATTACGCTGCTGCTTCACCGCTGTAGGTAGGAATAACAATCGTTCCAAAATCTTGCGCTGTCTGCGCACTATTGGGCATTTGGAAACGGGTTTTCTTCATTCCTATCAAAGTCTTGGCGGCTACACCAAATTCACGTTCATAATCAAAATATTCTTCTTTGAGGGTGTAATTTGTTGCACTATGATTTTTCCCAAAACCTATAATCGAACTCTGTGCTCCTAAGAACACCGCACGACGCACACTCTTTACCGCTGTATTATTTGTCGAGTTTACACCATGGGTGACATGAATAGCTTCGCGTAAAACAACACCATTATACATGCCAAGAGAACCATCAAAGATTGGGTTCTTTGCACGAGAGGTCGCATAAACCGATTTTTGAATATCTAACCACTCACCAACTGCTGTATTGGTTCGCAATTGCATGACTTGCGTTGGATGCAAATAGAGAACATAAACATCATCACCATTGACATGGACTGGAGAAATTTGCGGATTGGCAAGTTTGGCTTGTTTAACCGCTTCATCAATCAATTTAAGACTAAAGCTATGTTTGGCTTTATCATTAAGATCTTCATCCTTGGTTTTCCCATCGGGGCGGATAATCCGTTCACTGCTTGGTGCCATGATTTCATTAAAGCCATAATGAACCGGCTTAATATACACTTCTCGACCATCAACACTGATCGTACGAGCTGTATAACCACATACCTGAAGAAAGAACATGATGCTTAAACGATTGGCATACCAGCGAACCAAGCCTTCTTTCGCTTTCTTACGCAAATTCGGGAGAATTCTCTGTTGGTCAATCGAGTCATCATTCGCTACACGTGCTGCATGTAAAAGCTCGTTAATCACCAACCGATCATTCATAAATTGAAGCGCTTCTTCATTGCCCTCTAAGGTTTCGCCTTGTGTGACACCGTCCCCAAACAGATTGACCAGCAGACTAAACGTAACGCTATCCCCTGCACTCTTATGGGTTTCGTTGTAAAGCTGGATAATGCTGTTCGAACTTTTGCCAATCAGAGGAGCAATTTTTGTCGCTTTCAAAACTTCATTGCTTAATTTCTGTGACCACAATTTCACCGATTGCGGATCATGGGGTCCTATATGTGTTGTTGCCATTGATTTCACCTTTCTTTGCTGTAAAAAAACCGGCTTTAAGCCGGTGGAAAACCCGCATCAAGGCGGATTATGTTGTAAAACTTATTGCCTAATCAGGGTCTGCACCCATAATTTCATAAAAACAGGCTTCATTCTTCGGATTTGATATCCAAGCATTGAATTCTTTCTCAGACATATTCGCAAGTGTTTCTTTGGTCATAGGACCTGTACTCCCCCCTCCTCCAGATGCTGTTAAGGTTCTCGCAGAATTCTGCCGACTTTGAAGCGCTGCTACTTGATTATTGGCTTGCACTGCTTGGTTCTGATAACCAAGATTTTGCGCTATCCTATAAAGCTCTTCTGCTGGATTAACCCCCTTTTGGGCGCAAGTCGCTACAATCGTACGCAGTTCATCCCCTATAATCGCATCTATCGTGCTCTTTTGCGCATAAGTCGGATAAACAGAAGACCAAGCACTTAATTGCTTTGCACGCGTCTCATAAAGAAAATCTGCCGCCGCATCAAAATCACTGTATTTATCTTTAATTGATGTAACAGAACTTTCTAAAAACTGGTTCAAATGTCCATTAAATTCATGGGATTCAATAGCTTGCCTTTGAACATCTTGTTGTGCACGAATATACGCATCTTGCTCTTGAAGCTTTTTTCCCATCCAACCCATGTAGCCAATAATGTCTTGTGTAGGATCTGGAGGTCCGCCTTCACCTTCAACCATTGGCGTCTGAGATTGAGGTTCATAAAACTTGACAAGCGCTTCACGGGCTTGTTGAGCTTGTTGTTCTGCACGTTGCCGATCTATAGGAACGATTTCTGAAGGCTTTTCAACGGGCTCTGCAACCGGTTCTGGAGGTGTCGCATCATTATTCTCAACCGTCTCGACCTCATAATCGTTCTCAAAAGAACTCCCATCATCTTCAAATACCGGTGCACCAACCCTATAATCTTCATTCATAGCTTCGTTCATTTCTGCATTCATTCTTTCACCTCTCTCAAATATGCATGCCTCTGTGCAATGCTATTCTCTCTCGCATAATCTGATTGTGTGCTTGTTCATTGAGAAGCTTCTGACGTTCAATGTCATGCCTCTGTTGCATCATTTCGGCTTCCAATTCTGCTCTCTTTTGACGCATGAACAATTCAATCTGCTTTCCTTGCAAATCCATCTGTTGCATCTGACTTTTAGCAGCAATATCCTGCTGCTTTTCTTGCAACTTCATTTCTTGTTCCGGATCCATTTGCTGTTGTTGGGCTTGTTGTGCCATTTGCTGCTGTTGCATCTTCTCACTTACACGATTGAGTAATGACGCAGGCAATGGTGAATAACGAAGCAAATCAAGCATGATATCCGGTGTTACGGCATTTTGAAGCAATGGTAATAATTGCGTGATAATGCCAAAGGTACGCTCTTTCTCATTCGGGCTGGTTGGAGCATCATCCACCACAATATCGTAATCAACACTCATCACCGCTTCACGTGTTAAGGGAATATATTGCGCGTTCTCCTCACCCGATATCCGTACCAAGCGACCATCAGACAAATAATTCTGTATCAGATGCAAAATAATCTTACCCTGCCTTTTGCGATACAAACGCAAGCCATCAAATAGACAAGCAAGCAGGTTAAGACTAGATTGACGCCGTTGTGCCTCTAAAATCCCTGCTTGTGAAACCTCTCTCGTCCCGATAAATTCTGGCGATAAGCCCGTAACTTGGTTAATCGCTTCCTTGGCTTCATTAAACAGTTGGAAAAAACCGGTTGGGAATTGCGCTACGGGTTTGGGCTGTATCTTACCACCTGCCAAAGCGCCATTTTTTAAAACCGTAATACTATCAACCCTGCTCCAACTCTTTACGGCTTCTCTTTCATCTTCAAATGCACCCCTCTCTGCCATTATCCCGCCTTTGGATTGGCTGTTGAGAATGTGCATCACTTGACTGAAATATTTATTCGCCCATCGTTGTGGATCTTTTGTCGGTCTTACAACCCCATAAAATTGTCGTTCTATCTTGTCAAAATACCCTGTTATACACTCCCAACCCAATTGACCCGCTGGAACCAAAGGTTGATCGGGGCATTCAAGCAATTTCCTCCCTAAAAAAGCGCGTTTTACAACCTTTTTATTGAAAGCCGCCCCTTGAATATCGGGCATCATGCACTGTAATTGCTTAAATTCCTCTTCGCTATAATCACGCAATTCACCCGTTTCTAAATCAGGAGCCTTGTAGTATCGCTCGCTTTCAAACCAACGGCATTCAACAAGCGTGACCATCCGACGACCGTTTTCAACATCAATGCCCTTCTCATCACTGTAATAATCAAGATCATTATGGTGAACACCTTCATGAGAGCTCCCATCCCTTGCCCAATCTGCACTGAGTTCACTCCAATGGGCTTTGGGAAACATCTGCTTGGCAACTTCCAAAGGCTTGCGGTCGACATACCACATGCGTTGTGCATCGGTTAAATTCGGTTGCACTGCTGCACTATCCCAAACCATTTTTAAAGGATCTAAACGCGTAATAACCGGTTCACCATCTATACTGTTTTCATAATCAAGCCGCGTATCGGTCCACCCCATGCCGCAGATGACAGCGTCTTGGAAAGCATCACTATCCGCATATTCCGCATGCGCCACATCTCTAAACCATTCTGCTGCTCCTGTAAGCAATTCACTTGGCAATGCCTTGCCTATTTGACGAGGAATGAATTGCACCTCTCGTTTATTGTTACGCTCTGAACCAACTACAGCATTAACCAATGGTGCAATGCGATTAAACGTCATAACGGGGCGGCGTTGTTCTTTTAAAGCCGCTAAATCTTGATCATTCCACTGATCACCATTGTAAAATTGAAAATCCTCCCTTGCATGTTCACGCCATTTGTTCACATGCTCAACATCTTCTTTGTACCAATTCACAAGCTTGCGAAACAAACCTTCTGTCGACAGATCTGATGCGGCGTTACTTTCTTTTTCTAAATGCTCTTCATCATACATCATTCTGCCATCCATGACGTGCTCTCATAAGCTTCTCTACCGCTATAAGCTTGTCTCTTGTGTTTCTGCATCGGCTGTTCATACCCCACACACATCAATCCAAAGGCATCTGCACCATGACTGGACCAATCATGCTCGGCGCCTAAACCAATATTACGCTTCTCATCCCATTTCTCATGATACCAATTCAGTGC
>NZ_JBHIQS010000038.1:0-5109 GCF_042196685.1 Bartonella sp. AC329YNZD | reverse complement strand
ATATGCTTAACATCTTTTTCAACACCAGTGATACGTTCATTGGTTTCCCAAAGTTGTCCACCATTAACCGCATCTTTCGAACCTTTTTCAACTTTACCATCGGCTACATTAATAATTTTATTCGGCTTTCCATCGCGACCAGCATCATAGGCTTTTTCTTTATCATTCCACTTTAAAGCATCTGAATCAACATTGTTGATGACATCATTAATACGGTTATTTATGTTCACCATACCGCCAGTAACACCACCAAGCGCCTCAGCAACATTATTATAGTTCTTTTCCTCCCCAACTGTGCCATCAGCATTGACTTGAACAATCTTAAAAGTAGGATCTGTCCATTTGCCATTCCCATATTTGGCACCGCCACCGAAATAATTAGCAAGCTGGTTGCTTATGAGATAAAGTTGGTTCCCTGTAATGGCATCCGTTGAACCTTCGGCAATCTCACCATCCAAAAGATACTTTAATTTGCTCTTTGTCTTCTGCCCATCTTTTTCATGACGTGCAACAAATGCTCCTTCTTCATCATCCCACAATAAAGCATCTTTCGTGATACCTTCAATTTTCTGATTAAACTCATTGGATACATTCGTTAAGCGCTGATTCACACTTTTGACATTCACATCAAGCCCCGTCAAAGCATCACCAACATTTTCAAAGGTTTTCTGTTCTACGTTACCATCTGCAGACACTTGAGATAGATTATATCTAGGGCCTACAAAAGCACCATCCTGAAATGCTGCATCCCCACCAAAGTAATTTGCAATATCTCCTGATATTTTATTAATCTGGCTACCATTGATTGCATCATGAGAATCCTGGGAAATTGCACCATCCTTAACATTCAGGAGAGCAACTGGCCCATTGCTCTTACCGCTACCTAAAGTCACACTACCATAATTAACATTGCCATTTTCATCTTTATCGTAGAGAACTGCTGTTGCAGTTACTGTATCAATATCTTTAGAAATCTTATTATCAATATTTGTGATAGAAGTATTGATAGCAGTAAACGCGTCAAAAACATTATGATGCGTTTTCCCCTGAATAAGGAAAGCTGGTTCTATACCTTCGAGTACATCTGTACTACCACCAAAATATTTCGATGTATTTTCAGCAACTTTTGATAGATTATCAGTAACATTTATAACCTTCTTATTCGTAGCAAAAAGCTGCGAACCATTGATTGCATCATGTGAACTCTCAGACATCACACCATCGGCAACATTATGCAAACCAACAGGAGTAGAATTCTTACCTTTACCTAAAGTCACACTCGTATAATCAATCTCATCTTTATCCTTTTTATCGTAATGCACAACAGCTGAGTCATCTGATTGAAGGTGATTAATTTGGTTGGTAATCTCATTAGTAATTTTATTTTGAAAATTCGCGAAAGAAGTACCAACTCCTTCAAAAGCTTCCGCTACATTTTTATACTCTTGCTCTTCAGATCCACCATTGTCCTTAACTGTTTTAACCTTGAAATTTGGAGCACTCCATGCGCCATCCTTATATTCAGCACCGCCACCAAAGTACTGCGCAACACTGCTACCTAAGCTGTGAAGCTGGGAACCATTTACCGCATCACTTGAGATTTCAGAAACCTCTCCATTTGCAAGAAACTTAATCTTGCTATTCGTTTTTGTTCCCTTTTTCTCCCCATGCTGTGCTAAAAACGCACCCTCAGCACTACTCCAATTTAAAGAATCCTGTGCAATGCCTTCTGATACTTCTTTAATGCGCTGACTTACATGCTTGATATTTTCATCAAGACCTGAAAAAGCCGTGCCAACACCAGTATACGATTTATCTTTTATCTTACCTTCTTCAGAAACCTCGGATAATTTATAGGTTGGCTGTGTAAGAGCGCCATCTTTAAAGGAGGATTCTCCACCTAAGAACTTAGCAATATCCTCACCAATTGTATTGATCTGACCACCCGTGACTGCATCATGTGAACTCTCAGAAATCATACCATCAGCGACATTGTGAAGACCAACAGAGGTAGAACCCTTACCTTTTCCTAAAGTTATATTCGTATAATCAGTTTCACCCTTTTCCTTTTTATCATAATGAATAACAGCCGATTCATCTGACTGAAGACTCTCAGACAACTGCTTTAAACCTTTATCTAACTGGCCTTTGTTAACAGCATCATTGTCCTGTTCTGCTTCTTTCACACCAGAAAGAGTTCGACTCTTACCATCATTATCGGAAATAGTGATTTTATTACCGTACTTTTCTGCGCCAATCTCGATTAGTTGCTTATCTTCATCCCACTTAACAAAGCTATCACCTTTCACATTGGCAATTTCATTGTTAATTTTCTTTGTGATATCATTTTTAACATTCGTGATAGAACTTCCAACTCCTGCCAAAGCTTCCGCAACAGTATTGTATTGCTTCTCTTCAGAGTTGCCATCATTCTTAACTGTCGTAACCGTAAACTTAGGAGCTATCCATTGGCCATTCTCATATTTAGCGCCCCCGCCGAAATAGGTCGCAACCTTATCATTTGTCTCAAAAAGCTGCGAACCAATGACTGCTTCATTTGAATCTGCTGAGAGCACTCCACCCTTTATACCAGTAAGAGTACGCTTTTCATTTTCGTTGTTGGCAATATCGATTTTGTCACCATCCGTGTCTTTACCAATAGTGATGTGTTTCGTTTCAGCATCCTGTTTCACAAAGCTACTGGCTTCTACTTGTTCTTTAATTGTCTTTAGTTGTGAGAAATTTACAGCGTCAGTATCTGAAGTACCTGCAGCAACTCCAGAAAGAATCCGATTATGACCATCCTTATTTGTAATATCGATTTTAGTGCCTTCTTTTTCTTCCCCTATCTTGATTAACTTTGCCTCTTCATTCCACTTAACAAGGCTATCACCTTTTACATTAATAATCGCATTGTTAATTTTATTCTGAACAGTCGTGAGAGCTGTATTAACACCTTCAAACGCAGCCGCTACATTCTGATAAGTCTCTTCTCTTGCCTCTCCATCAGTATCAAAGGTTTTAACCGTGAATGTAGGAGCACTCCATTTTCCATCTTTATAACCAGCACCACCGCCTAAATAAGTAGAAATCTTATCATTTGTTTCAAAAAGCTGAGAACCATTTATGCCATCATGTGATTCATTGGTAATTTTACCTTTTCCAACATTATGCAAAGCAACAGTGCTTGTTTCTGGATCACCAAAAGTCACACTCTTCTTATTAACTTTACGCACTGATCTCGCAGGCAGATTAACATCCTCTAAATCTTCTTCCTCATCATAAAGAACTGCCACAGAACGCACGTCTTCAATATTTTTAGAAAGAGTGGTTATGTTTTCATCAAGCTGACCTTTGTTAACGGCATCGGTTTCTTCTTTCCCCTTAGCTACTCCTGTAATTTTTTTATCACCAGCATGAATACCATTTAAAGTTATGCTTGGTCCATTACCATCAATAAACTTAAAGCCCTCATTACTCATAGAGCTTTGACCTGTAGTGACGCTTGTAAGTTTGAGAGTATCACTCAAAGTAAATTCAATTTTATGCTTATTTTCTGCAGTATTTTTTGCAATTTTTAAGTTATCTTTTCCTACTTCACTATTTTTCACTGAAAAATCTATTGTACTACCTGGATTCACGTCTGTAGGATCGGTATTGTTAGCAGAGAGTTTCCAAACTCCTGATGCCAAATCTCGCAAAGCTTTTAACTGTGCAACATTCACTGCATCAGTATCTTCACTACCCGCAGCCACACCGGTAATTTGTCGTGTTAGCTTACCGTTACCCCCGCCACCTACTTCCCCTACACTAAAAGCTCCTGTTGTGCTTTTCCATGCTATACCGGTTTCTGTCGAGCTACCATTCAAGCGAGGATCATAACCAGCAACATTCTTGTCTCTATCAGAGATAGATCCTCTACCTACAGCAACACCATCATTAACAAGCGCCTTTGAATTTACACCAATGGCAACCGAATTTTCCGTTACAGCATACGCTTGCGTACCTATAGCAATCGCATTTTCAGCATACGCGATTACTTTTCCGATAGGATTATCTGTGTTTTTTTCAAAGTGCCTGCCCCCTATTGCAATAGCACCTGCCCCCAAAGCTTCAGCATCTGTACCTAAAGCAACACTATTTGTACCTAATGCAGTTGCAAGCCCTCCAATAGCAACTGAAGATTTCCCCGACGCCTCTGATCCCACGCCCATAGCAATACTTGCTATACCACCTGCAAGTGCGGAAACACCAAAGGCTTGCGCTCCTCCAGCCTTTGCTGTCGCACCTGAACCAAAAACGGTTGAATAATTACCCGTCGCTGCAGACCCACACCCTGTTGCAAAAGAATAAGCACCATAAGCCTCAGGCAATGCATTAGTAAAACCACCAGTACTTCCCCCTATATAAGCACCCAAAACTTTACCATTAGTGCTACCCGTGTATCCATCACCCGTCCAAATAACCTGTTCAGTGGTCGTACCATAAGGATGACGACCGTTAAACTCTTGATCAGTAATAAATCTATTATATTGTTGCTCTGCAGTTATTCGTCGATTATCAGCAATTCCTTGTTGTTGTTTGCCGCCACGACCAATAACATTGTCTGCACCACAGAAGTCATCATCACCAGAAAAAACAACACTCCCATGACTACCATACGGATACATGACATTAACACTATTTGTGCTTCTAAATATCTCTCCTGTTATTGAGAGATTCGCCGCAAAAACAGGAGAAACACTCGATAAGAGTGTCGCCATTACCGTATTAAGAGAGACAACTTTAATTAAATTTTGTGTGGAATATTTTTTTTTCATAAGAATCTCCTCCAACAGAGTTCAACATCATTACAACACGCGGAAACACTCATGGCAAAACCCTCCCCTTCCGATACCGCGTTTAAACCTTCAACAAATGTATTTCTAAAATCAGGATTTGCTGAAAAAACAGAGGTAACATTCGATACAAATGTCGCTGCCACAACCAATGAAAGAATTTGAACAAAAGAAAAATGAGAAAGTTGTATGGTATATAATTTCTTCATAATGAACTCCCCAAAAAAACCTTTAGAAACACACTTAAGAACACAAAAAAGACATATTTTAA
>NZ_JBHIQS010000037.1:0-5656 GCF_042196685.1 Bartonella sp. AC329YNZD | reverse complement strand
TTAATGCCTTTGAGACGAATAGCACATTTGATAGCAATGAGATTCCCGTCTTTATCGAGTTGATCTTGAAAGGTCATGCCATCAAAGTCAGGATTTGATTTGATGATCTTTATCCACCCATCAATAGAAACAACGGGTATGATACCGCCGCCTCTTTTAGGGAATGCATAGATTTCTTTTGTTAATGGGTTTAATCCATAAGTATTGGCAACAGAGATAAAAGCAGCGAATTCTTCATCAGAGAAGTTATGATTGATACATGTTTTGATAATTGTCTTTCGAAATTGATCATGAGAAAACCCATATTTGTTTGCCATGGTTGTTAAAGGAGAATTTGTCATGTTGGTTTCCTTGATTTGCGCGCAATTCCCCCGTGGCGTGAATCACGCTTGTGTTAAAAGGCTGGTTGGTTGTTAAATTTTTATGTCTTGAGGAATTCTCGTGTTTCCGCGAATATTAGCTAATCCACGAATTTCGGCATTTCTAAAGATCTTGACTGCGTCATAAATGCGAGCACTATCATAAACTTTTGCATCTCCAAAAATCTCAACATTTCCATAATTAATATCATCCTCATACGTGAAATTGGAGCATGATATAATGACATCACCATAAACTTTAGCATTGTTATAAATGAGAGCAGGACCACAAATTATTGCGTTCCCATATACACGAGCATTGTCGTAAACATTGGCACTATTCTTTATTCGTGCATTTTCAAAAACTGCCGCGTCACCATAAATGAGTGCGCTATTGTAAACTTCTGCATCACCGTAAACATGAGATTTGTCGCGAACAACAGCATCACCAAAAACATGTGCACTACCAGAAACTTTGGCATTACCAAAAACAACAGCACGACTGTAAACTTGTGCATCAGAATAAACTGAAGCATTTCCACTAATACAGGCGCCATCAAATATCTTGGCATTATGAAAAATGGTAGCGCTTTCAAGCACCTTGGCATCATCATAGACCCAGCAATTGCCATCATGGGATAAATTACTTTCACCTTGTATAAAACCGCCTAAATCACCTTTTTTGACGTCTCCAAAATCTCTTAAAGCTCTAATTCTATGAAGTGTTTTAAAGCAAACCTCTATTGTCTCACCTGTAAATTCGTATTTTTTTGCAGGCTCTTGTTGATTAGCAAGAGCGGTTTCATTTGCATTTAAAGATATAAGGGGGGTGTTGTTTGAATTTGTCATTTTAAATTCTTTCTAATCGTAATGAAGTTTTCAATTGACGCGCTATAAAGGCGCCGGGCGTTGAAAACACGGCGATTAGTCCGTCGTCACACTTTTCCCATAAGGGTATTGCATGGTGTGACACACCCGACAAAATCATTATACGCTTTAATACGTATAAAAAACAGTCAGTATTTTAAAGACTTTGGAAAGATTGTTTCGTAACCTATCCGCTAATCGTTAAGTGTTTTCAGCACTTGAGTATTTATATAACAAAATACGTATTTATTGTCAAATAATATTTTATCTTTCTTGATATTTTTTTGTACTTTTTAAATGCGTTGTGTGTTAATAATATCATATGCTTATGAATTTCTTCTTTTATATTTATATGCTTTTAAATCTATATTATGGGTTTTATAAAACAATTACGTTATGTTTTGAATCTATACATTTATAATATTTAGAAACGCTCTCATAATGCGTATTTTTAACTTTATAACCTATCAGTTTTTTACTAAATGAATTTAAATTTTTTTGTGAATTTTGTTTATAAGGGGCTCTAATTTAAACAACCTTAATAGGCACTGTGCTCTTTATAACCAACGCGTTCATTTGCATGTGATTATGAAAACCTGCTTTTTCACGTATTCTCTATAGCTGTTATGTTTTTTATAGCCATGGCATCATTTTCATAAGAGAAACGATAAATAGGATATATGATAATTGTAATTTAGAGACTGTTATGAAAACATCTAAAGAGAGATTGATAACTATAGAGATCAGTAAAATCCTTTTTAATAGACCGTGTCAGTGTTGTCAGTTCCTTTTAGACTCTCTATTATTTTTTTTAATGAGAAAAATTAAAAACATTATATTTCAATAGGTTAATGTTTTTAAGATATAACTCATATCAAGAGTACAGTCTTTAAAGATAACCAATGATGTGAATTGATTAAAACTTGTCAGTTATGTGTCAGTAAATTGAACTGACAAAAGTGATCATTTTAGTGAGTGATTAAAGCGTATCTTATGAAAAGCGTATGAAATTGAAAACTGATTACGTTATCAAAATCCCTTTTATGAATTTTAATCAGTTCTTTTGAATAGATAACCTTATGATTTAGAGAATTGATTATAACGTGCTTTATGAAAGCATGTGAACCTTTTTAAAGCCTTTCAAAAGATAGCTTGTAACTTATAGAAATGCTATAAAGACCATTATGGTTATGAATTTTGAGGATTTTGAGGGTTCCTTTTACCCCCCGTTATATATTTTTTTTCAATCAAAAAATAAAAGTTATTATATTTCAATATGTTAATGTTTTAAATAAACAACCCATATTACACACAACACGTAAATACAATCTGTAATATATATAAAAAGGGGTTTTGAAGGTATTTTGAGGGTTTGAGAAACCTTCAAAACCTATAAGTAATATAAGAAAATGAATATATATAACTCTCTTTAAACAAAGCTATCATTTTAGATTACGGTATAACCTCTTAAAGGCAATGTAAAAAAATCTAATTATGTAGAGAAAAATTAGAGTATTTTTAACTCCTCATATAATTATTCTTTGAAAAGGTCAGAGTGCGTTCCTGTACGAATAAGATGTAATTTATCTACTTCTATTCTATAAATAAGCAGCCAATCTGGTTTGATATGAATATCATGATATCCTACCCAATCGCCTTTTAGTGGATGATCACAGTAATGTCTTGGTAATGGCTTTTCTTCAATTAGAAGACTCAATAGTGTACGCAGCTTATTCATATTTTTACCGCGTTTTTCCGCTTTGCGCACGTCACGTTTAAATTGTCTTGAGCGAACAGGTATCAGCATATTAAATGCCTAAGTCCTTAAAAAGGGCATCAGCGTTTTTAAATATCTTACCTTTACCTTCATCTAATTCCTTTATAGCTTTACGTGTGACACTATTAGGTACTTTAAGATCAAAAGGCAAACAACCTTCTTCAGCGACACGCAAAAATGTTATGCGGATAAGGTCTGATGCGCTTAATCCCATGCGTTCTAAAGTAATCATCGCTTGTTTTTTCATTTCAGCAGGAATGCGAGCTCGAACAACAGAATCGGCTTTCATGATTTGTACCTCCATTTACACCTTTATTATAATGTAGCTACACTGTAGCCTCAAGTCAATTTTTTTAGAATTTAAAACCCTTTGGACAGCAGGTATGGCAAAAAGAACTCCACGAAAAGAATCCTTGATTTGCAATAATTAAGAGGAATGTTGCTAAATCCTATTCTTTTAACTTTATTTTGTTATCCCTCATAGTAAAGAAGATTTTATGTAAGCAACTTAACAAAAGAGGTATAGATTATAGCTATACTCTATACCCCTTGTGAGTTTATCATACCCATTATGTGAGCATGCTTTATAAGTTATTCAGTTTCTCTTATTTCTAATTTTGGTAAGTTTTTTACGATTTTCATTGTTTCTAGACTTACAGTAATAACCCTTTGAAACAATTCTAGAGGGTAGGCAGGGTTGCCAACGGTTTCAACAGCATAGCGATTGGCATCATTGACAATACCACTCTTTTTATCAGTCTTAACACACTGACGCCCCATAACCCATTCAAGAGCGGGTTTACCGTTGACGATATACTCATAAGCTTCAAGAGGGATATCTGTTATTGTGATATTGCTGTTATAAAAAACAGTTGATTTATCCTTTTTCTTACTATTCCCAGAAAATTTCATTTCTGTAACGTAGTAAAATTCTTCGGGATTAGAGATCTCAGTCTGTTTTGGATTACCCTTTTTAAAGGTGACTGGATAAGGCTCTACAGTTTCATAATTCACGTGCAAATGACCGAGTTCACGCCCTGCTGTCACAAATTTCCAAAAGTCATCAGCACTCTTTACACAAGGGATACGAGGCAGTTCTTTGCATAAATTATGTGCATAACGTGTACGATAATCTTCCGAATGAAGTAGACCGTAAACATAATAGAACAAATCATCTTTTGTTATGGTTTCATTCGGATAAGCGGCTTTAAAATGGTCTAGACCTTCATCAGTAATGGCATCACGGCGTTGTAAACCAGTTGTTTTACTTTCTTCTGTAGAAATTAAAAATAAATGAGATTGTTTCTTGTTTTTATCTTTTAAGACCGTAGTATCTTCGTAAATATAGCGTGGAAAGCATTGGCTATTATCTATTATACTTACATCAGGTACATTTTTAGTCATCAATACAGAAAAACCACATCTTGCTCCTACAGCGGCAATTTTTATAACTCTATTTTCAATCATTTGTCCTATGGGAAAAATACGTGGAATTTGATGAAGCATTTCATTGAAGGTAGTATTATAATAAAGCCATTGTTGTGTAAAAGGACGGCATAGACTTTGAGTAAGGTACACCTCTTCAAATTCGAAGATATTGCCTTTTACCAATTGTTTCTTAAGATTACTACTCCAACTAATTTTTTTCGCATCAGCGTTTACGAAATTGTCGACAGCATTTTTACGTATTCTGTGATCAACATGTCCATAAGCATCATTAAAACGTTCCACTTCGCTGTTATAGAAGGCAATCATATTATTCATATTTTTCTTTAAAGTTTCACGGCTTGAATTGTATGCCCATGCATCGCGATTGCTCTTAATACCATATGAAAAAGTTTCGAATAGCTTATTATTATGCCCTTTTTTATCACCTAATACTAAAAACGCTTTGAAACTGTCATCACGTTGATTAATCCAATCACCATGCTTATCTGGTTTAATGATTTGCCAGATTGATTTATTTATGATGCTATTAACACTACCAAGGCGTTCTAGAGCTGTAAGTTTATCTTTTGTTGTGAGATTATCACCAATATCATGATAGTAAATTTTACAAGGTCCAAAAGCATTGGGATTTTTGATAAATAAGGTCACGGCAATGCCGGTCATACTACCATTGCCAAAAACATTTTCTCCTTCTTCCGCTTTTCCATTGCTTAACATATTTTTACGGATATCACCTCGTAAATTAAGCACATAAATACTCGTAAATTCTTTGGCTAAAGATTTCCGTAAACCGTCCATTGTCGACTTTTCTATATAACCAGAACCAGAAACAAAACCGATTACTCCAGCATTATCAATACGGTCACTAGCCCAACGAATAGCACGAATATAACTATCATAAAGTGCTTGCATATTAGTTGCTTTTGAATAAGCAGCATAAGTTTCACGAACACGGTTATCTAATACATGATAAGATGTGTTCGGATTATTATCATTGGCACTTTTTTGTCCTACCGAATAAGGAGGATTGCCAAAGATAACTTTGATATCCAGTTTCTTTTGATGCTCTAAATATTCACTGTTTTCTTTAAACAATTTCTGTAGCAGGTTCTTCTCTTCAATCATCCGAAACGTATCAGCCAAACCAATATGCTTAAAGGGAATGTAATCTCCTTTCATAAGACTATGATACGTCGATTCAATG
>NZ_JBHIQS010000036.1:0-6065 GCF_042196685.1 Bartonella sp. AC329YNZD | reverse complement strand
AGTGTTTTTGGCTATTATGGTTATAGAAGCCGTAAAGACACTTTCATGCTTTAAAACGTCTACCTTTAAAGCAAATACATAAAAAGCTGCACTATGCGTGCAGCTTTTTTGCAAAATTTTCTGATTGCCCTTTTGTATCATTGTCTCTCATATCAGACAACTTCTCTAGCCCATCATCCTTAATACTCCCCTTTCAAAAAACACAAGGAGTTGCTCATCGCTGCCAATAGGCATTGTGCTTGTTTTGGAAAAGAGCTCTGAAAACTTCCTTTCTCAACTGATCATCAAAAAAAACTATACAAAGCGTGGGATATACCATAAACACGCAGAAGAAAATTGTACCTTTAGCCTCTTGGGGAGCATTGTGACAAAGAAGAAATCCATGATTTTCGCCCAAATAGGGCTTTTTATTATTTTGGCTCTTAGCAGCTTTGCCGATGAAACAGCGCAGGTCACATTTGCTTTACACTTAGCAGAAAGTACAGCCTCGATTTCAATGCTGCTTTTTGCAGGGCTTATAGGAGCAATTTGTGCAGGACCCATTGCGCCGCGCCTCTTACATCGCTTCCAACCAACGCGAACAGTCCCCATTGTTTTATTGTTTGAAGCACTTTTCATAGCCGCAGCCGCAGCCGCTAACCAATTTTGGCTTTATATTGCCCTTTCTTTTGCACTAGGGTGTGCTGGTTCACTCTTTTGGTCTGCTATCCTTGTTGCTGTACCTGACTTCGCAAAAAATGATCGGCAATTAGACCGTAACAACCGCATTATCCAAACAGTCCGTAATCTCGGCTACATTGCAGGACCACTGTTAGGAGGTGTACTATATGGTCTTTCAAACGGGCAAAAAGGGCTCTTTGCACTATCCATCATGGTTCTCTGTGCAACCTTTATCACTCTCTTCTGTTTTAAAAGTTTAAAAATGCATACGCCAACAACAAACGCAGTACAACAAGCCAAAAAGGGACTAGACTTAAGAGGGCTCTTGCGTAAAAAAAATGTTGTCTATGCTCTTTCCCCCCTCATCATTACCATCACCCTCACCTCGGCTCTTAATGTCCTATCAATTGTCCGCATCCGCACCGAACTGTATTTAAGCGCTGAAACCTACGGGATAATTGCAAGTATGATAAGTCTAGGGCTCGTCGTTGGACCGCTCTGCTTTTCCAGCCTTTTCCACCGCTTTGGCAATGCTGCTGGAGCATCACTGGCTGCGACAATAATTGGATTTGCAATTTTCTGCTTTTCTCTCACACACATTGTATGGTTGATGATGCTGTCATTTTTCATCCTTGGGGGTGCCAACGGTGTGCAAAATGCACTAATGGCAAGTTTTATGATGAAAGCCATCCAAAAAGAACAACGAAACAGTCAAATGCCCGCCTATATCTTTATCATACAAACAGCCGTGTGCATTGGTTTTATCAGTGCAGGTTTTGTAAAAGTGCATCACACCCAATACACACTCCTTATCATCGGCATTGCCACCATGATCACAGGCATATTAGGCTTTACATTAAACCGCGCTCTGCAAAAAAAGGAATGGGATAATGCCTAGCAAACTTTACCATCTTTTCTCTCGAAAAAAAAACATGCCCAAAAATAGCATAAAAATCACCACTTGATCAAATTATTGTATCTCCCATGCAACCCTATACCAAGCAATGTGATTTTGATAAACCATTCTCGTGTGGAGGAGCAAACAACCCAAGCAAATAACCCTTGCCAAAACTTGATATTTTAAAGCAGAAGAAAACAGTTTAACATCATGCAACAAGACCCTATAGGCTTAAACTTTTACAATGGAACAGGTGGTTATATATGGCAACTGGCAGACTATATGCTACATGACTTGAATGAAAGCATCCACACCCTTGCCTTACAAAAAACCACACCGCCCACAGCCATCAATTCTTTTGACGTTTACCCACGTGAACTCAATCCTTTATCACGCGTTCAATGGGCAAAGGACGTACAGATAACGAGAAATAAACCAGCTTTAATTGGAAAACGGCAAATACAACCTGCAATCGTTATTTCTACAAAAGGAGCGGCATTTGGCGGATTCGACTTTCCCACATTTGAAGCACTTCGTGAAGGCTGCCTTGTCCAATCCTTAAAAGAAATCAAACTCAATGGTTGCCTTTTTGACGTGAATAGTCTTTTGATATCACTGCTACGACACGGTCTCATCGAAACAAATCAAAAAGCCTTTTCAAAAAATGATGCAACCGCTCTTTTACGAGAGCCAACATGTATTATCATAGATTCTTCTCTTGGGTTCCTTGCCATTAATCAACTTAATGGACGTACAATCCGGCTTCATGAAAAAACAAAACATCTCTTGAAGCAAGCCACCACACCAATGCATCTTCAACACCCGCTAGAGGATTCAATAAAGTTTCTTGTAAAAGCAGAAATGCTACGATTGATAAAATTATAAGGATAAAAAGATGCAGCTGATAAGACCTGGTATGGGAACACAAAATAGTGCTCAACTGATCCATGCACTCATTCAAATGGCAAGACCGCGTACAGTCATTGAAATCGGTGCTGGTGATAGTACGCGCTTTATCGTAAGAGCACTCCAAAAAGCAAAACAAGCATGGCAACAGGATAAAAAGCTTCTAGAATCCGCCATTTGGGAAGAGCGTACAGCTTTGCTTGACCCTTCAGGAATTCCTGAAAATTACGAACCTCGGCTTATTACCATTGATGATTTTACAGTAGAAGGTCAATCAGCAGAAGAAGCATGGCAAAGACTTCTTAAAGATGGCATTGAAAAAGATACTGTAACATTTATCAATGAAAATTTTTTCTCTCTTGATGAAAGAACTCTCAAATCTTGGGTGCCAATAGATTTTGCTTGGATTGATGCTGGAACGCCAGCAGATGATGTACGATTTGTTATAACCCTTTGGGAACATATCACACCTGGTGGTTATCTTTGTCTGCATGAACCAACAATGACCACAACGATTGCTCTCAATAGCGAACAACGTGTTCGACGCGTTAGAACCCCTATCTGGGAAGAACTCCTCTATCGGCTTGATGGCTCCTATGAAGCTTTAACACTCCCCGAAAACCATAAATATCGTCAAAGTGGTCTGGGAATTATTCGCAAAAGCACCCCAGCCGAACAGGCTACACGCGCACAATCACTACAAGAAGAACTTATAGAAATCAATGAACTACCCATTCGCAATGATCTTTTGCCCATGGGAAAAGAAACCCTTCACAAACGCAGCACACGCAATTCGCTCATTTCTGCCATGGCCTCTCCTACCCTGCGCGCTGTTTATGCCGCCATTATCCTTGGTGCAAAAAATCTTACTGATATCCTCCAACATATTGATTCAGATGCCAAAACAATTCACAAATCGATCAATCGCCTTTTGAACCTTGGACTTATTCACAACACAACAAAAGGATTTCAAGCCGAAGAGACAGTGTGGAAAATGCTAGAAAATAAACATGAACGAAATAGGGAAAATTTAAGCGACCGCCATTTAGAAACAGAAGAGATGCTATCAAAAATTGGTGAAGCCTTTCAAATGGGAAAAATCTATAGCGAAACGGAAGTTTCCAAGATATGCAACCTCTTTACGATAGACTTTGCCCGATTACGACGCACTCTTGTTGAGAGAGGTTTTTTACAACGCCATGGAGGAAAATATCAACGCATGCGCTAAAAGAGAATTGAAAAATGATTAGCGAACGCTATCGTTTTTCTTCTCTATTTCAAGAGAATGAATAACCTTCCACTAAAAAAATATAAATTCATTAAAAGGTTACAAAATCATTCATCCCATTCATATGTTGACAATCTATGGGGGGATAGTACATCCTCTTCATAAAGGTTAAAATGGAAAAGCAAGAATGCGGGATGTCAATTGGTTATCAAATAGGATTAGGAACAGTCAAAACCATCAGGAGAAGATATAGGATCAAGGTCTCAATGATCTTACGATTGTTGCGTAGACATCCGCGCACAGTGTTGTTGCTCAATCCAAATCATGCTCGATATTTCTAAAAACATCGTAGAAAAAACAAAAAACAATATTCTTGCAGTGGACTGGCTGGTGAATCAAGAAGGATACTATTTCAACGAAATGTGCACAGCAGAAACAGGGCTGACAAAACTTCCTCAAGAGATACAACAAAATGTATTTGATCATTTAACGACACTTCTATGGAAATTCCATGGGCAAAAATAAAATAACTTTTTTCATCTATAGCACAGTTTTTCTTTCTGAATTTTCCTTTTTCTTTGTACTCCCTTTGCTTGGAAACTCTTCTCTCATAACTGCTGCCAATGTCGCTTTTTATCTCGCTGGATCAGTAATCCTTGAAAGCATTCTCATGGTAACCACAACGAGTTTATTAGAAAGATTTTCGCGTAAACTCTTAATGGCTACCGCCTTTATTTTAAGGAGTAGCGCTTTTGTGTGCATTATCCTATCGCTCACACCTTCTGCATGGTTGATCTTTTTTACCTTAATGGCTTTTTCGAAAGCAATTTCAAAGCCATTTTTGAGAGAAATTTTATCAGAACATCTCAATGAAAATGCTCTTAAGCGCGCATTAACTCTCTATTCTTTTTTTCAAAATGCTGCTGTCGTTATCGCCCCTCTTGTTGCAACGAGTGCCATAAAATACAACGCATCAGTTTTTTTGATGGCTTTTTTTGCACTCATTGGTTTGTATCTTTGTGTTTTATCCATTCAAATTGTTTATCACTACCCCCATAAAAAATTATCTCTTGAAAAGAACAAAAAAATAAAGAATTCTTTTCTTTCTTCTTTAAAAACAATAATATATAATCGCTCTATTGCTTATTTGCTGGTCACGGCTTTGCTTTGTGCATTCCTCATGGGAATTTTCATCACCACCACAACACTTCTCAGTAAATTTGACAGCAATCTCGCCCCTTATAGTGGAATTTTCTTTTCAATTGTTGGCATCAGTATTTGTATCTGGCAAGGAATAATCAATAAACATCTCAGCCTTTCTGATAAATCAACTTTCTACCTATTATGGCTTATGGGAAGTTTCGCTGCATTTTTCCTTATGGGTGGCGTCTTTACCGCTGTGACTGCATTAATTGCCTACAGTGTCTATGAATCTGTCATGATTACAGAGATATACTATCAAGCAAGGAAAACAACCTCATCCCTCTCTACCAGTGTTCTTTTTAGTTATATTCTTGTTATTTCAAATATTGGCCAAGCTGCCGGCTCATGGACAAGTGGATGGATCATCAGCCATTTCAACAATCACATCGCTTTCACCTTTTGCATGATTGTTGGTGTCTCCGCCTTTGCTTCTTGCCTTTGCCTTATGCAAACTAAAAAAATAAGGAACTTCAATGTCACATATAATTTTTGCTACTGGGGGCACAACAAGGGTGCGCAAAACACTTCGCCATAAATGGCTCAATTATGATTTTGTAACACACTCTGCGGCAAAAAAGCTCAAAATGGTCTTTAAAGATTGCTCTGTAAACGCCGTTGCAAATTGTCTCATAGCTTAAAGGATTATGGGATAGACAAGCGTAAGGTAGCTACATTCTGCACGAATAATATTCTATTGATATCCATGTGCAATACAGCCAAAGCATTTTTCTTATAATTCGCTCATTTTTGCCATGACCGCACCGACACTACGCGCTGTCTATACTGTTATTATACTTGGTGCTAAAATTCTTTCTGATATCCTCAAACTTGTCAATTCAGAAACTAAAAACATTCACAAATCTATTAATCGCCTTTTAAACCTTGGTCTTATTCAAAACACAACAGAGGGATTTCAAGCAATCGATAAATTATGGCAAGTGCTAGAAGATAAAAATGTACGAAATATGGAAAATTTCAGCGATCGTCATTTAGAAACAGGAGATATACTTACAAAAATTGCAGAAGCATTTCAAATAGGAAAAAACTATCGCGAAACGGAAACATCAAAAATATGTAGCCTTCCCCTTACCACTGCCAGCTTCCGTTCAAACATCAAGACCAATGGCTGCAAAAGCAAAAAGCTGCCCCTTTTTTTCTCACGGCATACTT
>NZ_JBHIQS010000035.1:0-6212 GCF_042196685.1 Bartonella sp. AC329YNZD | reverse complement strand
GCGCTATTGCTCGTTTTAATTGTGCTACCTTCAATGACAAAAAGACCAACATCAACATTTTGAATGGTTGTTTTGCCCATTAACCTAACTTCACTACCAGAGTCCGATGTCCATATACCAGTGCGTTCGTTGTTGGGGCCTTCAAGTGCTTCACCACCGATTATTGTTAAATCTTTGCTGGTGATTTTACCACCGTCAACTGCTCCAAGGCCGTCCAAAGTATTGTTAATTATTGTATCACCATGCAATTGAATTGTGCTGTCATTGCCACTTACAAATGCACCGCTTCCTTTTCCCTCTGTTGTTAAAGCAACATCTGTGGCATCAATATGCCCACCGTTGATTGCGAATAACGCTGTTTTGTTCGCGGCTACGGATCCTCCCATCATTGTGATGGTGGATTTTGAACCTTCTGCATAGAGTCCAACATTATCAGATGATGTAATGTTTGCATTGTTTTTCAAGATAATCGTACTGCCACCTTCTGCACTTGCTCCTACGTCACGTCCACTAAATGCCCCTCCTGAGATTGTTATTGTCGAATCATGGTCTGCAACTATACTGGCAGCTGCTTGAGTCACTGTTACATCTTTTAAAGTGACGGTACTTTTATCTGCTTTTATTCCAAAGTTTAGTAATGCATCGTCTTTACTATTCGATATCTTTACACCTTCTAGTTTGTTTTCGCTGCTGTTACTGTTTAAGAAGCCAGCACCAACTAGAGAAGTCTTAATGGTTCCTCCAGTCATCTTGATTGCACCATTGTTTAGTATTTGAAGCCCGAGAGCACTATTACTAATCGTTGTATTTCCAAGTAATTCAATTACACTGCTTTCGCCAACAGAAAATACACCAGACGATATATCGTCGTCACTTGGAGCCACATCTGTTACAGTTAGAGCCACATCTGTAACAGTAATATGGCCGCCATCTTCAGCAACCAATGCATTCCCTTTCCCTGTGACGTTTCCTCCCGTCATTGTGATGGTGGATTTTGAACCTTCTGCATAGAGTCCAACGTTATCAGATGATGTAATGTTTGCGTTGTTTTTCAAGATAATCGTACTGCCACCTTCTGCACTTGCTCCTACATTACGTCCACTAAATGCTCCTCCTGAGACTGTTATTGTAGAGTGGTTATCTGCAACTATACCAGCTGCTGCTTGAGTCACTGTTACATCTTTTAAAGTGACGGTACTTTTATCTGCTTTTATTCCAAAGTTCAGTAACGCATCGTCTTTACTATTCGATATCTTCACACCTTCTAGCTTGTTTTCGCTGCTGTTACTGTTTAAGAAACCAGCACCAACTAAAGAAGTTTTAATGGTTCCTCCAGTCATCTTTATTGTGCCACCATTGTTTGCTGTAAGCCCGAGTGCACTATTACTAATCGTTGTATTTCCAAGTAATTCAATTACACTGCTTTCGCCAACAGAAAATACACCAGACGATATATCGTCGTCACTTGGAGCCACATCTGTTACAGTTAGAGCCACATCTGTAACAGTAATATGGCCGCCATCTTCAGCAACCAATGCATTCCCTTTCCCTGTGACGTTTCCTCCCGTCATTGTGATGGTGGATTTTGAACCTTCTGCATAGAGTCCAATGTTATCAGATGATGTAATGTTTGCGTTGTTTTTCAAGATAATCGTACTGCCACCTTCTGCACTTGCTCCTACGTCACTTCCACTAAATGATCCTCCTGAGACTGTTATTGTAGAGTGGTTATCTGCACCTATACCGGATACTGCTTGAGTCACTGTTACATCTTTTAAAGTGACGGTACTTTTATCTACTTTTATTCCAAAGTTCAGTAACGCATCGTCTTTACTATTCGATATCTTCACACCTTCTAGTTTGTTTTCACTGCTGTTACTGTTTAAGAAACCAGCACCAACTAGAGAAGTTTTAATGGTTCCTCCGGTCATCTTGATTGCACCATCGTTTTGTGCTTGAAGCCCGATTACACTATTACTAATCGTTGTATTTCCACGCAATTCAATCATGCTACCAAGGTCATCAGAAGCTACACCAAGTCCATCACCATTTGTTTTTAGGATGACATCTGTGACAATAATATGCCCACCGTATGTTGTCGTTATTGCTTCCTCTTTTGCTGTTACGCTCCCTCCCGTCATTTCGATGATGGATTTTGAACCTTCCGCATAGAGTCCAGCATCATTATATGATGTAATTTTTGCATCGCCAGTTAAAGTGATGTTGCCGCCGTTTTGAGTAAATATTGCTGCTTTTTCTGCATTAAATGATCCTCCTAAGACTTTTACTGTGGAATCATATGCATCTATGGCAGTTTGTGCTTGCGTCACTGTTACATTATTTAAAGTGACATTACTGTTAGTTGCTTTGATTCCATTGATTAGTGGCGCATCATCTTTCCCACTTGATATCACTACATCTTTCAGTTTGTTTTCTTTGCTCTTGCTGTCCAAGAAGAAAGCACCAACTTTGGAAGCTGTAATGCTTCCCCCAGTCATTTTGATTGCGCCACTCTCTTGTGTTTTGAGCCCGATTGTCGCATCATTAATCGTTGTACTAGATAATTCAACCACACTGTTTTTGCCTTGAGACAAGGCACCGAATCCACTTTCGATTTTATTATCATTAGTAGATGTATTAGGGTTATTACTCTTTGCTGTTAGAGTACTACCCGTGACAGTAATATGTCCACCTTCGTCTGCAGATAATGCTGCATCTTTTCCAATTACGCTTCCTCCTGTCATTATAATTTCGCTCTTTTCATCGATGGCATGAAGTCCGTTACCATTAGATGAGGTAACGTTAGTACCGCCATCTACAGTAATGGTGGTGCCGCTCATAGCATATACGCCATCCATTTTACCTTCGAATGATCCTCCGGATACGTTGATTCGAGAATTATTATTTGCGAGTATACCAACTTCTGCGTGCGTAACGTTTACATTTGTTAAAGTGATGTTACTTCCATTATCTGATTGCACTCCAATGAGTTGTGAAATTTCATTTTTATTATTTGATATCACTACATTTTGCAGTATATTTTTGTCGCTGCCGTCAATATAAACGCCAGTTTGAGAAGTTGTAATGTTCCCCCCAGTTAGGTTGATGTTAGCGCCGTCTTTTACAGAAATACCGAAACGAACATCAGAATCAGTGCTTTGAATATTTAAGCCATTTAATTTAAGCGCACTGTTAGCACCTTCAACTGTTACAACATACTTATCATTGTTTGTATCTGCATTTGTGCTTTCATTTCCAGTTACAGTTACAGTGCTACCGGTGATTTTTCCTTTGTCTTTTACATAAATAGTCTCGTACGTTTTTCCGGATATATCTTTTTCTTCGTTGGCAACGCCAAGAGTTTCAGCATGTGCAGTGAATTGGATGTTGAATAGGGTGATAGCAGCCGCAGCCGTGCATGATAAAAGGGATGTTTTATACACCAGTATTCTCCTTATGAGAGCCCCCAAATATTCATTTCCCTGCAAACTTCATAAGAAGAAGTGAAAATGGATAGTTGTTATTAATTTCTATAATTGTCTTTATTCGGTAAGACATTTTTGGTTTTTTGTCAAAATTAAAAAATAAATAATATTAAATTTTTGTGAATTTATATTTAGCACACAATGTGTTTGTAATTATTTATATTATATAATTAAATTTATTGTAAATATATATTATAGAAATTATAAATATTATTATAATACTTACATAATTTATATTATTTTTTATAAAGTAATGATATTATTTTATGTAATACTTATGCATTTTTATAGATTGTCAAAGTAA
This sequence comes from Bartonella sp. AC329YNZD, assembly GCF_042196685.1. Lineage (NCBI taxonomy): Bacteria > Pseudomonadati > Pseudomonadota > Alphaproteobacteria > Hyphomicrobiales > Bartonellaceae > Bartonella > Bartonella sp. AC329YNZD. The sequence goes on along the minus strand of NZ_JBHIQS010000035.1, from coordinate 2,423 downwards.
GTGATGACGGTAATACTCAAACACTGTTGCTAGCACTTTTGATTATTTATACCTTATTTATCATAATATTCTAATATATTTGATCTTGATATCCAAAGGAGTTGGATGCTCTAGTATAAGAATACATTTTTTCTCCTGTTGGGGATATTTTAATAGTATACGACTAAGTTTTTATAAGCTGTTGATGTATCGATGACATTTGAAAGAGCAAGAGCCCAAGCTTATAAATCTTAATCAATGAAGATGCTTCAAGTTGAAGGCTTGAAATCAACAGTGCTTTTATATCATCAAAGTGCACTTTCATTGAAGGATCATTGCTTTCATTATTTTGAATTTTTGACACATTCTTGACAAGAAAATTTAAAAAATTACTTCTGAGAAAATTTTTATAATACAATAAAATATGTAACGTTTTTATGGTGATAGGTTTATGAGATGTAAAGTTAAATTGGTAATCACCGTGATTGCTTTTACTCTCTCTGGTTGTTTTAACCTTGATTCTGAAAAGTTAAGAAGGGACAAGAGGCTTTATCATGATGCATTTATGTGGCCTATGAAAGAAAAGTCTCTTGAGAAAAATTATACTGCTATCATCATGGCTGATCCGCAACCGTGGCGTTTAAACTCTGGTGATGCCAATGGAGTATCAAACAGAGAGCCATGGTTAAAGATAAATGAGCAAGTTGCTGGTGTGATAAAAGCGCACAAGGCTGCGTTCCATATTGTCAATGGTGATCTGACGGAGTTTGGACAACAAAAAAACTATGATGATTATAAAAATGTTTATAAAACTCTTGGAGCGCCTGTCTATGAGGGGCTAGGGAATCACGATTATGCCAATAATGTTGGTAATTGTACAAATCCTCAAGAATTCAATTTTTACAAAGATGCTTGTGCTATAAGTGCAGTTTCAAGAATGGTATCGGAAATCAAAAAATACCGTAGTCAATTATTGCATTTCAATGCAGATGTTACTGAAAGTTTGGTTCCCATTTCGGGTGGAAATGTTCGCTTGGTAAGGGGGAGTTTGAGTTATTCTTGGGATTATGGAGATGTTCATTATGTGCAGCTTCACAATTATCCAAGCTATACTGTTGGTTTGAAGGGGAAGTCTACAGAAGTGCAAATCAATAAATCTTTAGATTGGCTTAAGAACGATTTAGCTGCTGCTGATGCAAGAGGTAAAGTGACAATCATTAATTTTCATGATGCGCGTGCTGCTTCCATTGATGGTGAATCCTTTTTTATTCGTAAAAAGAATGCTAAAGATTTGTCGGTCTTTAAGTCAATTGTTACCTCTCATAATGTTAAAGCAATCTTCGTAGGTCACACGCATTATCAGTCCTATTGCCGTGCGAAAAACGATAAGGTTTTTGGAAATATCCCTATCTATACAGCTGGTGCGCTTTTTAATGGAGATTATTACCTCATAGATGTGAAAGGCAAGACAATTCACGTTAAAGCCTATAATGGAGAAATAGGAAAACCGCTTTTAATTAAAGATCTTGGTGTTATAGGGAAAGACACCCAATTTTCGGCAAGTTGCAGTAAGTTATAATAGAATTTGTTTCTTTGTCTTAAAGCATGAGGGAAAAAACGTATTATATGTGCGGATTTGAAGAGCAATGAGAGTATCTGAGTGTTACTTAAAAATAGAATAAAAAATCAGACATATTTTTTTCAAAGCTGCTGAGATTTCAGGTTATACGCTATAAGTGCAATGGTTTAATGTGAACGGAGCTTTAATACAAAGCGGAATAATGGTTTGTTATTCTTTTTTCCTTTTAGGCTTTCATCCTTGAAGCAAAGGGGAGTTTGTCAAGGGTGTGTTCATAATTTGCTAGCACATGTTGTCCAGAATTATCAAGAAGGCTGTTTCTATTAGTTTGTTGCGGTATAATTATCAAGTTATGCCCTTTGTTAGAGTTTATAATATCTACTCATGGGCAACTCTTTTCTTTTTCATAAGAAGAGTTTTTTGTTTTGATCAATTTTTTATTTATAGCATTCAAACAATTGATGTTTTGTGATGCTGTACAATTTTTCTTCTTGCTATCCATGACTCTGCTGGTTGCTGCATTTCGCGGAGTTATGATCTCAGGAAGTGCATTTTCTGCCTCTTTTGGTTGGATTGGGACAGTGATCGAAGTGGTTGGGGCAGGTATTGCCTCTGTTGTGGGAGCTGTTTTTACTCCAATAGGGGCTGTCGTTGCTGCTGTTGTGGCGGTCGTCCTTGCTGCTGGTTTTGCTTTGTGGAAATACTGGGACCGTTTCTCTTCTTTTGTCAAAGGTTTTGCACAGGGGGTATCTCGGGCTTGGGGGCGTGCCTTTGAAGCCGTTATGCGTTTTTTTGGTGCCGATACTACCACCATAACCAAATGGAAAAACATCATTGCTGCTGCTTTCGACTTCTCTTCCCATTG
>NZ_JBHIQS010000034.1:0-6213 GCF_042196685.1 Bartonella sp. AC329YNZD | reverse complement strand
CATGAAGCAGAAAACTCTTCCTCAAAGGATTGGAAATTCAGCCAGTCCACATAAAAAAGATGTGGTCCTAACATCAGTAAAGGATCTCTCATAGACGCCCTCCCCTTATTCTGTCCCGCCATGCAGCGCATTAGCGCGTGCCCGTTGCAAAGCATGGGCAACCGCACGACCAGTGGCCATGGGTTCACGCGCCCCATTGACATGCACCGTGACATTTTGATTGTGTGTGATGGGGGAACGGTCTTTGTCTCTTTGCTCTCTCGCAGATGAATTTACAGGAGAAGCTCCCGCAAATTGTGCAATCGGTTGAATGGTTGTTTTTCCTCCCAAAAAACTTGGCAAAAACTCTCTTACATCAATCGACCCAATCCACCCCTTCATGCGGCTGGGCAAAGATTTACAAAAATCCATCAATTGTGAGATAGATGACATAAAGCCATCGACAATCGAATTAGCCAGATCTTCGCCCGCTTGTTCCATACCAGCCTTGGCACTCTCCGAGAGCTTTTCCTGTGTAAAAAAACTCTTTAACCATTGCCAAAAGTTGGAAAAGCTTCGTTTAATGCCCTCCCACAAATTGCCAAACCACTCGACAACAGAGGAAAGTCCTTGTTTAAACTTTTGCCAATGGGAAGAGAAGTCGAAAGCAGCAGCAATGATGTTTTTCCATTTGGTTATGGTGGTAGTATCGGCACCAAAAAAGCGCATGACGGCTTCAAAGGCACGCCCCCAAGCCCGAGATACCCCCCGTGCAAAGCCTTTGACAAAAGAAGAGAAACGGTCCCAGTATTTCCACAAAGCAAAACCAGCAGCAAGGATGACAGCCACAACAGCAGCAATGACAGCCCCGATCGGAGTAAAAATACCCCCCACAACAGAGGAAAGACTTGCCCCAACCACTTCGATCACTGTCCCAATAAAGCCAAAAGAGGCAGAAAATGCACTTCCTGAGACAGCTATCCCTCGTAAAGCCCCCACAAGTAAAGTCATTGGGCGAAGAAGACGCAGTGCACTCCCACCAAGCCCTGCTGCCATTAAACCCAATGAGCGCCCTGCAGCCAATAGCCCTCGCCAGCTTGCAGAAAGACCACGACTAACAGCCCCCATCTTGATAAAAGAGCCTATCAATTGAAGAAGCCCAAGGCGTGTCCCGGCCATAGTAAAACGCAACACACGCAGAGCAATATTAAAAGCCATCAGAGCGGCAATGGTTTTGATAATGGCGCTTGTTAAAGCAGGATGGGCGTTCGCCCATGCCATCAAACCATTGACAAATCCCCCAACACTTTCCATCAAACTGTTGAGAGGAGGCAGAAGCACTTCACCAATGCTAATCCCCAAAGCCACAATGCGGTTTTGTAAGAGTTCAAATTGTCGCATAGCACCGGTTGCTTGTTTGTCGGCTTCTTGTTCTACCGAGCCTTTAAAGACTTGTGGATCTTTCACATAATCTAAAGCTTGCCCTAACAATTCAGGGTTACCCACCAATTTGGCAAAATCGCCGGTAAAATCGCGCCCCGCAATGGCAATCAGCGAACGCATCCCTTGTTCGGATTTGCCCAACACATTAAAAAAGCGCACCAAGGTACCGGTGGCATCTTTGTCGAGATCTTGCATGAATTTTTCGCGGGAAAGCCCAATATTAGCAAAAGCATCTTCAATATGTTTGCCCCCAGCCTGAATGCGCGCACTCATCGCATTAAAACCACGCGCGGCACTCTCAGGAACAATCCCAGCAGAAATCATCGCTGTACCAAATGCCGCGGTTTCGCGGGCTGTCAACTTAAACATGGTTGCTGCACCGGTGGCACGATTGGTAAAATCAGACACCTCACTGGCCTTTGCCGCCATGTGGTTAGAGAGATGATTGATGGCATCGCCTAGATCTTCAATGCCTGCTTGATTAAGCTTAAAGACATTGCGCAACTTGGCAAAGCGCTCCCCAATCTGATCCCCCGTCATATCAAAAGCAACAGCCGCTTTGGCTGCATAAATGCTAAAAGCTTCTAAATCTTGTTCACCAATCCCTGCTTGGCTAGCACTGGTCATCAATTCTAAGACTTCACGAGCAGCCAAAGGGATTTTTGTAGAGGTTTCAAGCGCAAAACGGCGCAATTCCTTTAAGCGATTAAGGGGGGCATCCAGAACCTTTTCCAAGCCCTTCATCGATTGATCAAATTGCATGGCTTTATAAAGGGGGGCAATTAAGGTTTTGGTTTGCGCAATCGCCCCCACCATACGCCCCCGCGCTTGGATAAAAGCATTTTCTGCATTCTTTGTCGCATCCTCAAGATGCTCCGAGTCAAACCTCCCTTTAAAATGCTTTCGTGTCTGGCTTTGGAAATGCGCAACATCGGCACTTAAGGCTTTTAAGTCTCGCTTAGCAGAAGCTATCCCCTCTTGCAGATGATTGACAAAACGCACAACAAGGGAAACATCCATGATCGTCTCTTATCCTAACTGATGGCTTTCATATTCTTGAGCTTTCAGGCGTGCTAATTCGCTGCGATAGGCAATCACATCCAGCCAATCCATCTGATTAATTTCTGAAGGCGCCCAGTGATAATAAAGGGCTAGTTCTGCCCCAAATTGTCTGGCAGAGAGGATTGGCGTTGCGTAAAAAAAGCAAAAAAAGCCTTCAATATTGCGACAATATCTATCACATCAACTCGATCAATCAATTCAATAGATTCATGTGACATATCAGCCAAAAGTGCTGTGATGCCTTCTGTTGCCTCACTTGTGAACAAAACTTGAGAAAGCTTCGTGATAAGCACATCATTGCTCAAAGTTGTTTTTTGCTCTCCAAACTCAGGAAGCAGCAGCTCTGTCAATTGTGGTCCAATGAGCACCGCTAATTGCTTGGCATGCTTAAAAGTGGGGCGATAAAAGGTCAGTTTCTTGCAGAGAGATTCTTTGCCTCCTTTATCCTGATAAGGAAGCGGAACCTGCAACTCTACATCAATGCTGGTTTGTAAACTTGTCATGATCAATTCCTATAAATGAGAACCCTATCAATAATGAGAGCTTATAAGTTGAGAATAGAGCGGCGGCGAGAACCGATCTCTTGCCCGTTGCGCACAAGCCAGCCACCCCGTTTAAAGGAAAAGCGATGCAAAACAGAACCATCCCAAAATTCCGTATAATCCCAAATATTTTTGATCTCGCAATCATAGCCTGTCGCTTTTCCAGCCGTTAAGCCTTCGCTATCGACTTTGACCAACCGCCCTGTCACATCAATGGAATGTTCATGCTCACGCCCATCTTCTTCAGAGATCACATGTTTTTTGCCAGTGAATTTATGACGAAGACCAGGAGGACCACCAAAGATGCCGATGACCTCAGGGGTATGGCTGCGGATTTTCATTTGCATGCTCAAAGCTTTGACACCAAGACCGCTCACATCAATCTGCATATCAGAGCCCCCTGGTTGATAGGTTTCTGTGATTTCTTCCAACGTAGGTAATTTGAGGGTTTCAAGATCAAGATGAAGATTAACATCATCATCAACAATCAGGGTAAAACCGCGAACAATTCTTAAAGTCATATGTCGCTCCTTGCTGCTTTGCGATAACCCTCTAGCGTATCGCCAAAGGCATAAATCATTTTATTTTGGATATCTTCAGCAAGCCGATTAAAGTAAGCTCCATTGCGCCGGCTGCCAAAGCTTAAATCTTCTAGAGGCGGCACTTCTTCTGCATCAAATTCCACCCGCAATTTCCCCAGTTGTAAATTGCTGTTGGAATTTAAATCACGGTCAAACCAAACCCGCCCACCAAGCAGTGCACCGCGTGCAATCATATCATCAAGAAAGCTGGTCAAAGAGCGGGTAATGGCAATAACATGTTGACCAGTCAGGTTTTCATCATTGGCCCAAGGGCGCAAATTATTGATGATGGTTTTTTCCAGTGCTGCACGGGTGCGCACCACATTGACAAAACGCCAAAGCGGATCACTAGAGGTGGTATGGTTGCCCCATAAAATGCGCCCATTGGAAGCTACTTCTCCCTGCCCATTTTGACTAAGGCGCGCGGGAATAAAGGTGGCAATATCGGCTTTATTGAGACGATTTGCCTCATGATCAATTTCCCCATCAAAATAGCTAATGGGGCGTGCTGTCCCTAAAATGCCATGCACATCTTGATTGGAAGGAGACCAAAAAACACCGCCCCTTTGCTTGTCACGTTTGATAAACATGGCTGCTGCAAAAGGACTTGCGGGTTTTATACTCACACCTCCATCAGAATTTGCCACCCGTACAAAGGGATCAATCAAATAACAAAAGCGTGAGGAAAAATCTGCACGATAAGCAAGACTTTCTTCCGTGTTTTTACCCCCCGTATCAAAAACCGCAATCGCTTGTAGCTTTTCTGCAACCTGTTCTAAAGCGTCTGCCACAGGGTTTTTGCCATTGTCAATCCGCCCTGCACTATAAGCCGGTGCCAAGAGAATTCCAGGTTCCACACCCAAATGCCCTCTAGCATGCGCTAAGGCATGCACACCGGTCAAAGCTGTATTGGATCCCACCATTTCGGTTTGTGTCTCAGCAATGGTTGACTTTTCTTCCACACGCACAAGGATCACTTGTGCCTCAATCCCTTGCGCGCGCACAGCGTTAATCACATCAAGAGCTGTGCCCCTTCGCCCAAGCTTTTGGATTTTCTCACCCTCATGTGTAAAAACTAACACAGGCTCGTTGAGGGGAAAAACTTGGTTATCAGCATCAGGGGCTGTAACAACCGCCCCAAGGGCGGTTTGGCTAAACATCTCTAAGGGTCGTGAGGCTTGACCATCCTCAACAAGGCGGATACCATGATTAAATTCTGTTGCCATTTTGCTCTCCACATTAATGAAGAGACTATAACAACACTCATCCTCTCTCATAAGCCTGACACTGTCAGTCAAAAAGCCCTTTAAAAGGGCTTTGAAAGAGTGATAAAAAGATTTAAAAATCATACAAGCTCGCTTATACAATAGCTATCCATTTGACTTGTGCTATTTTTAGTTTTGTATTTAATCTTTCCATAATCTTATAAGGACAGCGCCATCAACTCCAGCGCCACTTGTATAGGAATCTCTAACAGCTCCAGCACCGCCACCACCAAAACCACGCCCTCCTTTTCCTGAAGTATAGTTATGTTGTGCTAGTCCTCCAGGACCACCCCTTGATGTATCACCTCCAGCATCACCGCCATCACCGCTTATCTTGCCAGTAATTCCACTCGTTCCAGCATAACCATTTCCCCCTTTGGCTAATCCTGGATGTCCGTCTGTTGCTAAACCAAAATTTTCCCCAATGCCCCCAGCACCACCAATGCCTGAATAGTAATAAGTATTTCCCCTTGATGTATTATAATAAGCACCCCCACCACCATGTCCTCCTGTAGCGGTAATAAAATTTTTGCCAACGGTCGTTGTTCCTCCAGAGTTTCCTATTGCATACCGCCCTGAAACAGAAGCTCCCCCCTTACCAATTGTGATATCTTCATGATCCTTTAAACTGGCTTTATAGCCATACCAGACTGAACAACCGCCACCGCCGCCACCTCCTCCTAATCTTGGCGTATCCGATCCGCCACCACTACCACCGCCACCCCATGCTTGGATTTCTAACCTAGTTTGGTCTGTTACCCAATCGGGCCACTGAATTTTCCCATCTTGCGTATAGAGCAATTCAGCATCAGCAATAATGAGTTTATTAATCAAATCTTTTTTGATGTTTTTAATTTCCTGCTTGAGAATATCTATTTCTGCTTTTGTATAAACAAGATCACCATCGACTTTTAAAGGTCCTTTAAGCAAGCTTCCGTTTGTGTTTAAATCGGTAACCACTTTGCCATTATAGATGAGGTTCAACGACGAATTGCCCAAAAGCTCTAAGGCACCACTCATAGTCACTTTGCTGGTAAATTTATTGTAATTTTTCCATTCATTTGGGCTGGCTAAGCGTCCATAGCTTGTGAGATCTTCGTTAAGCTTGGCTCTAAAATCGTCAAGACCCACGATATCTTCGGTTTTATGTTGATGCGCGCCTAACAGTGAGACAGCACTGCCAAAGGTGAAGTTATTATTGCTTGATTTATAGAGAACATAATTATTTGCGGCATCTTTGGCGCCCTCGATATCCCTTAAATCGGCAAAAGTAAAGGTTTTATCCGCTGCCATCTTGCCATTGAGAGCGCTTTCTAGATCTGCGATTTCGTTGATCGTATG
>NZ_JBHIQS010000033.1:0-6614 GCF_042196685.1 Bartonella sp. AC329YNZD | reverse complement strand
TGCCCCTGCATTTCTTACAAGCATTCTGCTTTTATTGCAAAAATGACACACAAGAATCCATAATGACAAACTTTATTTTATCAAGTGTAATATCTTAGTAGGACTCGTTTTGATAAAAACCTCTCAAAGAGGGAAAGTAAAAATGCATAATAATATATTTCAAACGTACATTTTATTTGATGTTATAGCTTAAGGCTAAAAGAGCTACAGATTCTAAAATATTTAGACTTTCACTCATTAATAGCTAATAAATCCCTAATAGGAAAAATTACAACTAAGCAAACAATCAAAAACCCCTTACTTTAAAGCAGCTTATTAAAAAACCTACCTCAAGTAAAGCACTTTTTAATATATATTTAATATATTAATATATTAATATAATACAGAGAAGCTCTTTTATACTTAATATATAAAGCAAAAACCCGTTTTCAATAAGAACCTAAAAATATTTTCCATACTCATGAAAGAGTTTCATTTAGGACTCATTATAGAAATCACGCGCAACGCAAACATAAAAGATTTAAAATGCTAACAACAAAACATTCAAAACCTATCTCTTACGCATTTCCTATTATTAAAATATGTCTTTTTTGTGTTCTTAAGTGTGTTTCTAAAGGTTTTTTTGGGGAGTTCATTATGAAGAAATTATATGCCATAAAACTTTCTCGTTTTTCTTTTGTTCAAATTCTTTCATTGGCTGTGGCAGTTACATTTGTATCGAATATTACCTCTGTTTTTTCAGCAAATCCTGATTTTAGAAATACATTTGTTGAAGGTTTAAAAAGTCCTGGTGTGTCTTATCCAAAAAGTATCGTCTTTGTCGCTGGTTTGAATGATTCTGATGACTATGCAAATTTTTTAGTCAAAACCTTGTCTGATGTCAGTGATTATAGTTCTGTTGTGAATGTTTTGGAGTCAAATAGTAGTATTGCATGGAAAGGTGTGTCAAGTATATTCAAAGCTGAAAATGTGAGTGATAAAAAAGCACAACAGTTCACAAGAAGTATTCATATGAATTCTATAGATGGTGTAGATTTTTCAAACTCTCCTGGTTTGTTAAGAACAGTATCGACCCAAAGAGCTGCAGCAAAAGGCAATGGTCATCCTCTGGAGCAGGGTTATAGTGCGAGTGCAAAAGGTTATGATGCTATTGCGTTAGGTCCATTGGCGGAAGCAAAACAAGATAGAAGTATTGCTATAGGTTTATCTTCTTACGCTAATGCTCATAATAGTATTGCGATTGGTTCTGCTCCAGACTATGCTACTGAAGAGCAAAGAACAACTGCTGGAGATGAAAAAGCAATTGCCATAGGTTTTCAAGCTAGAGCTTTCGGCAAATTTACAATAGCGTTGGGGGATTCTGCTGGCACTACGCGGGAAGATGCGGTTGCTATTGGTCACCATGCAAAAGTAGATATACACCAAGGTGTTGCAATAGGTGCCAATTCTTTAGTTTCTTTAGATGGTGGTGTTGCTATAGGAAGTAATTCTGTAGCTGATAGGGCTGCGGATATTTTGGGGTATGCTTCTTTGCAGCAGGGACCGGCAGTAAACACTGAAGTGCAATGGAAAAGTACGCAGGGTGCCGTTAGTGTTGGTAATCCTAGTAAGGGCATAACGCGGCAGATTATAGGTGTAGCAGCTGGTAGTGAACCTACTGATGCAGTAAATGTTATACAGTTAAAAGATTTAGAAAGTGTCGTAAGAAATGACGGTTGGAAACTATCTGTTGGGGGTAAGAATGGTAAAACCGTTATTATGGACAGTACGGTAGACTTTTCTGCTGGAAGTGCAAATCTTCAGGTTACAAAGGGCGATAAAGACAATAATGTAAAATTTGATCTAGCTAAGGAAATTGCAGTCAATAAAATAACTGCAGGAAGCAGTACCCTAGACGCAACAGGTTTAGTGATTGCCAATGGTCCGAAAATAACCACCGGTGGTATAGATGTTGGCAGTAAAAAGATAACAGGAGTGGCAACGGGTACTGAAAGCACCGATGCGGTGAATTTTGGACAGCTGAAGGAAATAAAAGAACAGGTAGCAACTAGTAGTTTCGTAAAACAAGATGCACAGACGAAGTTCATAACCATTGGTAAGGATACAGATGGCGATAAAATCACAATTGCCAATAAAGATAATAAAACCAGAATTCTTTCTGGTGTTGCATCTGGCACGAACGACACTGATGCCGTGAATGTTGCGCAGCTAAAAGCTCTAAAAAACTCTATAACTTCAAGTTGGGATCTCTCTGTTGAGGGTGCAGATACGACGAGTGTTAATTCAACTAGTCCAATGGATTTGGCAGCTGGAAGTAGCAACCTAAATATTACAAAAGGCAAAGAGGACAATAAGGTAAAATTTGATTTAGCAAAGGACATCACACTGGAGAGCGTAAAGGCAGGTACAAATACTTTAGACGAAACAGGCTTAGTGATTACAGGTGGTCCGAAAATAACAACTAGTGGTATTGATGCTGGCAATAAAGAGCTAAAAGGCGTTAAAGATGGGGCGCTCTCAGTAGGATCGACAGAAGCGGTAAATGGTTCACAACTTTTGGCAACAAATAATGAAATTGCTGATGTAAGAGACAGTATTCTTGTTAAGCAAGAAGAAGGGATGGCGTTAAGTCGCAGTCTCCGTGCTGAGGGATCAGGTGTTATCACCATTGGGAAAGGAACTGGTGGCACTGAAATCAGCATTCTGAATAAAGATAATGGGGCAAGGAAAATTTCCGGTCTATTAGGTGGCGATCTCAGTGCAAATTCAGATGAAGCAGTCACTGGTTCTCAGTTGTTTACTACAAATCAAAATGTTACAACTGTAACAAGTGATCTCAAAACAGTATCTGAGAATATAGCCAAATATTTTGGTGGTGGCGCTAAATATGAAAATGGCGCTTGGACTGCTCCTAAATTTACTGTTAAGTCCGTTAAGGATGATGGCGAAACAGAAAACAAAGAATATCCTGATGTAGCGGATGCACTTGCAGGAGTTGGAAGTTCTATCACGAATGTTCAGAATAAATTGACTGAACAGGTTAAAGATGTGATTATCAAAGTGGAAAGCGAGAGCTTTGTTCAGCAAGATAAGACAACGAGTCGTCTCACTATTGGTGCAAAAGTAGGTGGCACAGAAATCAATATTGCAAATGAAAGCGGTGCGGATCGGATAATTTCTGGTGTTGGGGAAGCAAAGAACAATAATGATGCTGTTAACAAAAGCCAGCTTGATAGCAATATCAAGAATGTTAATGATAATGTAACAAATAAGTTTAGCGAACTTACTAAAAACATAACGAATATTACTCAGCAAGTTAAAGGTGATGCTTTGTTATGGAACGATAAAGCTAATGCCTTTGTAGCACGTCATGAAAAGAGCAAAGAAGAAAAAGGCAGAGCCGTAAGGACACAAGACAACAGCAAAATTACGTTTCTTTTAGATGGTGATGTTTCTAAAGATTCAACGGATGCTGTCACGGGTGGACAGCTTTATTCGCTGAACGAACAACTTGCAACCTATTTTGGTGGTGGCGCAGGTTATGATGAGCAAGGAAAATGGACTGCTCCAAGTTTTAAGGTTAAGACAGTTAAGGATGATGGTAAATCTGAAGAGAAAACTTATAGCAATGTGGCGGATGCTTTGGCTGGAGTTGGTACTTCTGTTACGAATGTAAAAAATGAGATCAGCAAAGAGATTACGAATGTAGTGAGTGAAAGCCTTGTCAAGCAGGATAACGAAACGGCTCCTATCACTGTTGGTAAGGAGACAAATGGCACTGTAATCAATGTTGCAAACAAAAGCGGTGTGAAACGGGTTATTTCTGGTGTGAAAGATGCAGAACAAGACAATGATGCCGTTAACAAGGGTCAGCTTGATGCAAGTCTGAAGGAACTTGCTACCAGCCTTCAGTCAGAAGATTCAGCTGTTGTTCATTATGATAAAAAAGAGGGTGATAATGGTGGCATTGATTACACGAGTGTAACTTTAGGTAAAGGTAAGGATAAGGCAGCTGTAGGTTTGCATAATGTTGCTGATGGTCAGATTGCCAAGGGTTCACATGATGCGATTACGGGTGGACAGATTAATAAAATCGGTGAGGATGTAGCTAAGTTTTTAGGTGGAGAAGCATCCTTTAAAGATGGAGCTCTTACACAGCCAAGGTATAAATTATCGCATATTTCTGAAGATGGTCAGGTAAGCACGAGCGCCTTTGATGGTGTGGGTGGTGCGTTTGAAGGTCTTGATGATAATATCAAAAATGTGAATCAGCGTATTAAGGAAGTTTCAGAAGGAGTTGCACAAGATTCTTTGAATTGGAGTAATGAAGCCAATGCGTTTTTAGCTAAGCATGGAACGGAAGGAAGCAATAGCAAAATTACGTTTCTAGCAAATGGTGAGATTAGCGCTAAATCAACGGATGCTGTCACTGGTAATCAACTTTATTCAATGAATCAGACATTTGCGACGTATTTTGGTGGAGGTGCAGGTTATAATGAAAAGGGAGAATGGGTTGCACCTACCTTCAAGCTTAAAACTGTTAATTCTGATGGTAGTGCTGGTGAGGAAAAGGTTTACAATAGTGTATCGGAAGCATTTGCTGGAGTTGCGAGTTCTATCACGAATGTTCATAATGATGTAACTAATGTTGTCAGTGATAGCCTTATCAAGCAGGATGATGATACGAAGGTTATCACTATTGGTAAAGAAGTAGCAGGTACGGAAATAAGTCTTCTGGACGAAAAGGGCAAAGAACGGACGCTTTCAGGTATTAAGGCAGCAGAGAATGACAATGAAGCAGTCAATAAAGCGCAGCTTGATGCAAGTCTGAAGGATCTTTCTATCAGCCTTCAGTCTGATGATTCAGCTGTTGTTCACTACGATAAGCTGGCAGATGGTAAAACTGATTATAGCAGTGTGACTTTAGGTAAAGGTAAGGATGCAGGACTAGTTGCACTTCATAATATAGCGGATGGTACCATTGCTGAAAATTCACATGATGCGATTAATGGTAGTCAGATCAACACGATTTCTCAAGATGTTGCTAAGTTTTTAGGTGGTGATGCGGCGTTTAAAGATGGTAGCTTTACCAACCCTACTTATAAATTATCTCATGTTTCTGAGGAAGGAAAAGTAACAGACGGTTCTTATAACGATGTCGGTAGTGCTTTTACTGGACTTGATAAAAATATCAAGAATGTGAATCAGCGTATTAAAGAAGTTTCTGAAAGTGTAGCGCAGGATTCTTTGAACTGGAGCGAGGCAGATAGTGCCTTTGTAGCGATGCATGGAGAAGGTAAAGGCAAAAGCAATAGCAAATTGAAGTTTTTGTTAGATGGAGACGTTTTAAAGGGTTCGACAGAAGCAATAACCGGTAATCAGCTTTATTCGATGGGTAGTGCGCTTGCGACATATTTCGGTGGTGGTGCTAAGTATGAAAAAGGGGAGTGGTTTGCACCTACCTTCAAGCTTAAAACCGTCAATGGTGATGGTACTGAAATTGAAAAAAGCTATCAGAGTATAGCGGATGCATTTGCAGGTATTGCGAGTTCTATTACGAATGTTCATAATGATGTGACGAATGTTGTCAGTGATAGCCTTGTTAAGCAGGATAATGAAACTGCACCTATCACTGTTGGTAAAGAAACGAGCGGTACAGAAATTAATATTGCAAATAAGGATCAAGCAGATCGGACGCTTTCTGGTGTGAAGGCCGCAACGAAGAATAATGAAGCAGTTAACAAAGGTCAGCTTGATGAAAGTCTGAAGGAACTTTCTAATAATCTTCAGTCAGAAGATTCCATTGTTGTTCATTACGATAAAAAGGAAAAGGGTGAAACTGATTATACGAATATAACTTTAGGAAAAGGTAAGGATTCTTCCCCAGTTTCACTCCATAATGTTGCTGATGGTAAGATTATCAAGGATTCACATGATGTAATTACGGGTGGTCAGATCAATAAAATTGGTGAGGATATTGCTAAGTTCTTAGGTGGAGAATCCTCCTTTAAAGATGGCGCTCTTACACAGCCAACCTATAAATTATCCGAGGTTTCTGAAGAAGGTAAGGTAAAAGATAAATCGTATACTGGTGTTGGCACGGCTTTTTCAGGTCTTGATGAAAATATCAAGCATGTAAATCAGCGCATTAAAGAAGTATCAGAAGGTGTTGCACAGGATTCTTTAAATTGGAGTAGTGCTGAGGGTGCATTTTTAGCACAGCATGGGGAGAAAAAGGGAACAAAAACGAATAGCAAGATTAAATTTCTTGCAAATGGAGAGGTTTCTGAAAGCTCAACAGAAGCGATTACCGGCAATCAGCTTTATTCAATGAGTAACACTCTCGCGATATATTTAGGTGGTGGTGCTGGCTACGAGAATGGACAATGGAAAGCTCCCAATTTTGTTATCAAGAAAGTTGATGCAGCAGGCAAAGAAAGTGAGAAAAGCTATAATAGTGTAGCGGAAGCTCTTTCTGATATTAGTACTTCTGTTACGAATGTTCATAATGATGTGACCACTGTTGTCAGTGATAGCCTTGTCAAGCAGGATGAAGATACGAAGGTTATCAAGATTGGTGCTGAAAAAGAAGGTGCAGAAATCAGTTTTACCAA
>NZ_JBHIQS010000032.1:0-2500 GCF_042196685.1 Bartonella sp. AC329YNZD | reverse complement strand
CGCGAAATCTATTTAGGTAGAGCGTTAGTCGAATTCTCCAGGGGGTAGAGCACTGGATGGGCTAGGGGTCCTCACCGGATTACCAAACCTAACCAAACTCCGAATACCTGGAAGAACTAACTAGCAGACACACGGCGGGTGCTAACGTCCGTCGTGGAGAGGGAAACAACCCTGACCACCATCTAAGGTCCCCAAGTTATGGCTAAGTGGGAAAGGATGTGAGGATCCCAAAACAACCAGGATGTTGGCTTAGAAGCAGCCACCATTTAAAGAAAGCGTAACAGCTCACTGGTCTAAATAAGGGTCCCTGCGCCGAAAATGTAACGGGGCTAAAGCCATACACCGAAGCTGTGGATTTACTCCTTTTGGAGTAAGTGGTAGCGGAGCGTTCCGTAAGCCTGTGAAGGGAGACTCGTGAGAGCTCCTGGAGGTATCGGAAGTGAGAATGCTGACATGAGTAACGATAAAGGGAGTGAGAGACTCCCTCGCCGAAAGTCCAAGGGTTCCTGCTTAAAGTTAATCTGAGCAGGGTGAGTCGGCCCCTAAGGCGAGGCCGAAAGGCGTAGTCGATGGGAACCACGTTAATATTCGTGGACCTGTGGGTAGTGACGGATTGCGTATATTGTAAGATCTTATTGGATTGATCTTGCAGTGAAGCAGTTCCAGGAAATAGCTCCCACATATAGACCGTACCCCAAACCGACACAGGTGGACTGGTAGAGAATACTAAGGCGCTTGAGAGAACTACGTTGAAGGAACTCGGCAAATTGCACGCGTAACTTCGGAAGAAGCGTGACCCTTTAGCGGGCAACCGTTAGAGGGTGGCACAAACCAGGGGGTAGCGACTGTTTACCAAAAACACAGGGCTCTGCGAAGTCGCAAGACGACGTATAGGGTCTGACGCCTGCCCGGTGCTGGAAGGTTAAGAGGAGATGTGCAAGCATTGAATTGAAGCCCCAGTAAACGGCGGCCGTAACTATAACGGTCCTAAGGTAGCGAAATTCCTTGTCGGGTAAGTTCCGACCTGCACGAATGGCGTAACGACTTCCCCGCTGTCTCCAACGTAGACTCAGTGAAATTGAATTCCCCGTGAAGATGCGGGGTTCCTGCGGTTAGACGGAAAGACCCCGTGCACCTTTACTATAGCTTTACACTGGCATTTGTGTCTGTATGTGTAGGATAGGTGGTAGACTTTGAAGCAGGGGCGCTAGCCTTTGTGGAGTCATCCTTGAAATACCACCCTTACCGATATGG
Source organism: Bartonella sp. AC329YNZD (assembly GCF_042196685.1). NCBI lineage: Bacteria > Pseudomonadati > Pseudomonadota > Alphaproteobacteria > Hyphomicrobiales > Bartonellaceae > Bartonella > Bartonella sp. AC329YNZD. Next base: position 1,246 of record NZ_JBHIQS010000032.1, on the reverse strand, counting down.
ATGTCTAACCGCAGTCCGTTATCCGGATTCGGGACCGTGTATGGTGGGTAGTTTGACTGGGGCGGTCGCCTCCTAAAGAGTAACGGAGGCGCGCGATGGTAGGCTCAAAACGGTCGGAAATCGTTTGTTGAGTGCAATGGCATAAGCCTGCCTGACTGTGAGACTGACAAGTCGAGCAGAGTCGAAAGACGGTCATAGTGATCCGGTGGTCCCGTGTGGAAGGGCCATCGCTCAACGGATAAAAGGTACGCCGGGGATAACAGGCTGATGACCCCCAAGAGTCCATATCGACGGGGTTGTTTGGCACCTCGATGTCGACTCATCGCATCCTGGGGCTGGAGCAGGTCCCAAGGGTATGGCTGTTCGCCATTTAAAGCGGTACGTGAGTTGGGTTCAGAACGTCGTGAGACAGTTCGGTCCCTATCTGCCGTGGGTGTTGGAATATTGACAGGACCTGTCCCTAGTACGAGAGGACCGGGATGGACGTATCTCTGGTGGACCTGTTGTGGCGCCAGCCGCATAGCAGGGTAGCTATATACGGACGAGATAACCGCTGAAGGCATCTAAGCGGGAAACTCACCTGAAAACAAGTATTCCCTGAGAACCGTGGTAGACCACCACGTTGATAGGTCAGGTGTGGAAGTGTGGTAACACATGAAGCTTACTGATACTAATCGTTCGATCGACTTGATCGTTCTCATTTCCCATATTCTTTCTTTAAATATAAAAATTCCAGCTTCTCATCATTCATGCTTTTTGCTGACTTGGTGGTTATGGCGGAGTGAACGCACCCGATCCCATCCCGAACTCGGCCGTGAAACGCTCCAGCGCTGATGGTACTTTGCCTTAAGGCACGGGAGAGTAAGTCGCCGCCAGGTCTGCTAAAGGCATGATAGATAACAATTCAAAATAAAAATATAACGATAAATATCAAGGCTCAATACTGAGAGTAGACAATAAAAAAATCTTGTCTTAAAATATATAACGCGGGGTGGAGCAGCCCGGTAGCTCGTCAGGCTCATAACCTGAAGGCCGCAGGTTCAAATCCTGCCCCCGCAACCACTTCTTAATAGTTAACCCTATAATATTCCCTAGCATTGCCGTAATAGTAACTTGACTCTTCTCAATCTAAACAGAAATATGCCAAACGCAGAGAATAATCTGCTCAATAAGCCTAATTAAAAAAGCTTATAAAATTAAAAAATCCATACTATTGTCTCTTTACATTGCAAACCTTCTAAAGGCG
>NZ_JBHIQS010000031.1:0-6992 GCF_042196685.1 Bartonella sp. AC329YNZD | reverse complement strand
GACGCGCGAAATTCTTTAGAAAATGGTTTCTTAATTTTGCTCGTCTCATGGAGGCGATAGAGAATGTCTTTGCACATTTAAAATATGTGGTTCTCAAAGAATTAAAAAAATTATTAGAGAATGTTGGAGGAAAAAGATGAGCTTTGTAACGGTATGTTGGAAAATCCTATTCCCGAACTTTTGTTAACGCTCCCGAACCTTTAAAAAGATTACAAAGAATCAATACGTTATACATAGGAGAAAATTGTATGGCGGAGAGAGAGGGATTCGAACCCTCGATATGGTTTCCCATATACACGCGTTCCAGGCGTGCGCCTTCAACCACTCGGCCACCTCTCCAGAAATTTGCACTATACCCAGAAAGAAATAACGTGCAAGTCTAAACTATACATTCAAAACTCAAAACACAAATTCATTTATTCAAGTAAGAGATGATATCTATTGAATAACAAGCACATCCTTTCTTTTTAAGAAAAAACTTTTTCCGTGAATAGCTGTCTACAATGCAATAATGGGAATAAAAAGATTGTCACCAATCATAAACAGTCATGCTCACTTACACACTTTCTGCTTCACGAAAAAATACCTCTCTTAAAATTGGCATACGGTCCATGGTTCTGCACAATCAAAGAATTCAATATCTCTCGCCTATCCCCATTGATTATCACAATAATAAATAGAATAATAACGATATGAACGTCTTATATCTCTAACATTAAAATTGTTTCATCCGGATAATAAATTTCACTTCAATAAAAATTATTTCCAACCCCCTCATGGCCCCAAGGATGAAGATTCTTAACCGCTATAAATTTTATGACAAACTGCTCTTTCTTGAGATGAGATCTACCTGCTAATCATTTTTGTGTTTCACTTCATATATAATATATTGATTTATAAATAATAAATTATCATCTTATGTAATGAGAACCCCAAATATCGTAAGATTTTCTCATCACAACCCCTCTCAAATAGCAAAGTATTGGGTATTGGTAAATAATATGATCTTGACTTGTGCTTTTTATTTAAGGAAAGAGGTTCTATCCAATAGATTTTATACTATTCATAGATACCGCTATGAGATGGATGTGACAAGCTTTGAGAAATATTTTTTACAAACACGTGGATGAGAAAAATAATAGTATTCTTAGAGTGTTCTGTTTTTTATGAGAAGCATACCCTACTTAAAGAATGCAATAAACATAAAATATGAAGCAATATATAATATCTCTTATTTAAAAGAGATTGCTTTAGATATTTTGAAAACTATAAAGCTGAATTTAAGAGTATATGGTAAAGAGGAAAGCAGATTTACATCTTTATGATTTTATGTCTTGCTAAAATTGAAATGTTTTCTCATTTCAGAGAATAATATACATTCATGCATATTAAATTAAAAATATAACAGCCTTTTGTATCTGAATTTTATTTTCTATCAACTAAATGTAGAAGTATGAAATGAAATATTTAGGATAGGATCGAGACAGCTGGTACCATCATGCTATTTGCCAGCCCCAAATATTGCAACGCCCCTTGCTATTTGAGAGAATTCATAAGAAGCATTTATCCTTTCTTAAAGTTTTTTTATCTACATATCATCTCTACTTATGGCGTACAAGAAAATGATTTTAATTAATCAATATGAGAGGGCTTGTGATGAGAAAATCTTATGACATTCGGGATTCCCATTATAAAAAACGATAAATTATCATTCTAAGTTAATAATGTTGCCTATAATCGCCCTAAAGAACAATGTTTTACAACACTAAAAATCTGATTACTTTGCAAAATGAACTCGTTCTATCCCTTAATGTTTTTTATCACCTTATATCTTTGCTTAGAGCACGTACAGCTCGTGCAGTTTCACATTGCAATGCTTTTTGTGCTAAAATTTTCATATCCTCAAAACTATGAGTCTGTAAACACGCCTTTACTGGAGAAATATCGCAAGATATCATAGAAAGCTCATTAATTCCCAATCCAGTCAAAATCATTGCACCAAAAGGATCTCCAGCCATACCACCACATACACTAACCCAACACTTATTTTGTGCAGCTCCCTGAATAGTCTGATAAATCATACGCAAAACTGCTGGATCAAGGCTATCAGCTTCAGACACAAGGTACGGATTTTGCCGATCAACAGCCATTGTATACTGTGTTAGGTCATTGGTTCCAATTGAAAAAAAATCAACATGGGCGCTCAATACATCTGCCATAATGGCCGCTGCTGGAACTTCGATCATAATACCAAGTTTTAATTTTGGTGCATCAATATCGTTGCGGATTTCCTCTGCAATCTTTTTTATAGCGACAATCTCTGAAACAGACATGACCATCGGAAACACAATCCATAGATCTCCACCCTCTTTTGCTGCTCGATATAAAGCACGTAATTGAGGCACCAAAAGATCACGTCGACGTAACAAAAGCCGCGTTCCTCGAACACCTAAAAAAGGATTGTCCTCTTTAGATAAATGTAAATGCGTAACCTGTTTATCTCCACCAATATCAAGTGCACGAATAATTATTGGCTTATCTCCTACAGCTGTAATCATCGCCCGATATATATTAAATTGTAGCTCTTCATCCGGAATATATGGATTCTCTAAAAACAAAAATTCCGTGCGCATAAGTCCAACACCTTCAGCCCCCAAATCAAGCGCAACAGGAACCTGATTTGCGTAGTTGACATTAGCCATGATACGAATTCTTTGACCATCTTTCGTTTGCGCTGGTAATCTACACGCATTTATCTCACTGATACGTTCTTGCGCAACAGTATCAATTTTCCTTTGAGCATCTTCAACATCTTCAAACGTAGGATCAAGATAAATGAACCCGTTATCGCCATCAATAATAGCCTGAATACCAGACTGAACCGCTAAAATATCGGCACCTGCCGCAACAACCATTGGAATATCAAGAGTACGCGCCAAAATAGCGGTATGAGATAATGGACCTCCCCATGCTGTTGCTAATCCTTTTACCTTTGTACAATCAAGTTGTGCTACATCAGAAGGAGACAGGTCATTTGTAACCAGAATGACACCACGTGGTATATCATTTAAAAAGAATGATCTATAGGATGGATTGATTTCACCTAAAACACGACGACCAACATCAACTAAATTAACAGCTCGTGCTGCTAACAAAGGATTATCTACCTTAGAAAACATATCTGAAAACTGCCGAACCGCTCTATCCCAAGACCAAGCAACACCATGACCTTCTGCTATAAAACGATAAGCTTGAGCTATTAAATTTTCATCTTCAAGCAAAACCATTTGCGCAGAAAAAATTGCAGCAGAATCCGCTCCCATACGCACTGTAATATCAGAAATCACTGATGCCATTTTATGTTTTGTTTTTGTAAGAGCATTGTCAAGACATGCCGCACCAGCTGCAAAATCAATTGGCTGATCTATTATGGAAATATCATTTTGCCTTAAAACAAAAATTTTACCAAACGCTAACCCTGAGCTTGCTCCAACACCAGAAATACCTTTGTGCATGGAGCGTGGATGCCAACCATGAAAAGTCTTTGTTTGTGATTCCATTTCTCTCATCACGCATTTTTCACTAATACTTACCTTTTTTACAATAGAAATCGCATCCTTAAGAAGTTGTGCTCCTTCTGCAGCATCTGTAGAAAAAATAAGAACATCGCCGTTTTTTACTCCTAATTGCAATAAACCAACTAAATTTTTCATTTCAACGGCATATTGACCATGGCGAACTCTGATAGAGCTTTGAGCCTTTTTCGCAAAATCAACCCAAAGAGAAGCTGGTCGTGCATGAAGACCACTTGGATAATCTAAAATCCATTCCTGACACACCGAAAGGTCACCAATAAAAGTTTTTTCTATCTTCATATTTTTGTCAAACAAAGTTGTAACAATTTGCTGTTTGTCCATAGTTGTTGCAAGTACTTCAAGCTGTTTTTTATCAAATAAAAGAGACGTCAATTTTTTACAAATTTCTCTATAGCGATCTGGACACGCTGCAATGGCAATAACCAAATATGCTTTCTTGCCATCCTGCCACTCAACACCAGCAGGAACCTGTATAACAGCAACAGCATCCTTGATAATTAAATCACGATTTTCAGCCATACCATGAGGAATGGCTATACCATTTCCAAGCCAAGTATTGGTTGTTTCTTCACGTGCCAGCATACTTGCCAGATAACATTTATCAACGGCACCAACCTGCACAAGCAATTCAGCAGCAGCATAAATTGCATCATTTTTATGATCAAAAGCAGCTGCAAGTTTTACAGATCTTATAGACAAGATTTCACCATCAGTAAAATCTACATTCATTGCTTCTGCTTTCTCATATCTCATCATGAATTCAAATTGCCTCACATTTGAACACCAATATCTCTGATAAATTCCTTTTCAAAACTGCATTTCCCAAAATACAAGCTATAAATACCACCACAGCTTTATTTATATTTTACGGAATATAGCTAAGTGAGGTGCTTAAATACCTCAATGTAACCGATAAAACAATTGGATATTATTATCTAGCCAAGTGCTTAAAATCATCATAAGCAAGTCTGCCTCTTACTCTTTTACTTTACAAAGACAAAAAAACCGTTTTTTACAGTACCAATCACCTGAAAAACTATGCTTTCAAAACGTTCTCATTATCCTAAGTTATTCAACATAACTTTCCATTATTCTCCCTACAAGAAAGCATCCTTCCCAATCATCCGTAACTTCAGCTAATATTTTAATTGATTCCTCAAAGTTTATTTAACCTATTATCCCTCTTTATAAATTCATTACATAATTACAAATTGCTCCATGCAACTTATCATCTTTAAAATTCCGTGCTGCCCATCTTATGATATCAAACTCTCGATATATAATATTTATATATTTTAAGCTACACCTTTACTTCAATCAATATCGCAAATACACAATGCCCTCTGTCGCACATTTGCAAAGTACGACACCCTCAAGCACCATCACCAACTACTAAAATCAAGAAAAACTCTACAAATAAGATAAATAAAGTAAAAAATGAAAAGCAGTTATTGCCTTAACCCTAGCTCTTATGCTTGTTTATTTTCAACAATACACAATAATAGTGAAATCAGAAAAAATATTCTTGAAGGGCGCTGATTGCACGTTAGTTATTTTTATATCTTTAAACACCGTCCTCCTTAAAAATATAATTTCACTCTCGATTTACCGAAAATTCCTTAATACACGTCACTTTCAAAGTAGTTTTGACTGCCTTCTTATGGATTTTTTTATCCTTATGTCTTTTTAAATGAATAGCCCCACCTATCCACACTACCACCTAAAAACAGTATGACAACTCATCAATACCACAATGCCGATAAAAAGACCCATCTTTATCAAAATGATTACATAAAGAATGCTCTCATTAAATTTCTCATAATTTTCTGAAAATAAACTGCTTCTCTTATAAGAAATTACTCGATACTTCTTTATACATAAAAAGAAAATCTCTCCTCACTATTATTATACAGAAACTTATCAACAAATTCTATCATAATATCAATATGTTCAGAACTAAATACTAACATAACAACGCACAAACTTTTTCCCTCATTGAGAAAAGTAATTTCCCCAATTCTACCTTTTATCTTCTACATTTATTATAGTACCAACGCAAAAAGGGAAAGATGAGATTCATCTTTCCCTTTGAATACTTATAAAACCACAACTACAATTCAATGAAATCCCGTTGATGGCTAGAGAGTGTTACAGATTACTCTGCGGCCTCCACCATAGGAATGACTGAAACATAGGAACGATTACCCGCTTTGCGTTGAAAAGAAACCTTTCCATTTGATAATGCAAAAAGCGTATGGTCTTTTCCAATGCCGACATTGTTTCCAGGATGCCAACGTGTACCACGCTGGCGAATAATAATATTTCCGGCAATAACGGTTTCACCACCAAATTTTTTAACGCCTAGACGTTTCGATTCTGAATCACGACCATTACGCGAGGAACCACCAGCTTTTTTATGTGCCATAGACGCTCTCCTTTAATCTTTCTTACTCTTTGATGCTACAGATACTTTCTTCTGCGACGCTGTCTTTTTTTCAACCGTTTTTTTAGCCGTCTTCTCAACAGAAGCAGAAGCTTTTGTTTCTTTTGGTGTAGTTTCTTCTTTTATAGGTTTCTCAGCAACTTTTTTAGGTTTTGAACCACCCATTAAAATTTCTAAAACACGAAGCCTCGTAAACTCTTGACGATGGCCACGCGTGCGTTTAGAATTTTGACGACGGCGCTTCTTAAATGCGATAACCTTGCGCCCACGTGCCTGTTCTAAAATCTCAGCTGTCACCAATGCATCAGCAACGACAGGGGTACCAATAACCGCATTACCTTCTTGCCCAACCATTAATATGTCATTGAATTCAACTACATCACCCGCATTTCCACTAACTTTTTCAACTTTTACCACTTGATTAGCAACAATGCGGTATTGCTTACCACCAGTTTTAATGACTGCGAACATTTTTTATCCTTCCGTTCACTCCAGCTCTTATTTAATTTCTGCCTTGAAATAAGGGAAAATAGGCTGCTTTTTATCAGTCGTAATAGATCTCAAAGAAGGATAAAACCTTCTTCAACACAAATATGCGCAGATTTCCCCACGCTTATATTTTGTATATATGAAGGAATTTCTATTCTCTGTCAATAAAGTCCCATAAAAAAGAAAAAAAGGTTGTACCAAAAACAATTGAAGGTTATCTACCTCTTATACACTCAAATAATACCGATTTTTGTTTCACTTTATTATGGAGAGATGGCTGAGTGGTTGAAAGCACCGCACTCGAAATGCGGCATAGAGGCAACTCTATCGGGGGTTCAAATCCCTCTCTCTCCGCCACAGTTTATAAAGCGATTGTAGCTTGCCAGTAGGTTTTGTATATTTTGCCACTAGGTTTTGTACCAATTCATTTTTTTTCAAAGAGTTTTAAAGGTGTTCTCAAAGGG
>NZ_JBHIQS010000030.1:0-7190 GCF_042196685.1 Bartonella sp. AC329YNZD | reverse complement strand
AGTGTTTTTGGCTATTATGGTTATAGAAGCCGTAAAGACACTTTCATGCTTTAAAACGTCTACCTTTAAAGCAAATATATAAAAAGCTGCACTATGCGTGCAGCTTTTTTGCAAAATTTTCTTGATTTTTCATGCTTTTCAACACAACAAGAATTTTCGAAATCTACGTGAATCTTTTATAATCGTGAGAGACAAGATTCAAAATAAAAGATTTTTTTCAATAATTCTATTTTTTTATGTTTTTCCTTTAAAAAACTTCTTAAATGAAGTGTTGACTCCATCGATTATATATATGCCGTTACAGCATAACAAATATGCGGCTATTGCTCTATTTTTTCCATTCAAGCCAAACAAATTTCGCAGAAAAATATTCCTCTACGATCAACAACTTTTCTCAATATGGAAACCATTTTACATCTCATGTAAGAGGGAGCATTATGCGGTTAACATTTCATCCACACACAATATGAGAGAATAAGTTGAATTCTCTGATACAAAGGGAATACTAACCTACCCAATTATCTATTCTCAACAAAGCAACACTCTCACCACTTCAATACCAGTATTTTAGTTTGAGGATATGAATACATATTTACATTCTAGATTAAATGTATCAAATAAATAATGAACATAAAATCTATCAATAAACAATGGCTTAACTTTACATGCTTCAAACAAAGGACAAAATTCTATAATCATGCGTTATTAATTCTTTTGTAAATATTTTTATCAGATATCAAAAATCGTACCATTGCTTTCAATACAAGAAACCGACATAAAAAATTTCATATTGAATTACCAAAATAGTCTTTTACAAATTGCGATATTATAGCAAAAACTTCATTGGCTAATTATATGAAAAAATAAAATAGAAAATGCACTTTAATAAATATAAAGCAAATCGTTTTATAAAAGAATATGTAAAAAACCATAAATCACCTTATGATCATGTATTTGTGATTCAGATATTGAGTTCAGTTTTGCACAATCGTTTGAAAAAAAACGATGAGATTAAAGTTTATGCGCAACTGCCTAAATGGTTTAAAATTGATACACCTCTTGGATCATATACTCCCAATTAGGCTGTATTATTCGAGCAAGATGGGCAAGAAAAACTGTATTTTGTTGTGGAAAGCAAAGGAAGTATTTTCGAAGACATCTTGCGCGATCTGGAAAAAGCAAAACTCTATTGCGGTCATGAACATTTCAAAGCTTTAGAAGAAAATACCCAATATATTGTTTCTGATAATTATGAAACTTTTATCAATCAAGCAATTTAAAAATATACCATAACAACTTGAAAAAATGTTTGGGTTATGGAAACAACCCTCCCTTGTTGTTTATAAAATGCAACTTTTTCCTACTCTATAATTTTCAAACTCTTCCTTATAACCGATTTTAATTTTTATTAAACAATCAAGAGATTGTCGAACATTTTTCAGAAAGGGCAGCATATTTAATAAAAGAAAATTATAAACTATTGAAAATACATTTGACACCCAAATAATCATTTAATCATAAAAAATGATATATAAACAAACATTGGACTTTTAAGTCAATAATTTGATTTATAAAGATTTTAACATTTTCCATGTTAAATAATAAATGCAAATGGAGCAGGCATGCACGTCTAGGTTCTGCTTTTGCTCTCATACAGATTGAATTGACAGCGAATAGACTCCTCGATAAACTCATTGACATCAGCTTAACTGATGGCTTAATTCTAGAGAAAAAGGCGGGTTATACACAAGGGGACCATCAGCACTTCCAATCACATTCATTCCAATATCAAAATTGCAGATATCACAAATGCGTGTTCATTCTTAGAGCTCTGTAATTTATGACGCAGGCCCCATATCTAAAATAATATCTGTAGGGAGCATGATCATGCAAAAGGTAGATTCCTATACCAAATCAGAAAAATATGTCATATATACCGTCATTATTTCCAGCATACTTCCTCTACTAGACGGGAGCATTGTCAATGTCATCCTTCCTGACCTTGCGCGTTATTTTTCCGTGGAAGGAAATAATATACAATGGGTTGTCACGTCCTATTTTCTAGCCACCGTTCCAGGGCTGCTAATGGCCGCTTTTGTGCAAGGAAGAATAGGTATAAAAAGAACTTGGCTCCTTGCAAGCTTCATTTTTATGCTTGGCTCACTGGGGGTAGGATTAAGCTATAATTTTCCAACCATTATATCTGCCCGTATTATTCAAGGATTCGGGACAGGCCTTTTGCTGCCCCTTAGCCAAACCATTATTGCGTTACAATTTGGGCAGACACGAGTGCGCCAAGCCATGGGCACCATAGCCGTACCAACGGTTTTTGCTCCTGCCTTTGGACCGCTTGTAGGAGCTTCATTTGCTCAGTATGTGTCTTGGCGTTTGTTATTTTTTATTAATATTCCGCTTATTTTATTGGCACTCACCCTTGGAGCAAAACATTTAAAGAGCAACGAAACAACAAAAACAAAATTTAACTTATTTGCATTTTTAGCATTTTCTATATCGCTTCTCTCGTTTTTTTACCTCACAGAAGCCAGAAATATAAATAACCACAACGCCCTCTTTATCCTAGCACTTATAGCAGTGATATCTCTCATATTATTCATTGTTTCTAATCAGAAAGCAAAAAACAAATTAATCGTCTTTAGCGGATTTAAAAATGCGCGCTATACATTGCTCATGATCATGGGGCTTGTTGCTTCATTTCTTTTTTATAGTTTCCTCGTTTATTTCCCACTAGCCATTGCCATGGAACAAGCCCATGAAAATAGCCTTCTCATCATCGGTGCAGTCCTAGCTCTGCAAGGAGTGGGTGCATGGATTGGAAGGAAATTTATTTACCAAAAGTGGAAAGAAAAATCTCCCTTTTTCATGATAGGAATTGGTTTGGTGATATCAAGCTTTGGGTTATTATGCTTCGGCTATAATATAAGCATGGATGGACTTGGATTCTTGCTAAGAGGCGTAGGGCTTGGCATCGCCACCATTGTATGTTTGTCTGCTCCCATCCAATATGTCAACAGTTTATACGTCAAAGATACAGCCGTTATCACACGCATATTACAGCAAATAGGTGGAGCCTTAGGGGGTGTATTTGCTGGCTTTCTGCTACATTCGTTAACAGAGCAACGCCTTTCCTTAAGTCAAACATATCTCATATTCTTCCTCTTCTCTATCGCTGCATTTTTACTGTTTTGCCTAGCCCTCTTCTTATCGCCTCAAGAGAAAAATTCCGATTTATGATATGCTTTTGTATGAACGCCCTATCAATAACATTTGCAACGGTGTATAAAATTATACAGCCTTTACCACTGTTAAGGAATACCAATGCGCTAGAACCTTTGCCCCAGCCTTCATCATTCTATAAAAGAGCGTTAAACCGACAAGCTCCTTAAACTCTGAAATCGGACACCTCTAGTAGCATACATGTTGTTTGTAATTTTATGATTTTTTTGATGCTATGAGACACCTCTAAAAACCTATTGAAATATGCGATTTTCTGAATAGTATCTTTGGAGGTGTCCACAGAGGACAACATGATTTTCTATCCAAGATCCCATCACTAACAAACGCCCCTACAACACCAGTATAGAATACGCCGCCCAGCCCCCAATGCTGATCATTTTTCACGACGCATCGCGGTGTGGAAAATCGCACCGCACTTTCAAACCAAGTTATTTCATTCACCCTATATCACACTTCTTTGATCACTATGGTTTGGTAATTGCAACGGGATTAAGTGAATAAAGCAACAAAAACAGCTGGTAAAACAGCATCTTCTCTCTATTTTGTTGTTAACTGTTATAACAAATCTCCCCCGCTTTAAGAACAAAGGCTTTCCTCTTTGAGGGAGAAGTTTTTAAAACATTGAAAATCGTAATATACAATGACATACGGGAAACCATCTTTAAAAAAATTGTTTTTTTGATTTTTACAGTGTGCTTTTAGATTTCCCTACCTTTAAATTTTTCTTGTAAGTTTTACGGCAAAAAAAGCTTTTCAGAGCTTTTTTACACCTAATTTCATTGCTTAAAGCTCCCTTACAGAGACGATAACTGTTTATATTTCTTCTTTAGCAAGTATGCAAGATTAACAGCGGATATCATAAAATAGCATTTTTAGTGAAAGCAATAAACTTGACGAGATAAACGAGATTGCTAAACTTCTCTCTTGTCCCACTTGAGCTCTTTACTGGTTATGCGAATAAAGCGCCCCATCTGCTCTTTTTGACAAGCAAAGAACACACGCAACATTTTTTTCTAACATACTATTGTTGAAATTCTTGTCACAAAACCTTCCGTTCAGGGATTATGCGCATTGCCTGCTTCCTTCTCTCCAATAAACAATCTGCCAATAAAGAATGCTATTGCAGTTACGATAATACAAAATTATACTTCTGTTCTCATTCTATATTTTTCGAATTATCACACATTATTCACCCCCCCTTCACTGCTTCACTGCTATAACAATGAAAGGAGAAAAAAATTAAAACACAATATGGCATTTCCCTTTCAAAAATCTTATATAAGCCACAAAATTGTTGCGCGACTTTCTATGCAAGGTCAAGCCAATAAAATCATACTCTAAAAACCACTCCACACACCACTTTTTGATATTATAAAGCCATAAAATGCAATTATCATCCCCGCAAAAAATATCTCAAAAAAACAAAATTCCTCCTGCAATCATTGGACTACTTCCTCCAATGTTTGCGTACCATTATACGCATAACGAGTTAGATGAATTGTTTATTGCATCATTTGCTCCTTCTGAAATTCCAGAAGGTACAAAAATCCAAAAAGTTAAAGTGTGGCTACGTGCAATCAATTCTCAATGCGAAGAACCACTTGAAGTCCTTGGTAACCTGCTTAGTGATTTTATGGAAAAAGAATATTATGATCCAGACCCTACCGGATTGAATTCATCGTTATACAAAAAAACTCTACAGTTAAAAGAAGATCAACGTAAAGTTTTAGAAACGTTAAAGAAAGATAGATTAGAATATCAGCGTGGAGGATATATTATCAAGAAGGAGCTGACCTCCACACAAGAATTGCAAAAAGCTGGTCTCCTCTCTACAGAAGAGCTACAAAAACGTATTACAGAGAAAGGACTTTCAGCAGTAGAAATCGAAATAAAAAGGGCATTAGAAAATATAGAAAAAGATCCAAAGGAGGCGGTTCTATTTGCAGCAAATCTATTGGAAGCTTCTTGCAAAGCTTATCTCGACCACCATTCTATCTCATATGAAGAAAACGCCCGTAATACGCTGCCCGTTTTATGGAAACAAGTCGTTAAGAAAGCTAAGATCCATCCCGAAGATATGAAGAAAGAAAACTTAAAAAATCAAGATCTAGATGAAAATGACTTAAAAATGATCGCATCCGGTCTGTATCAAATTGTAGATGGTACTATGAGTTTAAGAAACAAGAAAAGTGCAGCGCACGGCCGCTCAGAAAAGGATTTTAAACTAATCAATCTCAAACCTCACCATGCGCATTTAACTTTTAATGCCGCCCATTCTCTCTCAATGTATATCTTAGAGCTCATGGATCAGCCATAATTAAAAAACTTTAGAAAAAACATATCACAACTACCAGCATTTTCTCATGCCATTTTTAATGCCTAAAAAGCATTAAAGGGGGGCTGCTGCTACCCTACAAAACCAAATATTTCTATAGCATGACAACATGAGTAGTCACAGCACCCTATGGTTCTCCTCTTCCCCACTTTTCTAGGCTCCGCTTCTAAAGTCCGTGGGAAATTTCTGTAAATGCAAAAGGCACCCTTAAAGACAGCGAATGAGGATGGTGCGAAAGTATTGCCTTGATTATTTTTTTAAGAACAAACTAGCTGGTGTACTATTTTTGGAAAGCTCTCGTGAAGAAATATTATGATAGAGAAGCTAGTCGTTATGATAAAAATACAGTTCTGACTCTGTAAAGAGAGAAAATCTGAGTTTAGATTTAATCCCTGAAAAGCCTTTATGCGCGTAAATTAGATACCTATACGTTCTTCTCCTACCCTACATAATTTTATAATAAGATAGCTCGTATAAAAAATAGCACTATTCTTACTACTATAGCCAAGATTAATGGTGACATTAATGATCTTTATGATCACATTCAAGTCAATTCAAGTTCTAAAAATGATGAATTAATTGTCTCTGTTTTTTATCCTGAAGATGCACCATTACTTGAACACGCCACAGGTGATGTTGTTCATATTGCATATGATCAATCATGCGATTGTGGCTATCATAGCCATACCTTACACCTGAAAGGAAGAACAGCAATTTTTTATAATATTATGGGAACTTCAATTTCTGTACACGATTTTACAAATGTCTTCAATCTTCAAGGTTGCACTCTTTTGGCTACAGATATTCAACTCATTATAGTCAATCAATTTGAGAACGATGTTGGCGTTTTATTGTTTATTGATTCACGTTACGATATTGAAAGAAATATCCTTTTCTCATCGCTCTCATCCTCTTATCTGATAAAAGACATTATCAATCAATACAATTTTTCCATGTTTGCTTTATGCAGAAATCTCAAATTATTCGCTCCTCAAGCTCAGAAAAAATAAAATCCTTTTTTCAAACGTCTGAATATCCTATAGAGCTTGATGGTGATTTAGTATAAATTAAATAAGATAAGATTATAAACTTCATCGATAAGTTCTTCATTATCACTGGAACCTTAATCACTGGAACCTTATACGTTTTTTTCCTTGCTCTTAGAGCAATAAGCTCTTTCCATAAAAGATTTTGCATAAGCTAACACACGACCTTTAAAGTAATTTTCACAAAAGTGTATTTAAGGTAGGGTAAGAAATCATCTGATTTGTACCTCATTGTACTGAGGCTAGAGATACTAGCTTTGGAACGGTGTGGAATAAGAAGCACATGAGATACAAGAACGCCCTTATTTTTTCTAGTAGACATATAATTTTGTGCTCTGAAGATTATCCAATCTTCTCTTTAAGACTTAAGAGCCCCCTCCCCTCGGTATAGCCTTCTCTATAGCTTATAAAACCCAATATTCCTATAACGGGATAAAATTTAGTGATCACGTACTCTATGGCCTTCCCCTTACCACTTGCCAGCTTCCGTTCAAACATCAAGACCAATGGCTGCAAAAGCAAAAAGCTGCCCCTTTTTTTCTCACGGCATACTT
>NZ_JBHIQS010000029.1:0-7751 GCF_042196685.1 Bartonella sp. AC329YNZD | reverse complement strand
GGAAATATCCGCTCTAACCTATCTGTCACGAGCTCAGGAGGTCACTGGGGGGTAAGCGCTGGAATAAACTTAACGCTGAATTAACAATAAAAAATGCATTCGCCCTTGTTTAATGAAACAAGGGCGAAATTTTTATATTATAGAGCATTAATATTTTATACAGAAAATCACAAGGTAGTATACTTATAAAGTCTTATAGCAATGTATTCTATAGTCATCATTTTAGTGAAACTAATTTTAGTTAAAGTGAAGTGTCTTAACTAAAGATTTACAAATGCAGAGTGATATCTCTATGTAAATTAATAGAGTACGTAATCGTACAATAGTCTGAAAGCATACATTTTATAGTTTTATTAATAGAAATATCCATTTGAGGGATGCTTAAAGAAATAAAAAATCCCATTTCTTACTATTTCAATTTTCTCTGTATGCAGCAATAGCAATGATTAAGTAAGATTCACTTTGATCATAACATCTAAAGTACAATAACACATCAATGCTCCTATAAAGGACTAAAGAGCAAGGAACAATGCTATAAATTTTAGAATTTTTAATAAATCAGAAAGAATTATTAAATTAAATTCATTTTTTTCTTGCTATTTTTCTTAATAGCCTATAGAGAGTGCTTGAGCAAAGATAATCCGTAAAAAACCGAGCAAAAAATTACGCAAAAGGAAATGCGTTTAGTTATGAAAAAAAAACATAACCATTATTACTTTACCATAAAAAGACTTAAGAGATACACCTTTAAGGTTCAAAGTTATCTCACCTATTTTTATGACAAAAGTATAATAACTCTACAAAAAATACCTTAGCTCATTCAGCAAACAACTTAATCCCACTTTCGCAATAACATCTTTATTGCTTCTTAAGCACACAAAAAACTCATAAGAGCATACAAACATGTCCTCTCTACACGTATTTTATTTACTCCCACCCCCAAGGGTTTTACAGCAAAAGATACAACCTCCCTAAAAGCGTAAAAACCACGCCCTTATTAACTATACTATCGACCAACACCAATGATAGTCTCATGGTGTTTTAGATAGTTCTTTTTCCCATTATGACAACCCTAATCTTTTTACAAAACAAGAAAAAATATCTTCTGAAGTTTCCCTAACACAAGAATATGTCTTTTTAATGTTTTTCTTATTTGGAGAATTTATTATGAAAAAAATATATAACATACCTAAAATGCTAGAAGAGAGTGATATTAAAGATTTTTGCTCATCTTATCGATTACCTTTTATTAAAACGCTTTCATTGGTTTCAGTAGCTGTCTTTTTATCCAATGCTTCTCCTGTTTCTGCTTGTGATGCGTGGGGTAATGTATCGCAGTATTTTGGTGCTGGTACAAATATACTTAAAGATATTGCACCAACTTATATAATTAACGGTAGAGTGTACAGAGATGTTGGCTCTGCATTATATGGTTTGGAACGTGAAGTTGCGGGCAATAATCTTGTTAAGCAAGATAGCTCAGGGCTTATTACAATTGGTGCGAATGCACGTGGCAATAGAATAAGCATTGAAAATAACTCTCATGAATTGAGAACTCTTACTGGTGTTAATAATGGTGTGATTTCGCCATTCTCGTCTGATGCAGTTAATGGCTCCCAAATTTTTTCTCTAGGCCTTGCTATTTCTAGCTATTTTGGTGGTGGTGCTGGATTTGATAGAGTAAAATGGACGCCTCCTACTTTTAAAGTTAAGGTTTTTGATAAGGATGGTAATGGAGCTGAAAAGAGCTATCGTAATGTTGCAGATGCCTTTACAGGCGTAAATAGTTCTTTCACGAATCTTGATAAAAAGATTGAAAATGTAGTCGTTAATGTGGCAGGGAACAACCTTGTTAAGCAAGATGATACGGGACTTATTACCATTGGTGGAAAAGTAAATGGAACGAGGGTAAGTATTGCAAATATTGATAATGCGGTTCGGACTCTTTCAGGTGTTAATTCTGGTTCTATTACAGCAACATCGACTGATGCAATCAATGGTTCTCAACTTTATTCCATGAGCAATGTCGTTGCAGGCTATTTTGGTGGTGGTGCTGGCTATAAAGATGGAAATTGGAGTGCTCCTACTTTTACAGTTAAGGTCTTTGATAAGGATGGTAATGGAGCTGAAAGAGACTATAAGAATGTTGCAGATGCCTTTACAGGCGTAAATAGTTCTTTCACGAATCTTGATAAAAAGATTGAAAATATAGTCATTGATGCGACAGGTGATAGTCTTGTTAAGCAAGATGCAGCTGGATTTATTACCATTGGTGGAAAAGTGAGTGGAACGAGGGTAAGTATTGCGAACGTTAATAATGCAGCACGGATTCTTTCAGGTGTTAAGGCTGGTTCTATTACAGCAACATCGACTGATGCAATCAATGGTTCTCAAGCTTATGCTATGAGCAATGTAATTGCTAGCTATTTCAGTGGTAAAGCTGGATATGATGCAGATGGAAACTGGAATGCTCCTACTTTTACAGTTAAGGTCTTTGATAAGAATGGTAATGGAGCTGAAAAGAGCTATTATAATGTTGCAGATGCCTTTACAGGCGTAAATAGTTCTTTCACGAATCTTGATAAAAAGATTGAAAATATAGTCATTAATTCGGCAGGGAATAACCTTGTTAAGCAAAATAGCGCTGGGCTTATTACGATTGGTGGAAGTGAAGCTGGTAATAGAATAGATATTGCAAACAGTATGAATACTTCACGAATTCTCTCTGGTGTTAAGGGTGGTGCATTTACGGCAACATCGACTGAAGCAGTAAATGGTGGCCAGCTTTATTTTATGGCTCAGGCATTTGCGAGTTATTTCGGCGGTGGTGCTGGATATGATGACGCTGGAACGTGGAATGATCCTACTTTTATAGTTAAAACCTTTGATAAGGATGGTAATGAGACTCAGAAAAGCTATAAGAACGTTGCAGATGCATTGACAGGTGTTAATAGTGCTTTCACAAATTTGAATCATCGGATTATTGAGATAAAAAATAACGCTCCTATTGTTGAAAAACCTGTAATTGGAAGAGGTGGTTCGGATACTATTACAGCCGGCTTTCCTTTTATGAGAAGCGCACGTCTTCTAAGAAGCTTACCTCTTGTCATAGATGAGGCGGAAAATTCTATGGATGAGGAAGATAATTCAACCGCGGTAACTGTTTCTCCTAGTGAAATTTTAGAAAAGTCAACTTATGAGGGGAGTGACGGACAGCTCCAGCAGATGAAAGAGAGGGTAACAAATGTTGAGAGCAGGGTAACAAACGTTGAAAAAAAGGTGGATATTGCGGTTGGCTATGATACCGATGATAGCGGAAAGAAAACCAATAGCATCACTCTAAAAGGTGTTAATGACAGCGACCCTGTCTTGATAGACAACGTAGGGGATGGTAAAATTAAGAAAGGTTCTAAGGAAGCTGTTAATGGTGGTCAATTGCATGATTATACTGAAGGGCAGATGAAGATAGTTCTTAATGATGCGAACAAATATACGGTTGATCAAGTCAGTAAAGGTGTTAACGAGGCGAAGTCCTATACCGATAGGAAGTTTGAAGCATTAAGTTATGATATTACGAATGTGCGCAAAGAGGCAAGGCAAGCAGCAGCGATTGGTTTGGCGGTGTCTAATTTACGTTACTTCGATGATCCAGGATCTTTGAGTGTTTCATTTGGTGGCGGTTTGTGGCGTGGTCAGTCTGCTTTTGCTATTGGTGCGGGTTATACATCTGAAGATGGTAAGATTCGTTCTAATCTATCAGCTACCAGTGCTGGTGGCCAGTGGGGAGTAGGTGGCGGAATAACTCTAAAATTAAAATAACAGCAGATAATGCGAAAAACTGCAATTTAACTGAATTTTCGCCCTTGTCTTATTAGGCAAGGGCGAATTTATATTATCAGAGTAATACACTTAATATTCTATAGGAATAATTTTAGTGAGATTGAATTGAGTAAAAAATGAAGCGCTTTAACAAAAATTTTACAAATGCAGAGTAATATTATCATATAAATTGATAGAGCGCATAATTACACAGTATTTTAAAACTGTACGTTTTATAATTTCATTAATAGAAAATATCCATTGGGGGGATATGCTTAAAGAAACAAAAAAATCTCACTTTTTACTATTTTAATTATTTTCTCTGTACACAGCAGTGGCAATGAAAGTAAGACTCATTTTGGACAAAACAGAGATACATCAAATTGACTGTAAAACAGAACCTCTACATAAGTCTATACGCGTAAAAGTTATGAATTTTTATTATAGGGAATTTTACGATTACATAAATCAGAAAGACTCATTCTGTAAAAATAATTAAATTCATTTTCTTCTTGCTATTTTGTTCGAAAGTCTATAAGACTCATTCTGGAACAAACAGAACAAAAAAATTCTCGCAAAGGGAGGTGCGGAAAGTTATGAAAGAATCACATGATTATTGTCATTTTTCTTTAAAACCCTTCAAGAAAAATGACTCAAGAAATCAAGAAACAAATCACTTGTTCTTGTGATAAAACCACAATAATCCTATACAAGTTTTACCTGAACTTATCACGGGGTCTAAATGACCTAAACCTTTCACTCATAAATATTCATTGTCCATTAAGCATACAAAACGAACTCTTTTATTTCAAATAACTATAAATCACACATCTAACAGTAGCGTACGAATATGTCCCTTTCATTCTCTATTCTTACCCACAAATTCAGAAATTACTACAAACAAACAACTTGCTTAAAGGCAGAATAAACCAAAACCTTACTAACCAAACTATTAATCAACGTTAATCGCAACACCACTGGAGCTCTAATCTGCTCCTTTCAATCTTTTCGAAAAACTTAAGCTTTATAAAGAACAGACGAAAAACAAATCTTCAAATCACTCTTAGTGCTGAAATGTGTCTTTTTAATGTTCTTGATATGTTTTTCTTACTTGGAGAATTTATTATGAAAAAATTATGTACCACATCAAAGGCGCCAGTGGTGAATGGTTTTAAAAATTCTTGCTTGTTTTATCAATTACTGTTTATTACAGCGTTTTTAGTGGCTTCAGTGATTATCTTTTTATCAAATGTTTCTCCTGTTTCTGCTAATACTTCGATTTTTAATAACATATCAAACGATTTTAGTGGTGATGCAAATGTACTTAAAGGTATTCCCCCGGCCTATGTAGTTGGCAGTAAAGTGTATGGAGATGTTGACTCTGCATTTATAGAGAGTGAAGATACCTTAAAAAACTTAAGTTCTGATATTAAATTTCAGACTAAAGATGCTTTTGATACTGCATTTGCGGGAAGTGAAGATTATAAGAATGTAACGGATGCATTTTCTGGCACTAATAGTGCTTTGGCAGCTTTAAATCATCAGCTTGTTGAGATAAAGGAACCCTCTACTATTGGGGAAAAACAAAATAATCCATTTCACGGTGATGATCTGCATAAAAATACAGACAGCTTTTCTCTTATGAGAAGCTTACCTCGTGCACTAGATCGCGAGGTTGAGATGACTAAGTTATCGATTGCTCCTAACTCACCATTAACTCGAATATCTATTCTGAATAGTGAGGGTAAACCTCGGACTCTTTTGGATGTTTCTCCTGGTGAGCTTTCAGCAAATTCAACCGATGCTGTAAATGGTTCCCAGCTTTATGAATTAACGAGAGGTGTGAACGTTAATACTGCTAACGTTTTTTTTAAAGATCCTATAGCTAATACGGAAAATTCAATTGCTATTGGCAACAATGCGCGCGTTGTAGATAAAGATGCGTATGGTGCAATTGTTATTGGTCAAAATGCATCAATAGTGAAAGGAGATTTTGCGCAAAGTGAGTCGGCGATTGCCTTAGGTTCAAATGCTAAAGTTAGTGGGGATTCTTCGATTGGTATTGGTCGAGGTGCAAGCGTCAACGGAAGTGGGGGGCTTGCTGTTGGTGAGAACGCAGAAGTTTACGGTAACAGTGCGGTTGCACTTGGGCGGAGTGCACATACCAACGGCGACTATGCGTTAGCATTTGGTGAGAACGCAGATGCCAACGGCGACAGTGCGTTGGCATTTGGTCGGCAAGCAAAAGCATCAGTTGACGGAGGAATTGCCTTAGGTGAATACTCTCTGGCTAATGTTAAAGCTGGTGTTGCGGGTTATAACCCTAGTATTAGAAAGAACTCAGATAAACAGGATAACGTATGGAAAGCTACTAATGGTGCACTCAGTATTGGCAATTTTGAGAAAGGTCAGACCAGACAGATTATAAATGTTGCTGCAGGTACGAACGACACTGATGCCGTGAATGTTGCGCAGCTAAAAGCTCTACAAGACACTGTAAACTCAAATTGGGATCTTTCTGTTAATGGTAAAAATAAAACGAGTGTTAATTCAACCAGCCCAATGGATTTGGCAGCTGGAAGTACAAATCTCACGGTCACAAAAGGTGATAAAGACAATAAAGTGAAATTTGATCTAGCTAGGTCCATTATAGTTGATAAAATACAAATAGGAGACAGCACCTTAGACGCAACAGGCTTAGTGATTGCCAATGGTCCAAAAGTGACGACTTCCGGTATAAATGCTGGTGGTAAAAAGATTCAGGCAGTTGAAAATGGTAGCATTACAGCAGCCTCAACTGATGCCATAAATGGTTCTCAGCTTTATATCCTAGGGAGCAGTGTTGCAAAATCTTTAGGTGGTAATACTAAGTATGAGAATGGCACGTGGACTGCTCCTATATTCAAAGTTAAGCAGTTCAATTCTGATGGTGACGTTACTGACTCGACTTATGACAGTGTCGCATCTGCCTTTGCTGGTGTTGGTGATTCCATCACGAATATTAAGAATGAGATTACAAAAGAAATTGCTGGTGAAAAAAGTGATTCTTTAATTTGGAGCAAAACGGCGAATGCCTTTGTAGCGACCCATGGAGAAAATAAAGAGAACAGCAAGATTAAATCTTTGAAGAATGGAGACATTACAGCAACCTCAACTGATGCCATAAATGGTTCCCAGCTTCATACCCTAGGAAGCAGTGTTGCAAAATCTTTGGGCGGTAATGCTAAGTATGAAAATGGCGCATGGACAGTACCTACATTCAAGGTTAAAAAATTTGCATCTGATGGTAGTGTTTCTGACTCGGCTTATGACGATGTTGCATCTGCCTTTGTCGGTGTTGGTGTTTCATTCGAGAATGTTAAAGATAAATTTAATAATATTAAGGATGAAATTAGCAAAGAGATTGAAAAGGACATTACGGCTGCTAAAAATGACGCTTTGTTGTGGGATAAGTCCAAAGGTTCTTTTGTAGCGATACATGGAGACAAGAAAGAAAACAGCAAGATTACATCTCTCCAAAATGGAGATATTTCTGCTATTTCAACGGATGCTGTAACGGGTAATCAGCTTCATGCGTTAGGTGATAATGTTGCAAAATCTTTAGGTGGTAACGCTAAGTATGAAAATGGCGCTTGGACAGCTCCTGCATTCAAGGTTAAAACAATCAATTCTGAAGGTCATGATGAAGAGAAAAGTTATGGTAATGTAGCGGAGGCGTTTTCCGGTGTAGGTAGCTCTTTTACGAATATTCATAATGAAATTACCAAAGAAATTGCTGATGTAAAAAGTGATTCTTTGAACTGGAATGAAGCGAAGAGCGCCTTTGTAGCGACACATGGAGACAATAAAGAGAGCAGCAAGCTTACGTCTCTATTAGATGGGGCCATTCAATCTGGTTCGACGGATGCAGTGACGGGTAACCAGCTTCATGC
>NZ_JBHIQS010000028.1:0-8132 GCF_042196685.1 Bartonella sp. AC329YNZD | reverse complement strand
AAACCTTTGGTGATGATGGTACCATCCGGATTGGCAGAGATTTTGACCTTGATCCTATGGGACCTGCAATTGAAGGCAGCGTTGGCATTAATGCGCAACTATCTCACAATTTCTCCCTTCATGGTGATGTAAGCTATCAACAAAAGCTTCAGAAAACTGGTATATCTGGAGCAAATTTTTCAGGAGGAATACGCTATCAGTTTTAAATCAAGACTGTAAAAATAGCGTATTCATTCTATTCAATTTAACAAAAAGGCAGCACATCGTGCTGCCTTTTTATCTCTCCTCTATTCTTCTCTACCAATACACATCGCCAACATTTCTCTTTGAGAAAATTAGTTAAAAAAACTCAAGACAATAAAATATCGCACTTTCAACTAGTAAAAATTTCTCTTGAAAAAAACTAAAAGTCGATTGAAAAATCAATGAACGCTATTTCATCGTAACCGTGTTAAAAGAAAACATGAAAGCTATGGTATTAGCTTTGTTTATGATGTTGAAAGAGATCTCTATCAGGCTCAAGCATACAGTTTTTTGAAATTTTCTTGCCTACTTCTTTTCTTTAAGCATAAGCAACAAGTTTTATGCAAACATAACACATATCTTGAATAGAAAAACTTATAATACTTATATAATATTAACATAATATATTTATTTTAGAACAAAATGAATTAAAATATAATTCATTATATATTAAATATATAATTTATTTTATACTTTACATAAAAATAAAAATCGCCTATCACGTTCCATCTCTAAAATACCCATCCATTTGATATCCTTCTTATAAGCGGGGGAAGAGTGTGTGGCACTTATAATTTACTTATAATTTAGGAAATCTTGATGTGTAAAAAGTCCCTTTTATCCTGCACGGCTGTCATAGCTGTCATGCTATTCAACACCCATCTCAATGTATATGCTGAAACTCTTGAAGTTTCCGGCGAGAAAAAAGAAGTATCTAATACAACGTATGAGATGATTAATGCGAAAGACAACGGAGAAATCACTGGCACACATTTAACTGTGGTTGGGAATAAAGACACAGATATTTATGCTGTAACAGCTGACGGTCTTGGCAGTGCGATTACATTCCTGCAAGACACAGCCATTAAAGGAACTGATTTTGACATTCGTCTTGGTCTTAATGCAAAAGATGGTGCTACAATCAAAATGACTGGAGGCATTATTACGGTTTCTGAAATTGGCGCTTTCTTCGAAAACAGTATGAATGATAAAAACAAGCTGGAAGGTGTAACAATATCAAGCGGTAAAGACGACCACTTCATGGACGAGGGAATAAATGCCGACAACAAAAGCAAAGTTACTTTAGAAAACGTAACGGTTACACAAGCAAACACCAGTATATTTGCAAATGATCATTCTGAAATAACGATATTAGGAGGAGCATTTGATGGAGAACTCAAAGGAATATCCGCTACAGGAGGCAGCGCTATTACTTTAACTTATAGCGAATTAGCCGATAACAAAAAAAGCAGTGTTCAAGTTACATCATCCCATGGTGATGGACTTTATGCAAATGGTGAACAATCTACAATCACAATGACTGGTGGAGCAATAACTGGAAGAAGCACAGCATTACTTGCAGAAAATGGCGGACATATTGACATCTCAGATGTTACTTTAAAAACAGATGGCACCGGAATCGGTGCAATAGCCAATGATGTTAACAGTAAAATTGAATTGCATGGAAATACGGTAATTAATGATGCTGTAATTGGGCTTTATGCAGAAAACAGTGGCACAATCACAATGACAGGAGGAACCATTAAAGCTTTTGAAACTGGCGCATTCTTCAATGAAAGTAAGAGCAAAAAAAACAAGCTAGAAAATGTAACAATTACTTATGCAAACACCAGCATAAGTGATCAAGACAAGCTAGCAAATGCAAAAACATCGGACAATGAATTAGACGCTGGCTGGGAAAGTGAATTAGAAAATGAATTGGAAAATGAAGAGTTTTTATACACAGGAATAACAGCCTTTGCTGGAAGTCAAGTCACTTTAGAAAATGTAACCATTACCCAAGCAGAAACCAGCATATCCGCAGAAGGTCATTCTCAAATAGCGATATTAGGAGGAGAATATAATGGAGAACACGCTGGGCTATACGTTACGGAAGGCAGCATCATTACTTTAGCCAATAGTCAAAAAGGCAGCGTTCAAGTTACATCATCTTATGGCGATGGACTCTATGCAGACGGTTTATTCTCCACAATCACAATGATGGGAGGAATAGTGACTGGGGGGAACAGAGCATTATTGGCAGTGAACGGTGGATATATTAGAGGCGAAAATGTTGTTTTAACAACAACAGATGGTAACGGAAACGGAGCAGCTTCCACAGATCCTTACAGCTTGATTGAATTGTATGGGAAAACAACGATTAATAATGCTTTTATCGGGCTTTATACAGAAAACAGAGGTGTCATCATGATGACGGAAGGAACTGTAACTGGAAAAAGCGCAGCATTATTTGCAAAGAACGGCGGATATATTGATGTCACGGATGTAATACTAACAACAATGGATGGTAACGGATACGGTGCAGCCTCCACTGATCCTAACAGCTTAATTGAATTACATGGGAAAACAACGATTAATAATGCTGTAACTGGCCTTGGCGCAGAAAATAGTGGTACCATCACAATGAAGGGAGGAACTGTAACTGGGACAAGCGCAGCATTGCTTGCAAAAAGTGGTGGACATATTAAGGTTGCAGATATCACTCTAACAACAATAGGCAACGGATACGGTGCAGCTACCACCGATCCTGATAGCTTGATCGAATTGCAAAGCAAAACAACAATTAATAATGCTTTCATCGGGCTTAATGCAGAAAATAGTGGTACCATCACAATGACGGGAGGAACTGTAACTGCTGCAAACATGGCAGTGCTTGCAAAAAGCGGTGGGCATATTAAGGTTACAGATGTTGCTCTAACAACAAATGGTAACTATGGCGCAGCTACCACCGATCTTGATAGCTTGATCGAATTGCAAGGCAAAACAACAATTAATAATGCTTTCATTGGACTTAATGCAGAAAATAGTGGTGCCATCACAATGACGGGAGGAACTGTAACCGCTGTAAACATGGCAGTGCTTGCAAAAAGTGGTGGACATATTAAGGTCGCAGATGTTGCTCTAACAACGATGTATGGCAACGGATACGGTGCAGCTACCACCGATCCTGATAGCTTGATCGAATTGCAAGGCAAAACAACAATTAATAATGCTTTCATCGGGCTTAATGCAGAAAATAGTGGGGCAATCACAATGACGGGAGGAACTGTAACTGCTGCAAACATGGCAGTGCTTGCAAAAAGCGGGGGGCATATTAAGGTTACAGATGTTGCTCTAACAACAACAAATGGTAACTATGGCGCAGCTACCACCGATCCTGATAGCTTGATCGAATTGCATGGCAAAACAACAATTAATAATGCTTTCATCGGGCTTAATGCAGAAAATAGTGGGGCAATCACAATGAAGGGAGGAACTGTAACCGCTGTAAACATGGCATTGCTTGCAAAAAGCGGGGGGCATATTAAGGTTACAGATGTTGCTCTAACAACAACAAATGGTAACTATGGCGCAGCTACCACCGATCCTAACAGCTTGATTGAATTGTATGGGAAGACAACTATTGATAATGCTGTAACCGGACTTGATGCAGAAAATAGTGGCACAATCATAATGACTGGGGGAACAGTAACTGCGAAAACCATGGCATTGTTCGCAATGAATGGTGGACATATTAAGGTCACAGACGTTGCTCTAACAACGATGGATGGTAACGGATACGGTGCAGCTACCAGCAATCCTAACAGCTTAATTGAATTGTATGGAAATACAGCGATTAGCAATACTTTCATCGGGCTTTATGCAGAAAACGGTGGCACGATTAAAATGAATGGAGGGACCGTAGCAGCAAAAGGATCAGCATTTGTTGTAAAAAATAGCGGATATATTGATGTAACAAATGTTTCTGCAACAGCAGAAAACAGTGGCATAACATTTGATAAATCCGAGGACGATAACACCTTAGAAATCAACTTGACAAATACAAAGATTCGCACTGAAAATAGTATTGGAATTAATGCAGACCAATCAATCGGTATAGCCAATCTCAAAAATTCAGAAATCAGTGCCGATATTTTATTAGCGGCAAAAGATTCAACTAAAGAAAATAACTTTGCTTTTACACTAAATGCTAATAACTCGGTATTAAAGGGAAGAACAAAAATTGCAGAAAACAGAACTGTACGCTTTGATTTGGCAAACAAGACAACATGGATATTGAAAACCAGTACAAAAGAAACCGATGATGATGGAAAACTGCTTGCTATTGCTCAAAGGTCACGTTCTGATATTTCTGTGCTCAATCTCAATGATAGTTCTATTGTTTTCAATGGACTGGTAGAAGATCATTATCATACATTGCATGTAGGATCTGGAATACCAACCACTCTAGCAGTCTATAATGCCTCTGGTGAGGCAGAAATTCATTTCAACGCTATATGGAGTGATGGTGTTGCAATAGATGCACAAAAAACCGATAGGCTTCTCATTCACGGTGATGTAGCAGGCACCACAACAGTTTACGTCAAAAGTTCTTCAGGGGATAAAGAGAGTGTAGAAAATGCTTCTGCTCCTTCCAATATAGGTGGACTTTCACTTATTCAAGTTTCTGGAGAAGCAAAAGAAGACTCCTTTAAATTGAAAAATGGCTATACCACCATAGGAGGAACTCCTTATAAATATACGCTGACTGCCTATGGACCAGTATCAAGTTATGGCAAGGCCAATGCTAACCAAAACTTATTCGATGAAAAGGATAAAGATTTCTGGGATTTTCGCTTGCAGTCTGAATTTCTTAACCCCGATTCAAAAGTAAGAGCAGTTGTACCACAAATGGCAAGCTATTTGGTTATGCCAAATGCTTTCTTTTATACTGGATTGGCCGATATGGCCAAGCAAAATGCACTTTTAGCCAATATGAGAACAACAGTCTTGGGAGAGCAGAAAAATCTAAAAAACAGTTTCTTCCTCTCTACCTATGGGGGTAAAGGAACCTTATCCTCGAAACGTGGTCCCCTTAAATATGGTTATGGTGCTGATGTCCGTTATGCTGCTCTCCAAGCCGGTGTCACATTAGCGGTATTAGAAGGACAAAATACCACGACACATTTCGGTCTTGTAGGCACCTATGGGCGGCTATCTTTCACTCCAAAGGATATGGACGATGTCAGTGAGAACACATTGGATAAATGGTCACTAACAGCTTATGGCAGCGTGCAGCATGACAATGGTTTCTATATGGATACACTGTTATCCTATGGAATTCTAAAAGGAGATATCGGCAATGCTCTCATTGGCAAAACCGCAAAGTTGAAAAATGCCAAAATGTTGAGTATCTCTACCACTGTTGGCAAAGAGTTTGCAACCGGAATGGAAGGTTTAACATTTGAGCCACAAGCACAAGTTGCCTATCAACATTTGATATTTAATACCATTGAAGATGCTGATAATTTTACCGTTGATATGAAAAATCCTTCTCAATGGTTGATCCGTGTTGGTGGACGTTTAACCAAAACCATTATGACTGCTGAAAATGGTCCTGCCCTTTCCTTCTATGGAAAAGTAAACTTGATCAAAACCTTTGGTGATAATGGAAAAGTACAAATTAGCAAGAATTTTTACCTTGATCCCATGGGAACAGCAATTGAGGGAGGAATTGGTATCAATGCGCGACTATCTCACAACTTCTCTCTTTACGGTGATGTAAGCTATCGACAAAAGCTTCAGAAAACTGGTATAAGTGGTGCAAGCTTTTCAGGTGGCATACGCTATCAGTTTTAAATCAAGGCTGTAAAAATAGCCTATTCATTCTATTCAATTTAACAAAAAGGGCAGCCACAATATGCTGCCTTTTTTGTACATTAAAGCCATCTTTTTTCCTTTTAAAGCACCCTTCCCTCTTTATACTTAATTCTTTACGAAAATCACCAAGACAAGACACAACAAACGCAACAGAGCACTTCCACCCCCAGTGGATGAAAAGTACTTCCTACTTTGAGAAAAAGAGAAGTCTATTAGAAATAAATTAATACCACTGTGTTGAAAAATGAAAATCCACTTTAAGCCCAAGTAGATTAGCTTTTTTATAAGCTTCTTCTACATCCTTTTTTGTTCCCTCATAACCCCAATTTGGGTCATATAATAATCCCTACCATCACGTAAAAGATGTCATGGTACCACTATATCAGTATCTCACAATATTTCTCTGAATAATAATATTCAAAATTATAATTCTTTAAATAAAATCAGTTATAAATACATTTTGTATTAGACATAATTAATATCAATTATTTTTTAATTTTGACAAAAAACCAAAAATATCTTACCAAATAAAGACAATTACTGAAATTAATAACAACTATCCATTTTCACTTCTTCTTATGAAGTTCGCGGGGAAATGAATATTTGGGGGCTCTCATAAGGAGAATACTGGTGTATAAAACATCCCTTTTATCATGCACGGCTGTAGCCGCTATTATCCTATTTAACATCCAGTTCAGTGCACATGCTGAAACCCTCGTAGTTTCTGAGGGAAAACAACAAGAAGTATCCGATAAAACCTACGAAACTATTCACGCAAAAGGCGGTGGCAAAATCATTGGAAA
The DNA here is from genome assembly GCF_042196685.1 of Bartonella sp. AC329YNZD. Taxonomy (NCBI): domain Bacteria; kingdom Pseudomonadati; phylum Pseudomonadota; class Alphaproteobacteria; order Hyphomicrobiales; family Bartonellaceae; genus Bartonella; species Bartonella sp. AC329YNZD. Next base: position 1,425 of record NZ_JBHIQS010000028.1, on the reverse strand, counting down.
ACATTTAACCATTGTTACGAATAAAGATATAAACCAGGGCACAAACGAAACCGTCTATGCTGTAACAGCAGAAGGTGCTGACAGTGCGATTGAGTTACTGGATGGCACAACCATTAAAGGCACTGGTTCTGATATTTTCTTAGGCCTTGAAGCCAAAGACGGTGCGACACTTCAAATGACTAAAGGAACAATTACATATTCTGGAATGGCGTCCTCCTCATCTGGCATTTTATCTAGCACTGGTGCTTCCTTTTCTGACAGTAAGAGTAAAAAAAACAAGCTGGAAGACGTGGTAATATCGAGTGAAAACGATAACAGTTCACTATCCTTAGGAATAAGTGCTAAAAACAGCACAGTAACCTTGAACAATGTAACCGTAACTCAAGCACTAACAGGCATATTTGCAGATGATCACTCAACAATAACAGTGTCTGGAGGATCATTTCTTGCAAAAAATACAGCAATATCTGCTCAAAATGGCAGCATCATTACTTTAAACAACAATGTTACAGTCGCATCATCTAATGGTACTGGACTCCATGCAGATGGTATAGAATCCAAGATCACAATGAAAGGAGGGGCTGTCATAGGAGGAAGTTTGAATGGACATGAAGGCGCATTACTTACAGAAAATGGTGGACGTATTGAAATTACGGATGTTACTCTAACAACAGATGGCAAAGGAGCCGGTGCACTTGCACTTGGTTCTGATAGTATAGTTGAATTAAAAGGCAATACAAAGATTAATAATGTTTTGAACGGTCTTGGAGCATTTGATGGTGGTAAAGTCACCAGCGAAGATTTAACACTCATCGGTTCTGGAGCAAAAGAAGAAAGCACTGGTGTAGGAGTTAACCTGCCTAATAGCAAGATTGAACTAAATGGAAAAATAACCATTGAAAAATTCACCCATGGGCTTGAGGCACGAAATGGTGGACAGATTGATGTCACGGATGTAGCTTTAACAACGAATGACGCGGGAACCGGTGCACTTGCACTTGGTCCCGATAGCAGAATTGAATTGCATGGAACGGCAACGATTAATAATATTTTGAAGGGTCTTAGAGCAATAAATGGTGGCAAAATTACCAGCGAAAATTTAACAGTAGTCGGTGGTAAAGCAATTAATGAAAATCTCAGCAAAATAAGCACTGGTGTACGGACAGAGGATTCTGGTAGTGAAATTCAGTTAACCGGCAAAACAACCATTCAAAATGTCGATGAAGGTTTTTATGCAGACGGTGGAAGTAAAATCATTAGCGGAGATTTAACAATAACCGGTAGTGAATCCGAAGAACCAACCGTTGGTGTAAACATTTGGGATCCCGATAGTATAGTTGAATTCAATGGCAAAACAACCATTCAAAATGTTGATGTTGGTCTTTTTGTCATTGAAGGTAGCACAATTAAAACGAGCAATAGCGC
>NZ_JBHIQS010000027.1:0-8186 GCF_042196685.1 Bartonella sp. AC329YNZD | reverse complement strand
AACGCAAATGGTGCTTATGAAGGCGTCCATGCTTTGATTGGAGCACAATCCATTGTGGGACAAACACCACGCATTCTCATCGCTTCAGGCTTTACACACAAACGCCCTATCAGTCTTAGCAAGATTGATGTGACGAACCAAGGAAGTGGTTACACTCAAGCAACAGTTAAAATTGCCGGCGGTGCAGAAGCAGAAGCAATCCTGAAAGATGGAAAAGTAACTTCTGTTGCCATTAAGAACGGTGGCTTTGATTATCACAGCGCCCCAAATGTGACGATTGAAGGAGATGGCACTGGAGCGACAGCCAAAGCCGAAATCAGTGCAACCTCTAATCCTGTAGCAGCAGAACTGATTGGCATTGCAGAGCGTTTGCGCGCCATTGTGGTGCTTGATGCACCCAACACAACAGATGAAGCAGCTCTTAGCACAGCAAAGGATTTTGATTCAAAACGCGCCATTCTCATTGACCCGTTTGTAAAGGTAAATCGTGATGGAAAAATCATAGAACAGCCGGCAAGTGCAGCGGTTGCTGGTGTCATTGCCAAAACAGATTTTGACAACGGTTTTTGGCATTCTCCTTCCAATAAAGTGATCAATGGCATTGTGGGAACTGCACGCCCTATTGATTTTTCCATTGGGGACAGATCGAGCCGTGCCAACCTTCTCAATGAACAAAATATCACAACAATTATCCGTGAAAACGGCTATCGCCTCTGGGGTAATCGCACACTTTCAAACGATACAAAATTTGCTTTTTTATCCGTGGTGCGCACCGCAGATATGATCAATGATGCTATTTTGCGCGGACATCTATGGGCTGTCGACCGCAATATCAAAAAAACCTACATGAATGATGTCAGTGAAAGCGTCAATGCCTATTTGCGTGATTTAAAAGCACAAGGCGCCATTCTTGGTGGGCGCTGTACGCCTGATCTAGAGCTTAATACAGCAAGCGCCATTGAGAGCGGCAAAGTCTATTTCAATGTCGAATTCACCCCCACAACACCTGCAGAACATATCACGTTCCGTTCACGCATTGTGAATGATTACTTAGAGGAGATCTTTTAATGACCGTACCTGTTTTACCCAGAGTCTTGAAATATTTTAACATTTTTGTCGATGGTATTCCCTATCAGGCAAAATGTGAAAGTGTCACCCTACCGAATTTGAGTTTGGTTGTTGAAAGTTATCGCGGGGGTGGCATGGATAGCTCCATTGAAGTTGACCTTGGTCTTGAAACCCTCACGCTTAGCATGACCATTTCTGATTGCTCTCCAGAGTTGATGGCACTGTTAGGGCGCACCGATGTCAACATCTCATTGCGCAGTTCAATGCAAGCTCAAGGCACACCCGCAGAAGGTGTTGTCATTACCATGAGAGGGCTTTGCAAAGGCTTTGAAATGGCAGAATGGCAACCGGGAGGAAAAGCAACTTCTACGGCTACATTCACATTGCAGTATTTCAAATATGTCCAGAAGGACGTTGAAATCGTTGAGATAGATGTCCTCAACTTGGTGAGAAAATTCAATGGCGTCAATCAACTCGCAGACCATAGAAACAATTTAGGATTATAAAAATGACACTACAAAAAAATGTTACATATCAATTGTTTGAACCTCTCACATTTGAAGGAAAAGAGCACACCACAATTACCTTACGGCGCCCCAAAACAAAAGATTTGCAAGCAATCGACAAAAAAGAAGGTATAGAGCAAACAATCACTATGATCGCACGCCTTTCTGAATGGCCGTATGAGGTCATCTGCGAATTCGACATTAATGATTTGACAAATATTGGAGAGATCTTGGAGTCTTTTACCAAACGGCGGGATACCTCGACTGGGAAAACGCCGCAAAACTCATAGCCGATATTGCTATTGAGTTCCATTGGTCCCTTTCAGACATGATGGAAATGGAACCACAAGAACTCATATTCTGGCGAAACCAAGCAGCAGAAAGGTGTAAAACAAAATGAGTGAAAAAGTTGCTGATGCAAAGGTAAAATTGTCTCTTGAAGATAAACTCACGGCACCTCTCAAACGTGTTCAAAAACAATTCGATACATTGTCAAAAACACTCTCACATAGTTTGGGTATTCCGCGCTTTTCTGCTGCTGTCAAAAACATGACAAAAAGCCTTCATGGCGTTCAAAGTGCTCTTGGAGTGGCGGCAAGTCGTGCTTCAGTCTTTACCGGTGTCTTAGGGCTTGCCGGGGGTGGTCTTGTGGCAAGTGTGACCGCCCTCACCATGAAAACCATGCATCTGGGAGATAGTCTTTATCACGCATCACACCACTTAAATATGAGTGTTACGGCACTTCAATTATGGGGTGATGCAGCCGATAATTCAGGCACTTCTGCCGAGCTTTTTCAACAATCCTTAGCGGTTTTAAATAGGCGTTCGGCACAAGCCTATGCCGGACAAAAAAGAGGCATGATGGGCTTTGAAGCGCTTGGCATTTCTGTCAAAAACACTTCTGGAAAACTCAAATCCACTTCTGTCTTGTTAGAAGAAATTACCGACAAGATGAGTAAGATGAAAAGCCAAGCACAAAGACAGCATATTGCTGCCCTGCTGTTTGGGGGTGATGGTAAAGAAATGGCGACCATGCTTGCACAAGGCATGGCACCCATTAAAGAACTGTTTGCAAAGGCGCGGAAAGGAAAATGGCTGATAGGTGCCGATGTTGCACGCTATGCCGCAGATTTAAGTGACAAGCTTGGTGCTTTTAAGAAAAAAATAGGCGGTATCGCGAGCTTTATTGGCGCCCGTTTCATGCCCGTGATTAATGATATGATTGACGGTTTTTCAAAATTGATTGATGAAAACCGTGATCTCATTCAAACAACCGTTGCGAGCTGGGCAAAAACCTTAAAAAAAGTCCTTAATGATTTGCTTAATCCTACCTCTGATTTAAGAAAAAGCATCAGTGATCTCACAGAGAGGATTAAAGGCTGGTTCCAATGGCTAGAGCCATTGATTGGTGAAATAACCCTCTTTAAGGTGGGGCTTGTAGCTCTTGGTTCCTTCATTTTTGGTCCACTCATTGCCGCATTAGCAGCCGTAGGAACAGCGTTTGTTAGCCTTGGTATCACAATTATGACGACACCTATCGGTTGGTTAATGGGTGGCATTGCAGCGCTCTTTGTCCTCTATCAATATTGGGACAAACTCAATGGTTGGGTAGCAGCATCTTTAGCCGCGGTTGGAGCAGTTCTTACTGGGGCATTCATTGCAGCAATGGTACCGGCAGCTTCTGCAGTTGCTGGTCTTGCGGTATCTCTTGTAGCGTCACTTATCCCAGCAATAACCGCCGTTGGTTCTGCTTTTATATCGCTTGGTGTTGCTATCATGACCACACCTATTGGCTGGATTATTGGCGGCATTGCAGCTCTTGTTGCTGCCGGATATCTGCTCTACAAAAATTGGGACACAGTCATAAGCTTTATAAGCAAGCTATGGGATTCTTTTTACAGCTTATGTAGTAATGTTTTCAATAACCTCTTGACGTTCTTTAAAAACTTTTCACCACTCTCTTGGATTTCGAAAAAAATCAATGAACTCATTGAATGGCTGTTTGGTGTCGATTTAATGGAAGTAGGCTCCAATCTTATTAATGGGCTTTGGGACGGCATCAAAAGCAAATGGAATGCTCTGTCTGAATGGCTCAGCGGCATGATGGGTAAATTAACCAGTTGGATGCCAAACTGGGTGAAAGAAAAGTTAGGCTTTAATGTCTCAATAGACAAAACTTCAACGCAGACCATTAAAACCTTTACTGATGAAACTAAAACACGAGCAAAAAGAATGCTGGATACAGCAGTGGTCACAAATACTCCACCTGAAAAACGCAAGAGTGGCTTTAATACAAGCGTAGTCGAAACAGGACAAATGCAGACTACAAATACAAAAGTGGGCGCCTTCAAAACTCCCAAGCCCATTACCGTTCATAAGCCGGTAGAAGTAGATGCCCGTGTGATGATTTCAAATTTAAATATTTCCGTCCCCAATGGTTTAAAGGACGAAATCAGAGACGCAGTCAATCAAGCCCTTGAACGCTATGCCAAGCAGCAACGCTTGGCTATAGCCTCTAGCCTTTCGGATTAAACATCATGATGTTAGCTTTGGGTGGTTTTATCTTTTCCATTGAAACGGCTGCCTATCAAACCCTTGACATGTCTTATGGCATTCCATGGGTCGAGCAAGGGCGATTGGGGCGCAAATCAGCGCTTCAATTGCCTGCTGTGGCAAATGCAGAGTTTTCTTTAACCGGTGTGATCTATCCAGATTTTAAAGGCGGTCACGGACAAATCGAGTATTTGCGACAAATGGCGCATAATGGTCCTCATATCCTTGTGACCGGTCAGGGGAAAATTTTAGGCAAGTTTGTCATTCTTTCTGTAGAGGAAAAACAAAGCATTTTTCACCAAAACGGATCCCCCAAAAAACAAGAATTTACGATAAAGTTGAGAGAATATGGTGGAGACCTATGAGTGATCTTTACGTAACAAAAGAAGGCGATATGGTTGACGCCATTTGCTGGAGATATTATGCTAAGGGTCAACAAGCCCTTGCTGTTGAACGCGTTTATGCAGCAAATTTTGGTCTTGCAGACCATGGACCTATCTTAAAAGCAGGCATCACAATCGTTTTGCCAACCCTCCCCTATCCTAAAGCCACACCGGTGATTAGAATTTGGGGTAGCCAGTCATGAAACCTTTTTGCACAGTGATGGCAAATGGAGAGGACATCACAAGAATGCTGATGGACTATGTTTTGTCGATTGAAATTACCGATGAAGCAGAAGACAAAAGTGACCGCATTACCATAGAGCTTGATGACCGCGCCCGTGACAGTGATAACGGCTTTCTCGATATTCCTCTCATCGGAACAATCATTTCCGTAACACTTGGCTATGAAGGCGGCAAAAACCGCGATATGGGAGCCTATCTAATTGATGAAATCTCTGTAAGCAGCCCTCCACAAAGTTTAAGCGTGACAGGGCGCACCGCCTCTATGAATACGTCTTATAGAACACCCAAAAGCCAATCCTATCACCAACAAACCCTTGGCAGTATTGTTCAAGAGATAGCAGAGCGCAATGGCTATACACCAAAAGTTGACCCTGCTCTTGCTAAAATTGTTGTGCGTCACATTGATCAAACTTCTGAAAGCGATATGGCTTTTGCCACGCGCCTTGCAGAAGACTATGATGCGGTAGCAAAACCCGTTGATGGCAAGCTTGTTTTGGCTAGACGGGGGGAAGGCAAAGCCATCACTGGTGAAACACTCCCCGTTGTTATTATCCATGAAAAACTCTGTACCTCTTGGGATTTTAAATACAGTGCGCGTGATGAAGCAGGAGCGGCCAATGGCTTAGCAACAGAGGCAGGAGATGATCAAAAAGCCGCCGCTGATGCACGAGAACCAGAAGAAGTTGAAGAAGGCGAAGATGTTATCCATATGGATGAAAATGACGCCCCCAATTTGCCTAAAGCAGAGACGGAAGCCAAAACGCCTGAAAATCAAGAGCAAGAAGAAGAGAAAAAAGGCGGTGTTATTGCAAGCTATCATGATATTCGCACTGGTGAAAAAAAGGAAGTCGAAGTTGGTAATCCGCCGTTTCATGAACTCAAATACACCTACCATAACCAATCAGAGGCTGTTGCGGCCATTGCTGCTTATCGCAATAAATCATCACGCGGTAAGTCTTCTTTCTCATGTGATATCGGCGGTAATCCGTTTGTACAAGCAGAAGCAAAGCTTGTTCAAGAGCCCCCTTTCCGCCCTTATATTCCAGCAGAATGGCGCATCAAAAGTGTTAAGCACAAACTTGATAAAACAGGTGGTTACACCACAAAAATAGATTGTGAACTTTTTGATGAAGCCCAAGAAGACACAGCTGGAAACGTTGCAAACACCACACCAGACAAAGATGATACCCTTAACCCAAACGCTCCACCAAACGCATGCGACGAAGGCGAAGGCGTTATCCATATGGACGAAGAGGATACATGATAGGTTATAAACCAGATGTAGAGCCCCTCATTTAAAAGATTGCTTAAATACCTCCCTTCCCCATCTTTAAAGGTGGGGAGGTAGTCAAGATGCTTCTTCTAAAGCTGCTTGTTCCTTACAATTATTTTGGATAGGCGTTAAGCTAATCTGCAAATTTAAAGCACTCAAAACACTGAGAAAAGTAGAAAGCCGTGGGTCGCCTTTATCACTTAAAGAACGATAAAGAGACTCTCTTGATAGCCCTGTATTTTGGGCGATTTTACTCATTCCTTGGTTTTTCGCTATTATACCAAGAGCATGGGCAAGATACTTACTATCTTTGCTTTCAAGAGCATCTTCTAAAAGAATCCTTTGTGTCTCAGGTGTCTTGAAATATTCACTTGTGTCAAATTTAGTAATTTCCATGTTTCATTTCCTTTACTAATTGAAGAGCTTTTTCGATATCTTTTTGTTGTGTAGATTTATCACCCGCATTTAATAACAAAATGATTTGTTTACCTTGTTTTACAAAATAGATTCTATAGCCAGGACCATGATGTATTTTTAACTCTCCAATTCCACGGAAAAATTTTACATTTCCAAGAAATCCCGTTTCTATTCTTGCTATCCGTTTAACAATATGCGCTTGCGCAATCTCATCTTTTAAAGAATCTAGCCATTTTATAAAATGCTCTGTTTTGTATACTGTAAACATTTGTAACTTATAAGATACAATTATTACAATGTCAAATACATTCTTTTGTTCCAATGAAAAAGCGACATGAAGCTTAACCAAGCTATCTTTCCGAATGAGAAAGATGTCAATTTTTTAATCCAGCTCTGCTTTTTGCGGAGCTTTTTTTATGGAGAAGCATATGCGAAAAATATCATCAGAAGGACTTGCACTTATCAAACAATGGGAAGGTTTGCGTTTAAACGCCTATAAAGATGCCATTGGGGTGTGGACAATAGGTTATGGACATACAAACAGTGCTGGAAAACCTTTTATTTACGAAGGCATGACAATCACTGAAAAGCAAGCAGAAGAACTTCTTTGCCAAGACTTAAGACAATTTGAAAATGCTGTTGAACGCGCTGTTACAGTTTCATTAACAGATGAACAATTCGCGGCGTTAGTGTCCTTTTGCTATAATGTAGGAACAGGAGCCTTTTGTAACTCGACACTGTTAAAAAAGCTCAATCAAGGTGAATATGAAGCTGTCCCTGCCGAGCTACAGAAATGGACCAAAGCAGGCGGTAAGCGTCTTGAAGGTCTCGCACACCGGCGTGCAGCAGAAGCAGGCTTGTGGGCGAAAGGTGCTTTTGTTTCCTCTAACTACCAAACCGTAGAAACACAAGCACCAACGGGATTTTTAAAAGCTGAAGCTCTTGCACCAGTTATTGGGTCTTTTTCAGGGCTTGGTGGTTTATTGGCAGGAAATGGTCCAGTCCAATGGGCGCTTGCCACTATCATGGTTTTAGCCGCATGTGCTGGCATTTTCTTTGTTGCCAAACGTTTTCAGGAACACCGCCTATGATCTTATGGATGAAAAAAATCTGCTGTTAACAGGCGCGGCTTTAGCCGCTTTTTTTATGGCTTTGGCAAAAGCTTTTACCCTTGGAAAAAAGGCAGAACAGCAAAAGCAAACAGAAAAAACCTTAAAGACAGCAACAACACGGCTGGAGGTGGAAAATGAAGTTAATCAGAAAAGTGATACTGATGTGCGTGCTGCTCTCTCTCGTTGGTTGCGGGACAAATAAGTATGTCTCTTGTGTTGGTTGGTTGCCAATTTATTTAGAGAGGCAAGATGTCAACGTCATCAGTTCTAATTTAGCAAGAGAGATCTTAGAGCATAACAAGCAGGGCGAACGTGTGTGTGGGTGGAAACATGGCTAAGAAAAAAACAAAAGACGATACAGAGCTTACAGAAGGAGAAAAAGAAATCCTTCAAGAAATTATCATGACCTACAAAAGTATAAAAGTGATGTCACGTTATACGAGATGGATTGTACCCATTATACTCTTACTAGCGCTTGATTTTTCACGTCTTATAGATGCATTGGTAAATATTTTTACACAAAAACCAAATATCCGACTCTAAACATACTCTGAGACGCGCGAAATTCTTTAGAAAATGGTTTCTTAATTTTGCTCGTCTCATGGAGGCGATAGAGAATGTCTTTGCACAT
>NZ_JBHIQS010000026.1:0-8373 GCF_042196685.1 Bartonella sp. AC329YNZD | reverse complement strand
CCGCATCAATAATCACATTTCCATAAATTTGTATGTAACCAAAAATATGTCCATCATATATTTTGACGTTATTATAAATTTTTGCATTGCCAAAAATATCGGCACAATCACCAATTTGTGCTTTATCATAAACCTTAGCACTATCGTAAATCTTGGCACAATAATACGCCTTGGCATCATTATAAATCCAGCAATCGTCTTTTTGACTTAAATTGTATTCATACTCTACGTCGCCTGCTTTAACATCACCAAAATCTTTTAATGCACGTATGCGGTAAAGCGTAAGGTATTCATCAAACTCAATTGTTTCATCAGTAAGTGCGTATTTCTTTTCTGTGATTTTTGTCCCTAACTTAAACTATATCATTACCAGAAACTTTTGTATTTTCAGTTACTATGGCTTTATCGCAAATAATAGCACCACACACATGAGCATTCCCATAAACATTGCAATAAATAGAGAGAATGCAAAAAAAACATGCCAATTGATATGACACAGCTTTCAAATGTCTATTCTAATGAATCAACCACAATAGAAGAGAGAATTACATATATACAAAGCGTATCATATTGCAAGAACTCTATTAGAGATATGAAAACTTATCAAAAGGAATGTAAATGATGCGTATGATTTTTACTCACTCATTTCAAGAGAGAACCTATAAACGTTTTTTGTTACTATCAAACGTATCAATCATAACGCCCTCATTTGTAAGGTAGTTATTTGAAACAAAGCACATTATCAAGATTCTTCCTTTTAAAAGCGTTTTAAAACACTAAGCTCGAAATTGAGTTGAGTGCATTCAAATAACGCATTGTCTAAAATCAAAACCTATCAAACAAATCAAAACGCTTGGTGGCTTTATCAATACAACCAAAGCAAATGCATCTTAAATGAATATCATATAAAACGTTCTTTTTACGCTTGCAAGCGTTAGTTTTTAAAACAATATCTCATAAGACAAAAGCAGCGTTTTTTTTACAAATGTAAGGATCATAAACCAATCTCACTCTCATTATTTTGCAAAAATATCAGAATTGTTTCAAAGCTCATTAGAAAAATTTCTGCATTCAGCCTCGAATAATTATATACTGTAATCTGCTGCTACAATATACAAAATGCTTAAAATATTAATGCACATAATTTTTTATTATTTATGGATACGTATATATATTGTCTATTATCATTTATTATCTTGATAAGAAAATTATTTCCTTATCTAAAAATAAGTACTCTACCATTTGAATATGGAAAATATTGAAGAATATAGATATATTCCTAAATTGGTATACACACATTTTGCTATTTGAAAAACAATTACTATATTTTTCCAAAATATATTATGACTACTAGGATGATTGGGTAAAATAACTTTATTTATTAAATAATTATTTTCTTTACTAAGAAATAAATCTGATGAAAAATAGTAGAATATGAGTAAAAGATGTTTATAATTGAACATATCTACATTTAGATGTTTTCACAACAGATAAAAAAGTTAATAATATAGAACATATTAAAAAGGAATATTTTATATTCATTTTTATAATTTACCTAAAATGATAATATTCATAATTATATTTTTTTGTATATATTATAGTTAAAATAAAAAATAATATTATTTACCTTAAATGTAGTTTACTATTGATATTTATTAAATTAATAAATTTTATATTAATTTATAATTCATTATTTTTAATATAACTTTTAGAATTTAATTGTATAATTTATGAATAAGATTTTTAAAATTTTGTTTATAAATTATTTATAAGATATGTTTTATAAAAAAACTAAATATAATAAATTTCTCTTTGCCAAATATTATCTTTCGTTAAAATACAAAAAGCGAGATAAAATAATTTATATTATTACTATTTGTGTTATATCTTTCTCATGCAATGTAATACAAAACTTCATTTAAGAATCAGAACTGCCCTTTCTCGAAATGAATGAGAGGGATATTTTTTTTAACGGTAATGGCTACAAAGGATGCAATCAGCACTTTCAAAAAACCACCAGCCAAAAAACCTAATGAACTTATTAAAACTGTCAGCAAAGGGACCTGAACCATATAAGCTACCCATGGTATTCCAAAAGAATAGACAATCCCAATGCCACCCACAGTATTTATCACAAATAATATTATAAAATTTAATCGTTTCCAAAATAACTCAACCATAAAGCCAATGAAAAATGCAGCAAATGGAAAACTAATCAAATAACCACTCGTAACTCCTAAAAAAACACTAATTCCACCACGACCACCAGGCAATAGAGGTAAACCAATCGCAATAAGCACAAGAAAAAGAAGTGATGCTAGAGCTCCCCTTTTTGCTCCAAGTATAGATCCTGCCAACATCGGAGCCATAGATTGAGCTGTAATAGGTACCCCCAGCAAAAAAGGAAAATAAATAGGAGGGAAAAGACTTAAAACAGCGTAAATCGCGGCAAATAAAGCAATATAGACTAAATCTTTTGTATTCACTGGATTATTCCTTCATTATGGAAAAGCTTTATTTATTGTTGTAATATTAATCAAAAATATCAGCTTTATAAAAGCAAATTTTTGATACCTTAGATATAGAAAAAATATTATAATAATTTGTTTTAATAATATTACTGATATAAATCATCTTAGATTCTACAATGTTTAATGATATCATAAATCAATATAGTTAAAATCAATGGACTTATAATGAAATAATATATTTATTTTAACTTATTATTATTTTTTTTCAAATGTACCGCATTATAATATTACATTCAAAATAAACACTTTTTTCTTTTAATGAATAAGAAAAACAGATCTTTTAATCGCGAGTACAAAAAAGGATACAATCAATACTTTCAAACAATCCCTTATCAAAAAACTGATGAAGCCATAAAAAAACTTTAATAAAGAGACTTTTTTCCCCACAGCATTTATCACAAACAACGTTATAAAATTTAACCGCTGCCAAAACAATTCTATCACTAAACCAATAAAAAATGCAGCAAATGGAAAACCTATCAAATAACCACTCGCAACTCCATAAAAAAGCACTAATTCCATCACAACCATCAAGCAATAAAGGCAGCCCAATCGCAACAAGGAGAAAAAAAGGAGCGACGCTAAAGCACCTCTTTTGGCCCCAAAGATGGACCCTGCTAACATCGGAGCCATAGATTGAGCTTTTAATAGGTACCCCCAAGCAAAAAAGGACGATAAATAGGAGGGAAAAAAACAAAAACAGCATAAATAGCAGCAAATAAAGCAATATAAGCTAAATCTTTTGTATTCATTTGATTATTCTTTCATTATGAGACATCTTGATGATTATGAAATACTGCATCAACAATATCAGCCATCATAAGAGCGCGCCTCTAATGCCTCAGCTATTTCTGAAGCCATTCTTATGGTTCGTATAATTAAAGGTATTGCAAGAGCAACAATGTTAGTATTAAGTCCGCGTGCTTGTTGTGCTTCACGTACCTCATTAAACTTTTCGCTCAAAAGAGGAATAAACCGGATAGCCATAGAGATAACCATACTCACTTTTGATGGATTTATACCAAAGCAACAAAAGGGCTGAAGCCCTGCTTCAATTGCGTCCACCATATCTGAAACTTTTGTTGTGAACGAAATAAGGGATGATAAAGAAAAGAGGATAACAAGACGTAATATGACCTCAACTCCCATAAGCCAACTATTAAAAATAGTTTGAAATACTAATAAAAGAACTAAAAGCAATCCCATTGATTTAAGCTGCTTTATCACGGTTTTAAAAGGGACCTTGGCAACTCTATAGAATAAGGCAACAAATAATAAAAAGAGTGCAAGAAATAATATAGATGAAACCATTATTATAGTGGTCCCACATACTGTAAGAAATAATAACTTAACCCCAGGACTAAGCCTATGAATAAATGTATCCTTTGGAATATATAAACCAATCATGACATTCTTTTTATATATTCCTTGATCGCAACAAAAGGGACATCATCAATTGCTATTTCCCCCTTATCAAAAACAAGTACTCTATCAAAATTTTTCAAAAATTCCAAATCATGCGATACAACAATCGCCGTTTGTGGTAATTCTTCTATTACTTTCGTAACACGATGCTTATTGCGCAAATCAAGTAATGTCGTTGGCTCATCAAAAATAATGTAATCTGGTTTCATTGCAACTACACCCGAAATCGCAATGAGTTGTTTTTGCCCATCACTTAATAAATGAACGGCATGATTTCTAAAAGCTTCAAGCTCATAGCGCTGCAAAATTTCATCTACACGCTTCTTAATTTCATCTTTATTAAGCTTTAAATTTTTGAGACCAAAAGATAAATCCTCTTCAACTAATGGTAAAACAATCTGATTATCAGGATTTTGAAAAACAAATCCAACTTTACGCTTTACTGCTTTCGCATCGCGTTTGGTATCAAGCCCATCAACGCTTACAAAACCATGAGATGGTAATTGGAGCCCATTAATAAGACGAACAAATGTACTTTTTCCAGAACCATTTGCACCAATAACGGCGATGCGACTTTCGGTAAGTTGTACAGTAATATTTCTTAAAACACACAAATCATCAAAAACTTGTGTTACCTTATCAAATTTTATGATCCCCAAGGTTTATTCCAATCAATCCCTTTGATTAGCTCTTCTTTCGCTATCGTTTCAGTTTATAACCTAAAAGTAAAAACAAGCACCATAGAGGAATAATAATGACTGCCAAACTCATATCAGGCATCTGCACTGGAATATATGACCTGAGAAAAGATGCCTTTATTCCTATCATCTCAAACAGTTGAGCTATGAATCCATTTTGTCCAAAACCACTTATAAACATTATACAAAATAATAAAGCAAGAAAGCATAAGCAAAAATAGTTAGCGTAAGGATATAAACCAAAAGCATAAATAAACGGCTCTTTTTTGTCCTTATGCGCCTTTCGAAACTTCAAATGAACAATAACAATAATGCCCCAAGTAATAACTGCTGCTGCTGTAGCAAGAGCCATGATCCGCATAAAACTATTATTGGGAATAAGAGTATTAACGATGATAATAATCGCAGTACAGATTGATGAAAATAGGATAGCAACATAAGGCACGCGTGCAAAATTAAGTTTACTAAAAATATGTGGTGCATTTTTTTGTACAGCTAAACTGTAAAGCATACGACCATTAGAATAAATACCACTATTATAAACTGAAATAGCAGCCATAATAACCACAAAATTCAAAATATGGCCCGCAGCTGGAATTCCTATCGCCTCAAAAATTGTTACAAAAGGACTACCATTTTCCTCAATCATATTCCATGGATTGAGCATCATAATAACACTAATAGAACCAACATAAAAAATTACAATTCTCCACATAACCTTACGAATAGCTGTGGGAATTGTTTTTGTTGGATTTAAAACTTCTCCAGCAGCAATACCAATCAACTCTGTTCCCCCAAAAGAAAACATCACCACACATGTAGCTAAAATAACTCCCTCTATCCCATAAGGGAAAAAACCACCATATTCCCAAAGACGATGAATGCCTACTTGATATCCACCTATTCCAGTGACAATAAGAAAAATTCCAAAAATAATCATACCAACAACGGCTGTAACTTTAATCAAAGCCAAACCAAATTCAAATTCACCGTAAAAACGAACATTCAACAAATTGATCAATGTCACACACACAAGAACAATAAAAGACGACTTCCAATGATCAATCAAAATCCAATGATCTAAATAAAATCCGACCACTGTAAGTTCGGTCATACTGACGAGAATATAAAGAAACCAATAATTCCAACCTGTTATAAAACCTGCTAAACTTCCCCAATATTTATAAGCAAAAAAACTAAAAGCACCTGATGTTGGTTCTTCTACTGACATTTCACCAAGCATTCGCATGATAAAATAAATAATAAGTCCCCCGAAAAGATAAGCGAGAATAGTCGAAGGACCCGCCAATTTTATAGTTTCTGTTGAACCATAAAAAAGACCCGTTCCAATAACGCCTCCTAAAGCAATCATTTGAATATGACGATTTTGAAGATTACGTTTTAATTCATTGTTCTTTTTGTTAAACATCATGCCTCATTACTTTTGTTGAGCCTAACCTCAACTTTTATCGAAAAAATTACGCACCTTTTTTCAAAAAGTACAACACAAACGTCAACTTATTTTCTTGTAATAATGCAACTCCTTATTTTTCTATGCATTACACGTATGTCCTGTTAAAATTTTAAGAAAAAATATGCTCCGCCTTTTATTTAAATTAATGACCTTCATTTTCGTTACACTAACAATTATAGCATTGGTCATTGACAACGCACACTCTGTAATCACATCACATTGGACAATAATCCCCCTTAATAAAATTTTAGCAAACCTTCTGCAAACAGATATCTACAGCCTTAATCAATCTCTATGCAAGATAATGCCTGATTTTCTGTCCTCAATTTGCATTACTCTCACTTATTTACCAGCATGGTCTATCTTTGGTGCTTTAGCAATAGTATTTTATATCTTAACTTACGAAAAACAAAAGCCTTTTCATAACATAGCATATACATATAACGACGAATATATTTAATCTTGAAAAAAAACTTCTAGAACTCACTGTACTATACACAACAAATATAGCTTAGAGCACCTCACTCTATCAAAACAACTGAAAATTACTTGATCATAAAAATGGATTACAGCTCTTTATTATAAATATATACCCTCACTTATGATTTCTATAGATAATGATAACATCACTCCATTTGCAATAATTCAAAGAAATTAGCGAATAAATCTAATGCCTTATTCCACCTATAAAAAACTCTGTACAGAAAAAGTTGAAATATATCAAAATCCCTAGATTCTTCTATAGCTGTTGCTTTATACTCTATAAAAACCTTTCTTACTTCAGCACTAAAAACCACGTGTAAAAAATGCCTTCTAATAGCAGCACACCTTATACGATTAAAAATTTTTGAAATTAATGAGGAAGCTTATAAAAACTGTTCTACATATTAAAAAAATGCATTCAATAAAAACTAATCTATCAATAACAGTAATCGTGATAAAGAATATCTCACCCCCTCCTCCCATTGTGATATTCACCCCACCACATCTAAAAAATCCAAGAGACTCTTACTAAAAAAATTTTAAAAAGTATCTTCTTGCTATTGAGAAAATGGTAAAATAACAGCTTCAGAAACACTCTGTTCTTCTAAATCTGAAAATCGTCTCGCTAAAACATCAACTTTTTTAGATATCTCATCCAAACTTTTCCATTGATTGGTTACTACACGAGAAAGCTCTTCAATGAATTTTTCTTGGTAAGCTAACTTCGTTTCTAGTTCTACCAACCGATTTTCATCCGACATGATTCTTACTCCATCTTAAATAAAAAATGTGATTAATTTTATTAATCCTCCCCCTTTTTCTTCCTATAAAAATGAAAAATAACTTTTCAACTAATTATACTCATCCTATTTTCACATTAATAAAGGTTTATGATGATCTTTGTTTTTCTAATCACTTATTCAATAAATTTCCTTCTTTGTTAGGAATCAGAAAATGTTTTTTATCTTTACTAAGATATCTTGACACCATTTTCTATTTTAAAGATTGACGTTTCCAGCTTCTTAACTTTGAGCGCTATCGTAAATTCGAAAGCATTTTATAGCATTAAGATCAAAAAATACTGCGCCCCCCTGGCTTTTACATATTTCTCCTCCTCCTTCAAATTATTATCATATCTTATAAATTATTGAAAAAATGCATACTTGCTTTTATACGTACTTTTAGCTATTACCCTCAGATTAGTTTTTGTCTCATTGACTTACAAACCTACGCCGCATTAGCTCAGTTGGTAGAGCACATCATTCGTAATGATGGGGTCGCTGGTTCGAATCCGGCATGCGGCACCATTTTTTATCTTTAAAACATTAAAATATATAGACTTTTTATTTAAACAGTAATTTTCAGACCACCTTTTAGACCACCTTCTACAGTTTATATAATTTTATCTAATTTGTTGTTATTTGCTCCGTATTTTTCTTGGGAGTAAATGCTAAGATCTTTTTCTTTCTCCACCTTACAGCTCTCCCTAGCTTATATAGCTCCGGAAACAACCCCTGAAGCATTCAATTGCGAATCGTTGTGGTTGATACACTAAAAAGCTGTGCACATTCACGGGTTGTTACATATCTATCGCCATCATCAAATATCATCTCATTACCTTTCTATTTTTATATTACTTATTAACTTATTACTTAAATGGGCGGGGGTGCTGGGAGGAGAAAGTCCCTCCATAGATTTAAGCAGCTTTTGCCAAAATCTTTTGCATCTCTTGTTCTATTTCCCCTAAAAAGATTTCGACCGC
>NZ_JBHIQS010000025.1:0-11131 GCF_042196685.1 Bartonella sp. AC329YNZD | reverse complement strand
ACAATGTCGGGGATGGTAAGATTGAGATAGGTTCTAAGGAAGCTGTTAATGGTGGTCAGTTGCATGATTATACAGAAGAGCAGATGAAGATAGTTCTTGATGATGCGAAGAAATATACGGCTGATCAAGTTAGTGGTCTTATCAATAATGGTTTTAACGAGTCGAAATCTTATACAGATATGAAGTTTGAGGCGTTAAATTATGCCATTGAAGATGTTCGCAAGGAGGCAAGGCAAGCCGCTGCTGTTGGTTTGGCAGTAGCAGGTTTACGTTATAATGATACACCAGGGAAGTTGAGTGTTTCATTTGGTACGGGCGTATGGCGGAGTCAATCGGCATTTGCTATTGGTGCTGGTTATACATCTGAAGGTGGAAATATCCGCTCTAACCTATCTGTCACGAGCTCAGGAGGTCACTGGGGGGTAAGCGCTGGAATAAACTTAACGCTAAATTAATGATAAAAATAGGATATTTAACATCCCCCATTTGCCCTTGCTTTTATGAAGTAGGGGCAAATTTTTTTAAGCATATGAACGCAATTAAAATACGGGCTCTACACCGAGCAAATTTTTTAGCAACTGTTACCAAGAAACTACATTTTTACCTCTACAGTAAATTATTTTTTCTAAATACTTCAAAAGAATCTTTTTTTCTTGATATCTTGTAAATATCTTTTATAAGAAACAAAGCTTTTTATAAGTATACTCATTTTGATGGAAATAAACTTTCAAAGGGAGTAGTAATGTGTGAAGATAAAAAATACACAAAAAATGTATATACCACTGCATAATACTTGAAAAAAGAAAATATACCTAGGAAGCCAATTATTCGAAAAAATCCAAACTTTTTAAATATTACAATCTCTATTTTATTGTTATTTTTTCACTTTATTTCTATTGAGAAAACACTGCCTTCTAATAAAACTAAAATTTATAAATAGCAAAACACATTAAAACTCTTCGAGAAGCATTTCATAGTGGCCACTGCCAAGTAAAAAAGTAACATTAAATATGCAAAAAAACCTTTCAAAGTTAAGCAATAAAATAATACATCAACACCTATTACACTCTAAATGTATCACCTTTGTGTCCAAAAAACATAAATTAAAAAGTCAACATTCAGATATCAGTATAAAAAACATAAAACTCTTAAAACGCTCACATTCTAAGCAATTATATTCCATTTCAAATTCTAAAGAAACAACTAATGCTAAAATGTGTCTTTTTTATGTTTTGGAGGTGTTTTTAAATTTTTCATTGGAGAGTTTATTATGAAGAAATTATATAGAACACAGGAAACGAATGAATTAAAACTTTCTCGTTTTTCTTTTGTTAAAGTTCTTTCGTTGGCTGCAGCGGCTACATTTTTATCGAATATTACCCCTGTTTTTTCGGCAAATCCTGATTTTAGAAATACATTTCTTGAAGGTGTAAAAAGCGCTCTTGTGTCTTATCCACAAAGTATCATTTCTGTTAATAGTTTAAATGCTTCTGATGACTATGCAAATTTTTTAACAAAAATCCTTTCTAGTGCGAGTGATAATAATTCTATCATGAAAGACGGAAATAAGTTATCGAAAAATACGTTGAATATAGAGGGGCAATATAAAAAATCTCTCATTAGTTCACGATCGTTTGTGGTTGATAGCTTTGCAGACCAACAGCTTGCACAGAATGATGAGAATACAGAAATTATTAATGTATCTAGTTTTTCACAAAATAATCCTATCACGAAAATGACACGTAGTGCGAGTATGGAACGCGGTAATGCAGACGCAGGTAATGTTATTTTGGGTGACGGCGTTTCTACGAAAACCACGACCAGTGTTATTATTGGTTCTAAAGTGACGGCGCAGTTAGATGCTAATGATCCGGAGAAAACACCGCTGGCAGCATCTGTTGCTATTGGTGCTAATTCCCACATCCATAGGGGAGGGAGCGTTGCCATTGGTGCTGATACAGAGACACTAAGGAATGATGGAGTTGCTATTGGTCGTTTTGCGCGGGTAGAACAGGATGCTGGTACAGCTCTAGGATTTAGTACAAAAGCATTAAAAAATGGTTCTGTTGCGCTAGGTGCAAATTCTGTGGCCGATAGGGATGCTGGTGTTTTTGGGTATACTTCTTTGCTGCAGGGGCCGGCAAAAAACACTAAAGCGCACTGGAAGAGCACACGGGGTGCCGTTAGTGTTGGTGATCCTACTCAGGGCATAACGCGGCAGATTATAGGTGTAGCAGCTGGTAGTGATCCTACCGATGCAGTAAATGTTATACAGTTAAAAGACTTAGAAAGTCTCGTAAGAAGTGGTGGTTGGAAACTATCTGTTGATGGTAAAAATGCTGAAACAGTCATTATGGATAGCGGAGTAGATTTTTCCACTGGAAGTACAAATCTTACGATTACAAAAGGAGAGAAAGACAATAAGGTAAAATTTGATCTGGCTAAGGAAATTGCAGTCAATAAAGTAACAACAGGAAACAATATTTTAGATGCAACGGGTTTAGTAATTTCTGGAGGTCCGAAAATAACCACCGGTGGTATTGATGCTGGCAGTAAAAAGATAACAAATGTAGCAAAAGGTACAGAAAACACCGATGCGGTGAATTTTGCACAACTGAAAGAAATAAAAGAACAAGTAGCAGCCAGTAGTTTCATAAAACAGGATCTTACAACAGAACACATCAGCATTGGTAAAGACACAGGTGGTGATAAAATCGATATTGCCAACAACAAAGATGAAAAGCGTACTCTTACAGGTATAAAAGGTGGAGCGCTCTTAGAAGATTCAAATGAAGCGGTTACAGGTTCTCAGCTGTTTACTACAAATCAAAATGTTGCAACTGTAGCCACGAATATAGCCAAATCCTTTGGTGGTGGCGCTAGTTATAAGGATGGAGTATGGACCGCTCCTAGTTTTACGGTTAAGTCCATTAAGGGTGATGGCAACTCTGAAGATAAGGTTTATCCTGATGTAGCGAGTGCTTTGTCTGGAGTTGGTACTTCTATCACGAATGTTCAGAATAAATTGACTGAACAGGTTAATAATGTGGTTACCAAAGTGGAGAGCGAAAGCTTTGTTCAACAAGAACAAGAAACTAATCGTCTCACTATTGGTGCTAAAACAGAAGGCAGTGAAATCAATATCGCTAATAAAAATGGTGAGGCTCGAACTCTTTCTGGTGTTGGGGAAGCAAAGAACGATAATGACGCTGTTAACAAAAGGCAGCTTGATAGCAATATTGAGAATGTGAATAATAATCTCACGAATAAGTTTAATGAACTTACTCAAAACATCACGAATATTACTCAAGAAGTTCAAGGAGATGCCTTGTTATGGGACAAGACTAAAGGCGCTTTTGTAGCAACACATGGAGACAATAAAGAGAACAGCAAGCTTACATCTCTGAAGAATGGAGACATTACAGCTGCTTCAAGCGATGCAATAGCTGGTAATCAGCTCTATGCTCTAGGTGATAGTGTAGCGAAAACTTTAGGCGGTAATGCTAGCTATGAAAACGGCACATGGACAAGTCCTACATTCAAATTTAAGAGCGTTAGTGAGGATGGTACTAAAGTTGAAGATAAAGAATATAGTACTGTAGCGGCAGCATTTGCAGGTGTAGGGCTCTCTTTTGAGAATCTTCAAAAAGAGTTTACTCAAAGCAACACAGAGGTTACTGACAATATTAAGCAGAATGCATTGTTGTGGAGTGATGAAGATAGTGCGTATGTAGCGCTTCATGGGCAAGGTGACAAGAGAAGCAAGAGCAAACTGAAGTTACTTTTAGATGGAGATATTTCTGAAGGGTCTAGTGAGGCGATTACGGGTAACCAGCTTTATTCTTTGAATAAGACACTAGCGATGTATTTAGGTGGAGGAGCGCGCTATGAAGGTGGCGCATGGCATGCTCCAGAGTTCAAGGTTGCGCGCTTTAATGCAGATGGTAGTTTATCGGATAAGAAGAACTATAATGATGTTGCAGGTGCCTTTGAAGGTGTTAGTGAGAGTATGACACTTATCAACGACCGAATTAAAGAGGTTTCTAGCAATATAGATACGAATAGTTTGCATTGGAATGAAGACGCTGGATCGTATGATGCGCGTTATAAGGGGGTTTCGAGTAAGATTACGAATGTTTTGGGTGGCAAGGTTGAAAAAGGTTCGCAAGAAGTAGTGAATGGAGGTCAGCTATGGGAGACGAATGAGAAGGTCAACGAGGTTGATCATAAGGTAGATAAGCTAGACCAACATGTTAAAGATATTGAAACTGCGGTTATAGATGGAGCTGTTAACTATGACAAAGATGCGGAGGGAAAGAAGACCAATAGCATCACATTGGTGGGTGGGAATGACAGCGAACCTGTGTTGATAGACAATGTCGGGGACGGTAAGATTGAGACAGGTTCTAAGGAAGCTGTTAATGGTGGTCAGTTGCATGATTATACAGAAGAGCAGATGAAGATAGTTCTTGACGATGC
This sequence comes from Bartonella sp. AC329YNZD, assembly GCF_042196685.1. NCBI lineage: Bacteria > Pseudomonadati > Pseudomonadota > Alphaproteobacteria > Hyphomicrobiales > Bartonellaceae > Bartonella > Bartonella sp. AC329YNZD. The sequence continues at coordinate 6,652 of NZ_JBHIQS010000025.1, read as the reverse complement.
GAAGAAATATACGGCTGATCAAGTTAGTGGTCTTATCAATGATGGTTTTAACGAGTCGAAATCTTATACAGATATGAAATTTGAGGCGTTGAATTATGCCATTGAAGATGTCCGCAAGGAGGCAAGGCAAGCAGCTGCTGTTGGTTTGGCTGTGTCTAATTTAAGTTATGATGACACCCCTGGAAAGTTAAGCTTTTCATTTGGTAGTGGTTTGTGGCGGAGTCAATCGGCATTTGCTATTGGTGCTGGTTATATGTCTGAAAGTGGCAAAATTCGTTCTAACTTATCTGTCACGAGCTCAGGAGGTCAATGGGGGGTAGGCGCTGGATTTAGAGTAACGCTAAATTAGTGATAAAAATAAGATATTTAACACTCCCCCATTTGCCCTTGCTTTTATGAAGTAGGGGCAAAATTTTTTAAGCATATGAACGCAATTAAAATATGGGTTCTACCCCCAGCAAATCTTTTAGCAACTGTTACCAAGAAACTACATTTTTACCTCTACAGTAAATTATTTTCTCTAAATACTTCAAAAGAATCTTTTTTCTTGATATCTTTAGGATATGGTTTATAAATAGTAAAAATTTTAGTGAGTAAGACTTATTTTGCTAAGTAAATTTTCAAAGCGGGGCAAGTAATGCGTGAAGACAGAAAAGAAATCACAAAGGCATACATGTATCCTTGCATAATACATGAAAAAAGAAAAATCACCAAAAAACCAGTTATTCAGGATAATCTAAACCTCTTAAATATTACAATATCTTTTACTTTAATTTGTTGTTAATAAAGCCACATTTTCTAATAAAGTGAAATTTTATAATAGCTAAATATAATAAACCTCTGTGAAGTATTTTTAGTATTATCAAGTAAAAAAGTAATATTAGTACACAAAATTCCTTTATTGTTAGGCAGTAGAATAACATATCAGAACCTCAAATCCTCTATGTATATTTTGCGCCTAAAAGGTCTAATATCCAGATCTCATTACATAAAACAAATACAACAATATAAATATTCAAAATGCTAACACTAACAAAACGCCCAAAACCTAATTTACAATAACTCTATATCGTTAAAATGTGTCATTTTTGTGTTGTTCAGTGTGTTTCTAAAGTTTTTTTCTTGGAGAGTTCATTATGAAAAAAATCTATGCCATACAAACAGAAATGAGTAATTTAAAAAATTTTCGTTCTCCTCATTCATTTTCTTTGGTTAAGAGTGTTTCGTTTGCTGCAATGGTTGCATTTTTATCAAATGTTTCTCCTGTTGTTTCAGCAAATCCTGATTTTAGAAATACATTTGTTGAAGGTTTAAAAAGTGCTGATGTGTCTTATCTAAAAAGTATCATCTCTGTTGCTGGTTTGAATACTTCTGATGACTACGCAAATTTTTTAACCAAAACCCTTTCCGATAAGAGTGACAAGAGTTCTGTCGTGAATGTTTTAACAGAAAACGGCGGTTTTGCACGAGTTGGAAATGTTGGTCATAAAAAAGCGCCACAGCTTACAAGAATAGCGGTTAACGATATAAGTACGAAAAGAACGTTGTTGCCTGTTGATGATGATTATAATGGTGATGTTGGATCGTCTAGTGTTCGGGATACAACAAAGAATAACACAATGTTGAATACGCGGGCAATGCCCATAGCTGAAAGAATTGGTGTGCTTCCAAGAAATAATGAGAATATATTGATAGGTAAGAGTCCAGACGTGAAGGGCAGTAATATCATTGCTATTGGTAATGGTATGCAGACACATTCAAAAAATAGCCTCTATGAATCGGCCATTGGTATCGGTAATTATGTGCATTTTTACGCTCCTGCGACTACTGTTATTGGTGATAGAGCACAGGTAAAGGAATATGGGAGCGTTGCTTTAGGTAGTGGTTCTGTGGCAGATGTTGCTAAAGATGTTGCTGGTTTTAATCCTTTACTTAAAAAAGTTGCAACTGATACGGATTTCACATGGAGGAGTACGCTGGGTGCAGTCAGTGTTGGTGATGCTGGTAATAAAAAAACACGGCAAATTACAGGAGTAGCAGCAGGCACGAACGGAACTGATGTTGTTAATGTTGCGCAGCTTCAATCCTTACAAAGTTACGTAGATCAAGGTTGGAACCTGTCTGTTGGGGGTGCAAATGCTACAACTGTTGGCATAAAGAGCAAAGTCGATTTATCAGCAGCAAGTACAAATCTTACGATTACAAAAGGTGATAAAGATAATAATATAAAATTTGATCTGGCTAAGGAAATTGCAGTCAATAAAGTAACTGCAGGAAGCAGTACCCTAGACGCAACAGGTTTAGTAATTTCTGGAGGTCCTAAAATAGTCACCGGTGGTATTGATGCTGGTAGTAAAAAGATAACAGGAGTGGAAACGGGTACTGAAAGCACCGATGCGGTGAATTTTGGACAACTGAAGGAAATAAAAGAACAAGTAGCAACCAGTAGTAACTTTGTGAAGCAAGATTCTGCAACGAAACACATCACCATTGGTAAGGATACAGATGGTGATAAAATCGATATTTCCAACAATAAAAATGAAAAGCGTACTCTTACTGGTATAAACGATGGAGCGCTCTCAACAGATTCAAATGAAGCGGTTACAGGTTCTCAGCTGTTTACTACAAATCAAAAGGTTACCACTGTAGCCACGAATATAGCCAAGTCTTTTGGGGGTGACGCTAAATATGAAGATGGCACGTGGACAAATCCAACTTTTAAAATAAAGTCGGTTAACTCTGATGGTAAGGAAAAAGATGAGACTTATCACAATGTAGCAGATGCACTTGCAGGTGTTGGTAGTTCTATCACGAATGTTCAGAATAAATTAACTGAACAGGTTACAAATGTGATTACTAAAGTTGAAAGCGAGAGCTTTGTTCAACAAGAAGAGATGCACCGTCTCACTATTGGTGCAAAAACAGAAGGCAGTGAAATCAATATCGCCAATAAAAGTGGTGAGGCTCGAACTCTTTCTGGTGTTGGAGAAGCAAAGAATAACAATGATGCCGTTAACAAAGGGCAGTTAGATACCAATATTGAGACTATCAATAATAATATAACAAATAAGTTTGACACACTTACTCAAAACATAACGAATATTACGCAACAAGTTAAAGGTGATTCTTTACTATGGAGCGAGACTGATACAGCTTTTGTAGCAACACATGGAGAGAAAAAAGAAAACAGCAAGATTACGTCTCTTCAGAATGGAGATATAACTAAAGACTCAACAGATGCCGTAAATGGTTCCCAGCTTTATACACTAGGTAGCAGTGTTGCAAAGTCTTTAGGTGGTGAAGCTGAGTATGAAAATGGCAAATGGACAGCACCTACATTTACGGTTAAGACAGTTAAGGATGATGGCAACTCTGAAGAGACGAAATATAAAACTGTAGCGGAGGCTTTGACTGGAGTTGGTAGTTCTATCACGAATGTTAAAAATGAGGTTACTAAAGAGATTACCAGTGCGATTACTAATGTGAAAGGTGATAGCCTTGTTAAGCAAGAGGCAGATACAAATCGGATCACTATTGGTAAAGAAGTAGAAGGCACTAAAATCGATATTACAAATAAGGATGGTAATAATCGGACTCTTTCTGGAGTTGCCGCAGGTACTGCAGATACTGACGCTGTGAATTTTTTGCAACTGCAAAAAGTTGAAAAGGATGTTAAAGAACAAGTAGCAGCCAGTAGTTTCGTAAAACAGGATCTTACAACAGAACACATCAGCATTGGTAAAGATACAGGTGGTGATAAAATCGATATTGCCAATAACAAAGATGAAAAGCGTACTCTTACAGGTATAAAAGGTGGAGCGCTCTTAGAAGATTCAAATGAAGCGGTCATTGGTTCTCAGTTGTTTACTACAAATCAAAATGTTACCACTGTAGCCACGAATATAGCCAAGTCCTTTGGTGGTGGTGCTAAGTATGAAAAAGGAGAATGGGTTGCTCCTACCTTCAAGCTTAAAACTGTCAATTCTGATGGTAGTGTTGGTGAGGAAAAGATTTTCAATAGTGTAGCGGATGCATTTGCTGGTATTGCGAGTTCCATTACAAATGTTCATAATGATGTGACCAATGTTGTCAGTGATAATCTTGTCAAGCAGGATGAAGATACGAAGGTTATCAAGATTGGTGCTGAAAAAGAAGGTGCAGAAATCAGTTTTACCAACAGCAAAAATGAGTTGCGTATTCTTTCTGGTGTGGCGGCAGCAACAAAGAATAATGAAGCGGTTAACAAAGGCCAGCTTGATGAAAGTTTAGAGAAGCTTTCTAATAGTTTTCAATCTGATGACTCAGCTGTTGTTCATTACGATAAAGAAGAGGGTGATAATAGCGCCATTAATTACACGAGTGTAACTTTGGGTGGTAAAGATAAAAAACCAGTTGGTTTGCATAATATTGCCGATGGTGTGATTTCTGAGAGTTCACATGATGCGGTTAATGGTGGTCAGATCAATACAATTTCTAAAAATGTTACTAAATTCCTTGGTGGTAATGCAACTTTTAATAATGGTGTGTTTACAAATCCAACCTATAGTTTATCGGAGATTGATAAAGATGGCAAGATAACAGATAAACCTTTTACTGATGTCGGTTCAGCTTTTGAAGGACTTGATACAAATATCAAGAATGTTAATACACGGATTAAGGAAGTTTCTGAAGGTGTGGCGCAGGATTCTTTGTTATGGAACAAGGAAGCAAATGCGTTTGTGGCGCGCCATGAAAAGCGCAAAGAAGAAAAAGATGGAACTGTAGCAACCCCAGAAAACAGTAAAATTACATTTCTTGCAAATGGTGACATTACAGCTACTTCAAGTGATGCAATAGCTGGTAATCAGCTTCATAGTTTTGGTAGCAGTGTTGCTTCGTATTTCGGTGGTAACGCTAGCTATACAGAAGGAAAATGGACCGCTCCAAGTTTTACGATTAAAAAGTTTGATACAGAAGGTACAGAGACTGAAGAGAAGTATGATAATGTAGCTGCAGCTTTTACAGGTGTTAATAATTCTATCACGAATATTCATAATGAAATTAATAAGGAGATTGGCAAAGTCGTCAGTGATAGCCTTGTTAAACAAGATAAAGAGGGCGATCCTATTACCATTGGTAAGGAAACAGGTGGTACTATAATTAATCTTCAAAACAAGAATAATGAGAACCGAACCATTTCCGGTGTAATAGGTGGAACAATCTCTAAAGATTCAATTGAGGCAATAAATGGTTCTCAGCTTTTTGAGACAAATGAGAAGGTTGCTTCGTATTTCGGCGGTGGCGCTAAATATGAAGAAGGCCAATGGACCGCTCCTACGTTCACGGTTAAGACAGTTAAGGATGGTGGCAGTGATGTTGAAGATAAGGAATATAAAACTGTAGCGGAGGCCTTGGCTGGAGTTGGTGCTTCCATCACGAATGTTCGCAAAGAGATTAACAATGAAATTACGAATGTTGTCAGTGATAGCCTTGTTAAGTGGGATGAAGATAAGCAGCTAATCAAGATTGGCGCAGAAAAGTACGGTAATAAAATCACTATTTCCGATAATGATGGTAAGAATCGAACTCTTTCTGGTGTGAAAGATGCAGAACAAGACAATGATGCCGTTAACAAGGGTCAGCTTGATGCAAGTCTGAAGGAGCTTTCTACCAGCCTTCAGTCAGAAGATTCCGCTGTTGTGCATTACGATAAAAAGGAAGAGGGTGAAACTGATTATACAAATATAACTTTAGGAAAAGGTAAGGGTTCTACCTCTGTTGGTCTTCACAATGTTGCTGATGGTAAGATTATCAAGGATTCACATGATGTAATTACGGGTGGTCAGATCAATAAAATTGGTGAGGATATTGCTAAATTCTTAGGTGGAGCATCTTCCTTTAAAGATGGTGCTTTAACTGTTCCAACTTATGAGATCTCTAATATTTCTGACAAAGGTGAGGTAGCAAGGAGTTCTTATAACGATGTTGGAAGTGCATTTGCAGGTCTTGATAGCAATATTGAGAATGTGAATAATAATCTCACGAATAAGTTTAATGAATTTACTCAAAACATCACGAATATTACTCAAGAAGTTCAAGGAGATGCCTTGTTATGGGACAAGACTAAAGGCGCTTTTGTATCAACACATGGAGACAATAAAGAGAACAACAAGCTTACATCTCTGAAGAATGGAGACATTACAGCTGCTTCAAGCGATGCTATAGCTGGTAATCAGCTCTATTCTCTAGGTTATAGTGTTGCGAAAACTTTAGGCGGTAATGCTAGCTATGAAAACGGCACATGGATAAGTCCTACATTCAAATTTAAGAGCGTTAGTGAGGATGGTACTAAAGTTGAAGATAAAGATTATAGTACTATAGCGGAAGCATTTGCAGGTGTAGGGCTCTCTTTTGAGAATCTTCAAAAAGAGTTTACTCAAAGCAACACAGAGGTTACTGACAATATTAAGCAGAATGCATTGTTGTGGAGTGATGAAGATAGTGCGTATGTAGCGCTTCATGGGCAAGGTGGCAAGAGAAGCAAGAGCAAACTGAAGTTACTTTTAGATGGAGATATTTCTGAAGGGTCTAGTGATGCGATTACGGGTAACCAGCTTTATTCTTTGAATAAGACACTAGCGATGTATTTAGGTGGAGGAGCGCGCTATGAAGG
>NZ_JBHIQS010000024.1:0-11356 GCF_042196685.1 Bartonella sp. AC329YNZD | reverse complement strand
GTTTTATAAAAAGCCGGAACCTTTCTCCAATCCATAGCTGGAAAATTTTGCGTTTTATGGCGTTGTTTGCCTAAGAGAGCACGTGCTTTTTCTGTTGCTTGTAAATCAACATCCAATCCTAATGCAGCAGCATGTTTAAGACAAAGATTAAGACGTATCAATGCTTTCTCTGCTGTTGCAGCTTTTGTATGCCAAATAGGAGCAAGGGTATTGCGTATCTCTGTTTGAGTAATCTCTGAAACGGGTAAACAGCCTAATTTGGGAAGAATATGCAGTTTTAAAGATGCAAACCAGATTCCGTCTTTACCATCCCCTTTTAATTCAGCTTTACGACTTTCAAAAGCATCCACGGCAATATCTTTTAAGTAATGAAGATTGCTTATTGCCTCACGCTTTTGTTTATTACGCTCTTTAATGGGGTCACGACCTTCACGAAGAACAGAACGCCACCCAGTTGCCAATTCACGGGCTTGTTTTAAAGAGACATCTCGCAACGCTCCCAAGCCCATTTCACGGCGGCGTCCGTGAAGGGTATAACGATAAATCCATTGAGCACCTCCATCTTTACGCTTATGAAGAAGCACGCCGGCCCCATCACACACTTTGCCAGCTCGTGGGTGTTTGCGGACAGCCCTTGGCACTAGAGAGGGTTCATAAGAGCCATTTTTAGTCCTTTCTTATACAGTTTTACCCACACACTCATCCTGCTTGTGACGTGCAAATGAGTGGTTTTGATTGATTCAACATACGAAACAGTGAATTATTACTATAAATCAATGTTTTGAATTCTGTAGACGATATGTTTAGTTGAACAACATGTCAGTTTTTTTTACAATAAACTTTTTGATATATTTTCTCTTAAAATTTTAAGTAAAAATTTTTGTAAAAGAATAAAATCATCCGTGAGAGGGAGGTAATAAATGCTGATAAGTTTTCAAAAACTGTTAACAGTTGTGCAAGACAAAAAAATTCTTAAGATAAAGAAAATGCTCATATATGATGGCATTCATATTCGCTGTAGAAAGTGAATATTTAAAAATAACATCTTTGTGCAATCTATATAAGATATTTTTCAAGTAAAAAATATTATGACTTTAAATGGACTCTTCAAAAAATGGGTATTTTAAAGAATAAAAAAATGAAATTTGATACTTAGACGGTATTAATTTTTCCTACTGAAATAAATGAAGAACAAAACTAAAAAAATAAGACAAAAAAGTTTTTTGTTCCTATGATAAGATTAAAGATAAAATTAAGCGACGAGTGATTAAAATTTGATCTATTGCCAAACAATGCAAATCAATTAAAATTTTTAAACAATATTATAAATAATTTCAATTTTATTATCCGATAATATAAAAAACAGAATTTTTTACAATTCATAGATAGAGCTAACGCTGCAGGGTTTTATAAATTATCAAGATGGATAAAATTCCTGCTTTATTCATGGTTAACGATTTGTATTCAAAGAGCTTATACCTAAAAATTTTTCTCTATATGGAAGAATGCCGTAGAGTTAAACTATGATTTCGTACAAAAATTAGATTTTGATTGAAGATAGGTAGATAAAGGTGTTTTTTTGTTCATTTTTCATTTGAAAAAATTAGTAATAAACTTCAATGATATGCTCTAGAGTATATCCTTTGCAATGATGTAAAAAGATGTTTATATATTTAAGCTATTTATGTTGAAAGAAAATCATGCTCAAAAAACAAAAATAGTCTTTTCATTGTTTAAGATGTTTGTTGTTGCATTATTGCTTTTGGATGTGGTCGTGTTGTGTTGCGTGATTATGGAGTCTAAGTCATTCAAACAAAACAGAATATTATTTTATTGCTCATTTATGGGTTTTTAAAAGAAGAATTTCTAAATACTCGATGGTGTTTGTGAATGTATAAGATATGATTGTGTCCTCTCATTTTTACTTTACAAAGATTCACATTATCAATCACCATTCTTCTTTTTGCCAATTCTTAAATACTGCAACAGCTTTTGGCGTTTGAAATGATTGAGAAGAGGTATTTTTATTAAGGAATGAATATTCTATTCATGTTTATTGATTAATGCAAAGTCATCTTTAGATGTGGCGGTGTTGTTGCATTGTTATAATTTGCTTGGATTGTATGACTGTTAGTTTATTTGTGTGATGGTCGCTTGCTTAATACTTGCCTGAGCAATATAAAACAAAATGCAGTTAGGAAAAATTGAAATTAAATGACTCAAGCTGCTTGTGTTAGATTTTATTATCTGATAACTTTTTTCCATTAGAGAGTAATTTTGCTGTGTGTGAGCTCCAGTTTTGGGGAGGATGCTTAAGCTCAGGCAGAGCTGTATACGCTACATTGCTGAATTGAATCTCTGTATTTTGCTGTTGGAAACGAGAGTTTTATTGCGGTATATTGTTTGCTATTTTATTTTTATAGCGAAAAAGCAATGATGCACATTTAAAGTTTAAAAGGATTTATATTCGTAATGTCTTTGGGGAAAATCGTATAATGAATTTTGTTTTTATCAATGAGAAAGGGTATTTTTGTGTGCATTCTTTTATTGCAAGCTTTATCTCTCAGAAGACAAAATTTGTAAGGAATGGCTTTTCTCATTATTTCTTTATCGTTATTAACGTGTTTGGTTTTGTTGGTAAAAACGTAAAATTTTTGATACTTAATTTTCAAAAGATTAAGCGGCTTTTTATGGTAGAAAAAATATTTTCTTATATTTTTTTACTATTTCGAGGCAGTTTTTATCATGTAGTAAAGATGCGTCGTATCTTGAAATTGAGTGTTTGAGGAGGATGACGGTTTTTAAAATTTGCATATTTATTTTAAATACACCCTAAAAGAATAAAACAGTGAGTTTATAAATCTTTGCGCAATGATTTTTTAAAAAGCTTACCGTTTTCTGGGGGGATACAGGATTTATCATTTTGATAATTTATTGGGGCTGATATAGCGTATTGTTGTATGCAAAGAGATATTATGAAAAAAATGTGATACTAGTTAGCAAAACATATAGTGCATGTTCGCTATGGTTTGATTGAAACTTAAGTCAGTGAATTTATAAAGTGGATGACTTTGTATAAGCAATTAGAACGTATTTGTTCAGTTTTTATAATTATAAATTTGCTATGTCATTTGAGCATCATTCATTGATAAAAAATAAAGGGGAAAGTTTATGAACTTAAAGAAAAAAATATTAAAGAATAGCAGCTCTCTTGTTTCTGCTTTTATAGCACTGGGGATGGTTGCACAACAGGTTTCAGCAAAAACTCCCGCAGATACCCTTGTGATGGCTTGGAATCTCGATGCAATTAGTACATTTGATCCCGCACAACTTAATGATGTTTATGGAGGTGAAATTGTCCGCAATGTTTGTGATAGTTTGGTCAGTACCGCAACGGATGATCCTGCTAAAATGGTTCCAGCATTAGCTACACATTGGGATGTTTCAGGGGATGATCACAGTACGGTGATTACTTTTCATTTGCGTGATGGCTTGAAGTTTAATGATGGCAGATTAGCCAATGCCAATGATCTTCTTTGGAGTATGAAGCGGATTGTTAAATTAAAGATGACCAATGCGACAATTTTTAATGAATATGGAATTACAGAGCAAAATGTTGATGATGCTTTGCAAGCTCCAGATGAAAAAACAGTGGTGATGAAATTTGATAAGCCTTATCCAGCAGAGCTTATTCTTAATAATATTGTTGCAAGTCCAGCAACAGCTTTGCTTGATCGTAAGACAATTATGAAGCACGAAAAAGATGGCGATCTGGGAAATCAGTATTTGAAGAGTCATGCTGCTTGTGTTGGTCCTTATCAGTTAAGCAGTTGGCGCCCTGGAGAAGCTCTTTTGTTACGTGCAAGCTCCCACTACTGGGGACAAGCCCCGAAACTAAAGCAGATTCTCATTCGTCATGTTGTGGAGTCAGGTACACAACGTTTGTTGTTGCAAAAGCACGATATTGATGTTGCCCGTAATTTGGCTCCTGAAGATCTTGCTGATCTGCAAAAAACAACAGATATTAAAATCGAAAAAGTGTTAGATCCAACCATGATGTATTGGGGATTTAATACGACAAATCCCATTTTTGCTAAGGAAAAAGTACGCTTGGCGATGCGTTATCTTATTGACTATGAAGGTCTTGGCAAGAATCTTCTCAAAGGGATTGGTGTTCCACGGGCAAGTTTTATTCCTCTTGGTAACTTTGGGGCTCTGGATGAAAAAGAAGGACAACCCTTTACATTTGATGTTGCAAAAGCCAAGCAGCTTTTAGCAGAGGCCGGTTATCCGAATGGATTTGAGGCAAATTTTCTTGTCTTAAATGCTCCTTATACTTTGTTACTTGCTCAGTCACTTCAAGATAGTGCTGCACAGGCAGGGGTGCGTCTTAAAATTGAACGTGTGGCAGGTACACAGTTGTTTTCAAAAGTGAATGCACGGGCTTTTGATACGGCTTTTATCGGATGGAATAACGATTCTGCGGATCCCCATACAATGGCTTCACGTCTTGTTTATAATCCTGATAATCGGTTTGAGGCAAAAAATACCGCCTATCCTAGTTGGAAGCATGGATATTTTGATGCCGAGATGAATAAAAAAGTTGAAGAGGCATTGTTTCAAAAAGATCCGCAAAAACGGGCGCAACTTTATGCTGATTTACAACGTGAACTGATGCAAAAAGGGCCTTATGCGTTTATTTATCAGCAATATAGCGCTATAGCGATGACACCTGATGTCAAAAAATGGGTTTGGAATAGTGCGCCGCGTATTTTTTATAATAAAATTGAAAAATAAGTGTGTCTTTAAATGTTGTCAAAGATAAACAGTGCTTAATCATAATTGCATGATGAAAATATTTTCTCACATAAAAGTCTTTCAGTTTTTTTAAGGATGAAATTGTGAGAGATGTTTATGCAATATATGATTGAGGTCGTTTACAGGAAGGGATGAATATGAGAAGTTATATTGGGGAGGTTCTTTGTTTATCGTTATAGATTCTCTGTATTCCGAATATAGATTGATGGATAAGAGAATTACTTTATAGATGCTTGGTTCGATTAAATGAAGTTGATGTTTGATGCCATGCTGTTTAAAAAAACAAAATCATAATCACTTTGTGTGAAAAGATACAAGAGTACAATAGGAAGAGATAAAATGGAAAAAAAAGAATGTTGAAAAAAATTTCTATTTTATTAAGCACACTCGTTTTCTTGAATGGGGCTGTAACATCAGCATTTAGTGCCTCATCTAAAGATATATTGGTGATGGCATGGAATATTGATTCAATTAGTAGTTTTGATCCAGCGCAAACTGTTGAGGTTGTGACGAGTGAATTATTGACGAATATTTGTAGCGCGTTAGTGCAATATGATGAGCATGATCCCACAAAAATTCGCCCTGCTATGGCACAATCTTGGGACGTTTTAGATAATGGAAAAAGAATAGTTTTTCATCTTCGTGATGATTTGAAGTTTAATGATGGGAGAACAGCGACGGCGCAAGATCTGGTGTGGTCGATGCGGAGGATTATTAAATTAGGATTAAGCTATGCTCAATCTTTAATGGATTATGGGTTTACCAAAAAAAATGTTGAAACAAATATTCAGGCTCTTGATGATAAAACTTTACAATTAAAATTTGATAAATCCTATCCTATACAACTTATATTGACTGTTATTGGACAATCTTATGCTTCTGCTTTGCTTGATCGGAAAACAATTGAAGCGCAGAGTCTTGACGGTGATATGGGGAATAAATATTTAGCAACACATTCTGCTTGTGTTGGGCCTTATAAATTGGTGAACTGGTCTCCAGCGGATAAAGTTGTGTTAGAGGCTACACAGCATTATTGGGGTGAAGTGCCTAAAATTAAGAAGATCGTTGTGCAGCATGTAGCGGATTCATCAAGTCAAAGACTTCTTTTGGAAAAAGGTGATGTGGATATTGTACGTGATCTTTCTTCAGAGGATATTTTAGATCTTGAAAAAAAGGGCGGTCGGATCAAAATTAGCCGTGTTTTGCGCCCGCAGATTATTTATCTATCGTTAAATAACAAAAATGCAATTTTAGCAAACGAAAAGGTTAGGTTGGCACTTCGTTATTTGGTTGATTATGAAGGTCTTGGAAAAACTGTTTTGAAGGGGATTGCTATTCCCCGAGCAACTTATATGTCCTTGGGTGTTCCAGGTGCTTTAGATGAAAAAGAAGGATTGCCTTTTAAGTTGGATTTGAAAAAAGCAAAACAGTTGATTACTGAGGCTGGCTATCCTAATGGCTTTAAAGCTAATCTTTTAGTTGGAAGCCTTAGTTATATGTCATCTGTTGCACAGTCTATTCAAGCCAATGCACGCAAAATTGGTGTTGAGCTGACAATTGAAAAAATGGCACAAAATCAATTGTTAAGCCGTGTACGGGGTGGAAATTATGATACTGCACTTATGGGGTGGGGGAGTGCTGATCCTGATGGACATCCTGCTTCATTAAATCATGTATTTAATCCTGATCCAACATTTACAAAAAAGCACAATATGTATTTGGCTTGGCGCGCTGGATATTATGATGAAAATATTAATAAAATGGTGATGCATGCTTTATTTGAGAAAGATCCCAATAAGCGTATTATGCAATATCGTACTTTACAGCATTATGTGCTAGAGCATGGTCCTATGGTTTATTTATTTCAGACATATTATACCGTTGGTATAGGACCTGATGTCAAAAAATGGGTTTGGAATAGTTACAGACTTTACTACAATGAAGCAGAAAAATAAAAAGAAGCATGTTGTAGAGAAAGATTGTAGAACATGTTTAATAAGAGATTATTTCGTTATATGAAAAAAAGTATTCGCTTTATATTTTATCGCTACAGAGGGGATTTTTATAATGATTTTGCCACTTTCAGAGACTGAAAGAGCTGTATCAGAAAAGCAGAAAAAATTGTTTTTATGGAATTTTTTGTTCAAGGGATTTAAACTTCTTATTTCAGTTATTATCACATTATTTGGGTTGGTGACGATTACTTTTTTTCTTGGTCATCTTCTCCCTCTAGATCCCGTTTTGTCTATTCTTGGTGATAATATCAGTCAGGAGGCCTATGATACAATGTATTATAAGCTGGGTCTTGATAAGCCGTTGATTGTCCAATATTGGAAGTATCTTCATAATGTATTTTTATTTGACTTTGGAGATGCTTTAACTTCTGGGCGTCCTGTTTTAACTGATATTATGCGCGTATTTCCTGCAACATTAGAGCTTGCAACCGTTGCTATTGTTATTGGTACAAGTCTTGGGATTCCATTTGGTGTTTTTGCAGCAATGTATCGCGATTCATTTATTGATTATGTTGTCCGTGTTTTTACACTTGTAAGTTATTCTACCCCGACATTTTGGCTTGGTTTAATGGCGTTGTTAATATTTTACGCCAAGCTTGGCTGGGTTGGTGGTCCAGGACGTATTGATTTTCTTTATGAATATTCTTTTGAACCTAAAACAGGATTTTTTCTTTGGGATACAGCGAGCCAAGGACAATGGGAGGCTTTTGGTAATGTCTTTAGTCACATTATTATGCCTGCTTTGATCTTAGCATTCGGTGCTATGGCTTATATTAGCCGTATGACTCGTGGGTTTATGATTGAGCAACTCAATCAGGAATATATTATTACTGCCCGTGTAAAGGGGTTATCTTGGGCACGAACGGTTTGGGGGCATGCCTTTAGGAATGCTGCTGTTCAGGTTATTACCGTTGTGGCGCTATCTTATGCTTTTTTATTAGAAGGGGCTGTTTTGACGGAGACAGTTTTTGCTTGGCCTGGTTTTGGGCATTACTTGACAAATGCTCTTTTGGCCGGAGATATGAATGCAGTTGTAGGATGTACTTTACTTGTAGGATTTATCTTTGTTGCCATTAATTTATTTTCTGATTTGCTTTATCGCATTTTTGATCCAAGGACACGTTGAATATGACAGTAAGTAATCATCATAAATCGCAATCATCATCTTCTTTGAGAAGTTGGTTAAATGACCCTATTCCGCGGTCCATAATTCAAGCAAACATACAAAGAATTTATCACGCATTGGTTAAGTTTTTTCATAACTTTTCGGCTGTATTGGGTTTGCTTATTATTTGTATTATTATCATATGTGCATTTTTTGCTCCATGGATTGCTACGCATGATTTTCTTAGCAATGATCTGGGGCATAGGTTGCAGCCACCCTCTATGGCGCATTATTTTGGAACAGATGAATTGGGACGTGACATTTTTAGTCGCCTTGTTTTTGGTTCTCGTATTACTCTTTATGTTGTTTTTCTTACAACAGTTATTGTAGGTCCAATAGGGCTTATTGTTGGAACTGTATCTGGTTATATGGGCGGATGGGTTGATACTGTGCTCATGCGCATTGTCGATATTTTTCTTGCTTTTCCAGGTTTGATTTTAGCTCTTGCATTTTCAGCCGCATTGGGCCCTGGGATTGAAAATGCTTCTATTGCAATTTCAATTGCAGCATGGCCGCCAATTGCACGTTTAGCACGTGCTGAGACTTTGATGATACGTTCTTCTGATTATGTTTCTGTAGTCCGCCTGCAAGGGGCATCTGCTTGGCGAATTATTTTGTTTCATGTTGCGCCCATGTGTATTCCTTCAGTGATTGTACGATTAACTTTGGATATGTCTGGAATTATTTTAACGGCTGCTGGTCTTGGTTTTTTAGGGTTGGGAGCTCAACTTCCAAGTCCTGAATGGGGTGCGATGCTTTCTTCAGGGCGGGAATTTATGATGACAAATTGGTGGTTAGCAGCAATACCAGGCTGTGCAATATTATTTGCAAGTCTTGCTTTCAACCTTTTAGGTGATGGTCTTCGTGATGTATTGGATCCACGCAATGGGTAATAAATTATTAGAAGTAGAAGATTTACGTATTTCTTTTCCTACAGCGCGCGGTATTTCAGAAGTTGTACGCGGTGTTAGTTTTTCTGTCGGAAAAGAAAAAATTGGAATTGTTGGTGAATCCGGATCTGGAAAATCGATGACTGGGCGCGCAATACTAAGGTTGAGTCCAAAATCAGCAATTGTTAAAGCTAAAAAAATGCGCTTCGATGATATTGATTTATTGACCGCAAGTGAACCTCAGATGCGAAAAATCCGAGGTAAGCGTATTTCAATGATTTTACAGGACCCCAAATATTCACTTAATCCTTTAATACGGATTGGTGAGCAGATTATGGAGGCTTACCGTATTCATTACCGCGTTTCAAAAGGAGAAGCGCGGGAGCAGACTATATCTATGTTAGAATCTGTTCATATTCGTGATCCTGAACATGTGATGCGATTATTTCCTCATGAAATATCAGGGGGGATGGGTCAGCGTGTAATGATTGCAATGATGCTTATTCCAAAACCTGATTTAATTATTGCCGATGAGCCAACATCTGCGCTTGATATTACGGTCAGACGACAAGTTTTATCCGTATTAGATGAACTGGTGACAAAGTCTGGAACGGGGCTTATTTTCATTAGTCATGATTTGAATATGATTGCTGATTTTTGTGATCGTATTTTGGTAATGTATGCAGGCCGTGTGTTAGAAGAGTTGCCAGCTTCTGATTTGTCTCACGCTTGTCATCCTTATACCAAGGCTTTGCTTGCGAGTTTGCCACGGCTTGACAATCCTGTTGATGTTTTGGCTGTTCCTGAGCGTGATCCTGATTGGTTGTATAATCCTACGATTGTTAATGGTGTTGAGGAGGTTCCCCATGACAAATTGTGAGAATATTATTGATGTTTCTAATTTATCTGTAACTTTTGGCCATAGGCATAAGGCAGTAACAGTTGTTAAAAATGTTAATTTTTATATTAAGCGTGGTGAAGCTTATGGTTTAATTGGTGAATCTGGATGTGGAAAATCAACTATTTTGAATACATTGGTAGGGCTTATTCACGATTATAGCGGAAAGTTCCTTTTTGCTGGACAAGAAGTCGAAAAAAAACGAAGTAAAGATTTTTTACGCTGTATTCAAATGGTTTTTCAAGATCCTTATGCTTCGCTTCATCCAAGAAAAATGGTTCATAAGGTTCTTTCTGAATCTCTCAAAATCCATGGTATGGATAATCAAAAGGAGCGGGTAGAGGATGCTTTAGATTCTGTTGGTTTAGATTCTTCATTTCTTTATCGTTATCCTCATGAGTTGTCTGGGGGGCAGCGTCAGCGTATTGCTCTTGCACGTGCTTTGATTATTGAGCCAGAGGTTTTGTTGCTTGATGAGCCAACATCTGCATTGGATGTGTCGGTACAGGCTGAAATTTTAAACTTGTTGAAATCGTTGCGAGAAAGAAAAAAGCTTACTTATTTGATGGTATCCCATGATCTTGCTGTTGTTGCACATATTTGTGAACGTGTTGGGATTATGCATAAAGGGATTATTCTTGAAGAGCTTAGCAATGATGAATTGCGTAATTTACATGCGCAACATGATTATACAAAGGAGTTCTTTGAAGCAAGTATAGAGCCTATTGTCCATAGAGAGCAAAGAGTATGATCGATTTTTCAAAAGAGAAAATACATTTTTCTATTTTGGGTTTTGAGAAGTATTTAGTATCTTGGTTGTAATAGAGAGTTTTTGTATTTTTTATAGTATGAAATCTTATCGATATAATTTATTGAGAGAAATTTTAGCTCTCATATTTTTTACTTTATCAGGCATACAACATTATGAGTCATACAGATGACTCATAACACGCATTATGTATTTGTTGTACAGTTTGTTGATTATAAATTTATGTTTAGAAGTTTTCATTGTAGAAGAGCATTAAGCTTGTAAAAATAATAGGTGATTAATAATGCTATGTGTTCTAGGAAAGTTTATTCTTTAGGATATAGTTTAATTTTTATTGTTTTTGATTTGTTTATTTTTTTACAGTGTTAGCTCTTATTTATCAAAAAATTCTAAGTTTTATTCTTTAAAAAAGAAAAAGCTATTATAAAAAATTTTCAATGGTACATGAGAATGATTCAACTATTTTGTTGTTTTTTCTTTTTAAGAAGAGGTTCTTTGAAAGCAAAACAGATTTTATAAATAAAAAAGGCAGTATACTATACTGCCTTTTTTGTTAAATTAAATAGAATGAATAGGCTGTTTTGACAGTTTTGTTTTAAAACTGATAGCGTATTCCTCCTGAAAAGCTTGCACCAGACACACCGGTTTTTTGAAGCTTTTGTTGATAGCTTACATCACCATGAAGGGAGAAATTGTGAGACAGTTGCGCATTGATGCCAACGCCGCCTTCAATTGCAGGTCCCATAGGATCAAGGTCAAAATCTCTGCCAATCCGGATGGTACCATCATCACCAAAGGTTT
>NZ_JBHIQS010000023.1:0-18683 GCF_042196685.1 Bartonella sp. AC329YNZD | reverse complement strand
ATATGCTTAACATCTTTTTCAACACCAGTGATACGTTCATTGGTTTCCCAAAGTTGTCCACCATTAACCGCATCTTTTGAATCTTTTTCAACTTTACCATCGGCTACATTGATAATTTTACTTGGTTGACCATCATGGTTAGCGTCATAGGCTCCTTTCTCCTTATTCCAGTGTAGAACATCTGAATCAACCTTGTTGATGACATCATTAATACGGTTATTAATATTTGACATCCCCGTATTAATATCACCAAAAGCATCAGCGACATTATGGTGCTCTTTCTCAGCAGTATTGCCATTCTCATCGACTTTAGAAATCTTGAAGGTAGGGTCTGTCCATTGACCATTCGCATATTTAGCACCACCACCGAAATAATTAGCAAGCTTATTGCTCATGAGATAAAGCTGGTTCCCTGTAATGGCATCCGTTGAACCTTCGGCAATCTCACCATCCAAAAGATACTTCAATTTGCTCTTTGTCTTCTGCCCATCTTTTTCATGACGTGCAACAAATGCTCCTTCTCCATCATCCCACAATAAAGCATCTTTTGAGATACCTTCAATTTTCTGATTAAACTCATTGGATACATTCGTTAAGCGCTGATTCACACTTTTGACATTCGCATCAAGCCCCGTCAAAGCATCACCAACATTATAATAGTTAACTTTTGCTACTTGGCCATCTTCAACAATGGTAGATAAGCTATATTTTGGTTGTTTAAAAGCACCATTTTCGAATGAGGCACCACCACCAAAGTAATTTGCAATATCTCCTGATATTTTATTAATCTGGCTACCATTGATTGCATCACGAGAATCCTGGGAAATTGCACCATCTTTAACATTCAGGAGAGCAACTGGCCCATTGCTCTTATCGCCACCTAAAGTTACACTACTGTAATTAACATTGCCATTTTCACCTTTATCGTAGAGAACTGCTGCTGCAGTTACTGTATCAATATCTTTAGAAATCTTATCTATGCTTTTATCAAGTTGGTCTTTGTTAACAGCTTCATCACCCTTCTCTGCTGCCTTAACACCAGAAATAGAACGCGCTACACCAGCATATCCCGCAATATTGATTTCAGTACCAGCTGTATCCTTACCAATAGTGATAGGAGCAGAAACTCCGTCTTGCTTAACAAGACTATTTTTTACCACTTCGGAAATCTTATTATCAATATTTGTGATAGAAGTATTAACACCTGTAAACGCTTCCGTAACATTATGATAGGCCTCCCCCTGAATAAGGAAAGCTGGTTCTATACCGTTCAATACATCTGTACTACCACCAAAATATTTCGATGTATTTTGAGCGACTGTTTTAAGATTATCAGTAACAGTTGTAACCTTCTCATTCGTAGCAAAAAGCTGTGAACCATTTACTGCTTCAGTAGATGTTTGAGAAAGTTCTCCATCTTTTACACCAGAAAGTGTTCTCTCTTGATTATCTTTATTTGCAATGCTTATTTTAGCACCACCTGTCGCCTTACCAACTGTAATAAGACCATCTTCTCCCTCCTGTTTTACAAGGCTATTTTCTGTTACATTGTTAATCTGATTATAGATATCCGTAATAGAATTATCGACACCTTCAAAAGCATCAGCGACATTATGATGCTTTTTCTCAACAATAGTGCCATCCTCATTACGCTGAGAAACTTTGAAAGTAGGTTCGCTCCACTCTCCATTCTCATAGCGAGCACCACCGCCAAAATAATTTGCAATCTTATCGCCCATCTTATAAAGTTGAGAACCATTTATTGCATCTGTTGAATCTCCTGAAATATCACCATCCGCAAGGAACTTAATCTTACTATCTGTTTTACGTCCGTCTTTTTCATGAAGTGCAACAAACGCTTGCTCCTCTTCACTCCAAAGTAACGCGTCTTGAGAAAATTTATCAAATTTATCATCAAATTTCTTGTCTACATATTGTATATGTTTATTCACATTTTTGACATTTACATCAAGTCCTTCAAGAGCCTCACCAACATTGTCAAAGATTTTCTGTTCTACCTTACCATCTGCAGAAACGGTAGATAAATTATACTGTGGTCCAACAAAAATACCATTTTCAAACGAGGTATTACCACCAAAGAATTTTGCAATGTCACTGCCCATAGAATGAATTTGGGAACCATTGATTGCGTCTGTTGACTCTTCTGAAATATCACCATTTAAAAGGTAAGTAATCTTACTATCTGTTTTACGTCCGTCTTTTTCATGACGTGCAGCAAATGCTTGTTTACCATCATCCCAAAGCAAAGCATCTTGAGAGAACTTATCAAATTTATTATCTACATACTTTATACGACTATTCACATTTTTGACATTTGCATCAAGCTCTGTCAAAGCATCACCAACATTTTTAAAGGTTTTCTGTTCTACGCTACCATCTGCAGATACTTTAGATAGATTATATCTAGGGCCTATAAAAGCACCATCCTGAAATGCTGCATCCCCACCAAAGAATTTTGCAACATCTCCAGATATCTTTGTGACCTGACTACCATTTATCGCTTCTGTTGAATCTTCTGAAATCTTTCCATTTTTCACACCTGCAATGGTTCGCTCTCCCTCAGTACCTGTAATATCAATTTTCGTACCGCCTTTTTCTTTACCAATGGTAATAAGCTTCTGATCTTCTTTCCATTTAACAAGACTGTTTTCTGTTACATTATTAATCTGACTATAAATATCTGTGATAGAAGTATCAACAGCAGCGAAAGCATCCATTACATTGTCGTGTTTTGTATTCTGAACAGTAAATGTTGGTTTGATACCATTAAGTATATCTGTCTCCTCACCACCAAAAAAATCTACTATATTAGTAATATAATTAAACAGTTGATGGCCATTTATTGCTTCTGTTGAATCGGAACTGACTTTTCCAACTGCAACGCCAGAAATAATTCGATCTCTGCCTTCAGAGTTCGCAATATTGATTTCGATACCTTCTTTTTCAGCACCAATGGTAATATTTTTTTTACTTTTACTCCATTTAACAAGACTATTGTCTTCTATCTCAAACTTCATTTTATATAATTGTGAAAGGTTAACAGCATCATGCTCATTGCTACCATCTGCGACTCCTGTAATTTTTGTATTGGCGGCATGAATACCACCCTTGGTCATTCTTGGGCCATCTTTGATCATGAAACCGGCATTACTCATTCTGCTATCCCCTGTTTCTACACGACCAACTTTAATATATTCGCTTAAATCAAACTTTACTTCATTGTTATCACCTCTGGTAATTTTTATATTTGTGTTCTCACTCTCATTATTATCATCGTCTTTATGCTTAACTGCAACAAACTTTACTGTACTTCCTGCTTCAACATCTGTAGCATTATCACCATCAACAGAAAGCTTCCAGCCCGTTTCCATCCCCGCTGTAAAGTCTTTCAGCTGTTTATAATTTACTGCATCAGTATCATCAGTACCAGCTTTCACTTTTGTAATCTTTTTGCTACCAGCATCAATACCTTTCACAGTTATGCTTGGTCCTCCATCAACAAACTTAAAGCCATCGTTGCTCATAATGCTGTTGCCTGTCGTGACACTCGTGAGCTTAAGAGTATCATTCAGAGAAAATGTAACTTGATTACTGTCTTTTGCAATTTTTATATTTTTGCTACCATCTTCATTTTCACCAGCAACAAAATCTACTGTACTCCCAGCTTTAACATCTGTAGCATTATTACCATCAACAGAAAGTTTCCAGCCATTTTCTGCAAGTGTTCTTACCTCTGTCAACTGCTTATAATTTACAGCATCGGTTTCTTCTGCCCCCTTAGCTACTCCTGTAATTTTTTTATCACCAGCATTAATACCATTTAAAGTTATGCTTGGTCCATTACCATCAATAAACGTAAAGCCATCGTTGCTCATAATGCTGTTCCCTGTCGTAACACTCGTCAACTTAAGAGTATCATTCAGAGAAAATGTAACTTGATTACTGTCTTTTGCAATTTTTATATTTTTGCTACCGTCTTCACCCACAGCCGCAATAAGATCTACTGTACTCCCAGCTTTAACATCTGTAGCATTGTTCCCATCAACAGAAAGTTTCCAGCCTGCTTCAGCAAGTGTTCTTACCTCTGTCAACTGCTTATAATTTACAGCATCAGTATCTTCTTCCCCTGCCGCTACTCCTTTAATCGTTTTATCACCAGCATGAATACCATTAACAGTTATGCTCGGTCCATTACCATCAGTAAACCCAAAGCCAACAGCACTCATAACGCTTTCTCCTGCTGTGACAGTCATTACCTGAATATCATCAGCTAGATCAAATGTGACATTGTGATCATTATCTTTTTCGATCTTGATATTTTTTGTACCTTTATTGTCAGCTGACTGAAAATTTACTGTACCATTTGGACCAATAGCCGTAGCATTTCCACCGTTAACAGCAAGCTGCCAACTCGTTTTGTTCGCGTTTTTCACCTCTTGCAACTGCTTATAATTCACTGCATCGTTAGGTTCAGACCCATCTGCTACGTTTGTGATCTTTTGCTTGGCCGCATCAATACCATCAATAGTCATCATTGGACCATTATCAATAATAAAACCATCATCACTCATCGTGCTTTGGCCTGTGGTGACGCTTGTAAGTTTGAGAATATCACTCAAAGTAAATTCAATTTTATGCTTAGTATCTTCAGTTTTTTTTGCAATCTTTAAGTTATCTTTTCCTACTTCACTATTTTTCACTGAAAAATCTACGGTATTGCTTGGATTCACGTCTGTAGGATCTGTATCGTTAGCAGAAAGTTTCCAACCCCCTGCCCCTGCTATGACATCTCTCATAGCTTTTAGTTGCGCCACGTTTACCGCATCGGTATCTTCACTTCCAGCAGCGACCCCTGTAATTTGTCGTGTTAGGTTACCATTACTAGTACCACCAACTTCACCAACGCTAAAAGCACCTGCTGTGCTTTTCCATGCCATACCGGTTTCTGTCGAATCACCATTAAGGTAAGGGTCATACCCCTTAACGCCCTTGTTCCTATCAGAGACCGAGCCACCACCGATAGCAACACCGTCATACACCGTTACTTGTGCATTTGCGCCAATAGCAACAGAATCTTCCGTTTCAGCATAGGTATGTGTACCTATAGCAATCGCGTTTTCTCCCTTCGCTGTTACTTTTCTGTTAGGATTATTTTCTTCGGTTCTGTCAGAGCGCCTGACCCCTATTGCAATAGCACCTGACCCCAAAGCTTCAGCATCTGTACCTATAGCAATCGTATAACTCTTTTCTGCCTTAACTTTTGTACCTAAAGCAATACTACTGTCACCAGAAGCAGTTGCAAGTCCTCCAATAGCAACTGAAGATTCCCCCGATGCCTCTGAACCAACCCCCATAGCAACAGCTGCTTTACCACTTGCAAGTGCGGAAACACCAAAGGCTTGAGCTCCTCCAGCCTTCGCCGTTGCACCTGCACCCAAAACGGTTGAATAATTACCCGTCGCTGCAGACCCACACCCCGTAGCAAAAGAATAAACACCGTAAGCCTCAGGCATAGCGCTAGCAAAACCACTGGTGGAAAATGTCCCCATATAACCACCCAAAACTCTACCATCAGCCCTAGCCGTGTGTCCATCACCCGTCCAAATAACCTTTTCAGTGGTCGTACCATAAGGATGACGACTGTTAAACTCTTGATCAGTAATAAATCTATTATATTGCTCCTCTGCAGTTATTCGTCCAGTATCAGGAATTACCTGCTGTTGTTTACCACCACGACCAATAACATTGTCTGCACCACAGTAGTCATCATCACCAGCAAAAACAACACTCCCATGACTACCATACGGATACATGACACTAGCACCACTTGTGCTTCTAACTAGCTCTCCTGTTATTGAGAGATTCGCCGCAAAAACAGGAGAAACACTCGATAAGAGTGTCGCCATTACCGTACTAAGAGAGACAACTTTAATTAAATTTGGTGTGGAATATTTTTTTTTCATAAGAACCTCCTCCAACAGAGTTCAACATCATTACAACGCGCGGAAACACTCATGGCAAAACCCTCAGTTTGCGCACTTCAAAAACCAATAAATCAAGACAAAACCCTCCCCCTACGATACCGCTATTTTTTACGGCATCGCCCTAAAATCTTTGCAACAACATCGAATCTAGAAAAGTCCCCAACCCTTTTAGCTAGAGGGATTCAAGCTAAAAAATAAATAAAAACACAAAACTTTGAAAATATACCGTTATCTCCATTCAAAAACACTGCGATTTATCTCTTAACAAAAATAGTTTCACTAAAGAGCAATTCTACCTTTCAAATAAAGCGCATTAAAAGAATGGCAAGAGTGTAAAAATAATTTTTTATAAATTTATAAAAATACTTCTCAATAAAATAGCTGTTCTTATAAGCACAAATTTATGATTTTTTAACTTATAGCATAATGTAATAATGACAATTATCATGATAACATCACTCTTTGCTGCGAAGTAATCTGTTTCAATATATGATGCACACCTTTGAAAGAAATCTGTCTTAAATATAATGATGCACGCTCTGTAAAAAGTTTTAACGTGCTCATCTTATCATCTTCATAAAAAGATAAAAGCGCTATAAATAAGCTTTCGTTCTTCTTTCTTTCATGTCTGTTCCCCTTCATAGTCATCAAACACCGTCCTTGTATTTTCACTAAAGCTGTTTTCTAAACTCTTTCCTCTCACATAACCCACTGTATTTTCACCGTTGTCCGTATCTTTTCTTCAACCAACAAATATTTCAGGAATGATGCTATACTCGCTTCATTTTGAAGAAATTTTGTTTGTATCACTACTCGTCATTCTTTTTATGAACCATTTTATCTTTAATCAGAGAAATATATTGATTTATAATAATAGTTTCTCGTTTTTCAGATCGAATAAGAGACTCGAAAATCGTGAGATTTTCACATTCCAAACTTGGTTATACAGCAGAAAATCAAAAAAGTTTTATTTTTTTAAAAAGCTGTTCATTCGTATCTTATGAAGTTGCTAGAGGTGTTTTTTCAGCTTCGATTTTACGTCTCAAATGTAATTTTAAAAGCGGCAAAGTGGCGTCGATTTCTTCTATATCATTGAGGTTTTGAATAAGCTCTTGCAATCTTCCATAAAGCTCTGCTGCTAATTCCGCAACATCTTCAGGAGAAAGTGTTATTTTTGCATCATGATAGGTCGTATAAACTAAATGTCCAAGCTTTTTCATCAGCCCAGCAGGAATCGCCTGCGGTTTA
The DNA here is from genome assembly GCF_042196685.1 of Bartonella sp. AC329YNZD. Taxonomy (NCBI): domain Bacteria; kingdom Pseudomonadati; phylum Pseudomonadota; class Alphaproteobacteria; order Hyphomicrobiales; family Bartonellaceae; genus Bartonella; species Bartonella sp. AC329YNZD. Next base: position 11,430 of record NZ_JBHIQS010000023.1, on the reverse strand, counting down.
AAACCAGCTGCTTTCGCCTTTGCCATATCTGAAAACATATCACCATTGCCTGTTACTAACCAATCTAATGAAACACCACAAATTTCTTGATATTTGGAGAGCGCAGAGGCTGTAGGCTCACTTATACCAGTTTCATAAGTTCCTATAGAGCCAGCAGTGATACCAAGATGTTCAGCAAACTGCTTACGCTCTGTGAAACCAAGAGCGTGACGCACTTCACGAAAACGTTTTGCCAACTCAGTTTTAGGTTTTGCTTCCGGACGAGCCAAAAAAACACTCCAAAATCAATATAATTGTTGACTAAATAATTATATTTATCGTTACTGCCCCTTAAGAAGAGCAGTTATCACATACATAACCCCACAAAAACGGATGTTACAGTATCCATTTAAGCAGGAGCGAAAATTATGACAATTACAAAAAATGCAATCGCTGTGGTATTTTTCTGAGCTGCGCCCCTGTAATATAACCTTGGAAAAACTCAAGCCTATCAGAGGCTATTTTCCAGAGTCAAAAACATTTGGACACAGGCCAATGAAAAAACTAAATGCGCCAATGCCAACTCTATCAGTTTGCATGCCAAGCCAATTCTTGCCAACTGCTTTCTCAAAAGTTGCAGTCATATTCTTTCAAAAGCAAAAAGCCTAATACGATTCTCTTCATTTCATGCTGTGCAATATACCACTGAAATTTTATTACAAAAATATGCTAATGCATTTCCCATAGGTTTTATAAGGTAAAAAGTTTATCAATGTCTAAAAATCAATATAAAATAGGCAAAATAATTGGTATTCTACAAAAAATGAGATTATCACTCGTTATTAAAAAGTTAGACGTTTACAAACCCTGTTTGCTTATTTTATATATTAATGGCACTGATTTAGCTGTAACTGGCAATAGAGATTTCAGGGTTTTTGGTTTATCGTCAGAATACTCTTCCTCTACGCATATTAAAAGCCTTTTGGCAATGTATTTTAAATGCTATAAATTCTATAGTAAACACATTGCCATCCATATTTACAATTGGGCGCTTCAAAATCTTGGAGTAATAAAATCTTTAATAGGCTTTGATTTAAAAGCGCGTATTTTGCAGAAAATTGACAAAACCATGAGGTTCGTATACATGGCAATTTTAAGTGATGATAGTGGAGTGATACTTAAAAAAGCTGCATGGAAACCCGCAACGTTGAGGAATTAAGCATGACCTCTTTATGCGATAAAGAATTATCTGATACACTGGTTGGTCTTTATGACGACTATCAACGCGGTTTCGACATTGGAGAAGAGCTTAAACTGTGCGTGGATTTAGCATTATCTCTTGAATTGGAACTCAGTATTCACCGTTTAAGTGAAACAGATGCTGTTTTAAAAAAAGAGATTGTGCAAACCTTGCATCGTCGCAGAAACACTCATACCAACGAGGATGAAATTGATACAATTTTTCATATGGATTTTGAAAAACAAAAATAATGCAATACTCCCCCCATATGATAAGATATTACATCGTCGCTTTACTTTCTACTACGCTTAGACAAAAAACTTTCAAGAAGATTTAAAGTGTTACGTTTTCGTCTTCTTAACAACAGTGAGATGAATTAGAGAGACGCATCAATTCTTTTGGGTTATTATCAAAAAATAGGGAGTATTCTCTAGCATATATCAATTTATGCTTTATTTATTAAGCACTAACTTTCCATTTGCTCACCACCCCTTTAAAAGAAAAATATGAAATATACCACAACATAAATGTTTATAAAATAGCGTATTTTACCACACTTAAAGCCAATTTATTGTTTTTCATGTTTATAAAACAGTACAATGAGAATTCCAACAAACGCAACAATGCTTTGAAAAAAATATATCGATTGAGGTGATATGCTACTGTTATCGCTTGCCATAATGAGATAGAATCCGAGGATCAAGCATCCAGAGATACCATTAAAACTTGCCTGCAATCTTCCTTGGTATTCAGGATCACAAGAGAGTTGTGATAAAGAAATCGAAAGAGCCCAACTCGAAAGTCCAAATCCAATCATAAAGTAAACAGGAAAAACAACAAAATTGTGTGTATTAACAGATAAAATAGCGAGGCCAATAGCCATAAAAGCTAATAAAATGGCTAATGTTTTCCTTATCGATAAAACTTTACAAAGAAGTGGTGAAAAAAACGCACCTGTCAATACGCCCATAGAATAAAGCACCTCAAATATTGCAAAGGTCCTGTTATCAGCATGTAAAACCTCTTGTATATAAGGAACGAGAATAACAGGAATGGTCATCAAAAGAGTCATAATAATCATCTGGCTTATATAAGGTACAAAAAGAGCCGGATTCTGTTTAAAATAATGAAGGGATGCTGTATAATTTTCCCACCAATTTTGCTGGTTTTGTTTTTTAGATCTTCGGTTTTTAGGTACCTTCATTACAAAATTAAATAAACCAGCAATGATAAAGAATATACCACCTATTAGAAGAGTTCCTTTTGTTCCTGCATAGGATAGTATAAATCCACTTAAGCCCATACCTACGATAGTGCCAAGTTCATAAACCATATCGATGGTTGCATTTGCATTGATGAGCTGTTCCTTCAGCACAATACTTTGAATTAAAGAAATAGCTGATGGCATATAAAAAGGGATAAAAATACCCAAAAGAGCAGATAAGACCATCAATTCAATTTTTATACCAAAATGCCAAAGCATTACCCAGCTTACGATTACCAAACCTCTCACAAGATTTGAAATAATAATCTGCGTTTTACGGTTATATTTATCTGCCAATATGCCAAAAATAGGCGCAAAAATAATGCCAGGCGTCCAAAGAAAAAGCATCATCAACGCTACACCACGGATTGAGCCCGTCTGATTGTAAGCGAGCCACGACAATGTAATATAATTTAGTCCACTTCCAAATGTAGCAAATAAGCCACTCAAAGTAAAATAGAGAAAAGTTCTATTTTCAAATAAAGCAATGCGTTCCTTCAAATTTGAAGTGAACATAAATTATCCTCTAAAATGAATCCCAGTCGATATGCATGATACATCCTGTTTAAAAACAGGCATTCTTACAATTTTCATTTTAGATCATTAAATTTAAGAAAGCAAAATTTCTTTTTTGAGGCTTTTACAATCTTTGTGCTGTTGTATGATTAATTCTTCTATGAAAACAGAACATTTATGGACAAAAACAAATTTAATATTTTATGTGCGTTTTATTCAGAAGCTACACCTTTATACATATGTGAAACAATTTTACGGTATGGAAGCTGCACTCACATCATTGCCCTTATTATTCCGTGCATTAAAATATGCTCGAGTATACTCCTCCATGTCGTTCTTCTATCATCACACTTTGGCTCTAAAAGAATAAACACACTATTATCCTCACGATAAATATTGATAACTTTTCTATTCCTCTTCTCTAAATCTTTTAAAACAAGCCCATTACAGTTAGCTTTCCAAATAAATTTTTTCAATAAAAGAGAGTTTTTCTTCGTATTTTAAGTTTAAACCATCCCTTTTCTGCAACCGTTCCAGTATAGTAATGGGCGGTAAATGAAGATAAAATGTAATATGAGGTCTTAGAATAGATTGATTTAATTTAAAGGCACTTTCAACAGAAAGCTCTCGAGCATAAAAATAAGCAAGACTAGAATAAACATATCGATCCTAATTAATAAATTTTACGATGACGTTAAGGAAGGTTCAATAATTTCAAGCGTATGTTTGCGTCTATCTGTCGCTGATAAGAGTGCTAAAAGCAACGGATCAATTGCTTTTCCATTATCTAAGTAATCTCTAATTTCTGGATTATTTCTATACCAATAACTGGGTTGAAAAGTTTGTATTATATGTTTTTCTGTTGAGTAATGGCGAGAAATTTCTTTGAAGACCACATGGAATTATAAACTTTTTTATCAAAATACATTTTGTCTATATACTTTCCATAAGTTAAATTGTTTTATGTCTGAAATCTCTTAATGTTTAATAAGGTGTTTTTTTTACTCGTCTCTAAACAGAAAAACACAATACTCCCGCATTTTGTATAACTTATTAACTTTATGATAAATGGCGGTATATCGACTTAGTTTTAAGATAAGGTTATATTTTAGACAACTTAAAATGAGATTAAGTATTTGTAAAAAATATATTTTTTTATCACACTCCATAACCTGCCATTTTTTAACGAATTCTAGTAGAGTTTCCGAGGATTACTCCTATAGCGTCGTGTAAGTGTAGAGAAATGAGTTCGATCTCAGTATTTATTGTCCCTAAGAGCTGGTAGTAGATTCCGCTACATAGGAATCTAATGAAATCAACTCTATCTTTTCTCAAACCACTTCCCTCGCTATAAGCATTTGATATCCGATTCCGTTAAAAAGCAGCAGAGCAATTCTTGGAAAACATCGCTGAGATATTGAAATATGCCTAGCAAAAGCTTTTGAATCAAATGTTTCACTATATTTTCGCTATATTCATAAACTGAAACTAAGAATATTATAATAAGCCCTCAAACAACGACGACGCCAAAATCAGCCGTAATAAAGCCTCCTAAAACTGAACCAATAATACCTTCTCTCTATAAAAAGACTACTATGTAAAGGTTTTAATACAATACCTTAGCGCTAATGCCATAAATGTTTCTGATAGATAACGAAGTTTATTCGTCACAACAACATCTAACAACGGTCAATAGAAAAACCTCAACCTTGAGTATAAACAAAATCAACTTGAAAGTGCAAAATATATCTCTAGGACATAGTCCCTTATTGGCAAGCCCCCTGCCAAGAAACACAGTAAAAATACCAGCCTCCATCCTACTCATTCTCCTGAAAATAAGCTATCTCTACCATAAACATCAGCGTTCAATTTTTCCTACCGAAAAAACTTGACATGCACAGCAATACATGTACACGTTCACAGTTTTTGAACATGTATGCTGATTTATAATACTGTGTGTTTTGAAGAGATTCTGAAATGGGGGGGATAATGTGCACAAACAACTGATGTTTCGGTTTTATGGGCTTGTTGTCCTGCTGTATCTTTCTGATATGGTTTTATTTTTAAGTAATCTTTGGAATGCTTATCGCATAACATCCTCATCGGTTTTCCTAGGCGTAACCATGGCTTTAGGCACCCTTATGCCCTATCTTTTGAAAAAAAGCGGACTTGTGCACATTAAAGCCTCACTGCGGTTGATCGATTTATACAAAAGGCGGATCATTATCTATAGCCTTCTTTTATTGATTGCTATTTTCCATTACGCTGATTCCCCCTTTGGTTTTATCGCTGTCTCTATCTCTATCGGCTATCTCTCTTTGATTACCTTAAGCACACTCGAGACTTATAATACTAAACTAGCACTTAGTGGTTATATTAGCGCCCAAAAGGCTTCCCGAATTATGCAAACAGTGGTGCAAATTGGCGCTTTTTTGGGAGCAGCACTAAGTGGTTATCTCTTAGAAGCGACCAGCCCTCGAGGGGCAGCGGCTGAAATCGGTTATAATGGTTTGATTGTGACACTTTGTGTGTTTGACATCATTATAAGCCTTATAGCCGGATATATTATATTTTGCGATGAATACAACGCTACAGATACCACAGCACTTGCAACAGGTAAGAAGCCAGCACCTACACCGCAAGCGGATGGACTCTCCCGTGAGCTTAAACTTTTATGCGTCTGCATAGGACTTATTGGCTTTCATATTTGCGCTTATAATACGCTGGCAACCATTCTTTTTCAGAGTGTGAAAAATTTTGGCTCTGAATACTATGGGCTTTGCAGTGCGGTTGCGGGCATGGGCGCTTTTTTGGCTGCTTTTATCAAAATCCCTCGTTTTGAATTTATTCTCCCAGCCCTTATGTTGAGCGTAGCTGATCTTATTTTTAGCACCACACAATCGCCCTATTTAGCTGTGGCCTTTTGCTTTTTTATTGGTTTTTCAATGAATACCATGCGAATTAATGCCCGCAAACATACGATTGAAGCCACCAAAACAGAGGCTCAAGCAGAGCTGGTGGGAAGCTATAGCGGCATGCTTTATACTCTCTCCCAGTCGGCAGGTTATGTTATCCTTGGTCTTCTTACAAGCTCTGCCCTTATGGGTCCTCAAGCAGCTGTTTATCTTCTGCCCCTTATAGGATTGATAATCTTTATTTATGTTCTTTTCCTTTTATCACAGCGGAACAAAGTATGAGAAAACCTATTCTTATTGTCGACCCTTTCTCTACGGGTACCCTCTATGGCCCTGCTTTGCAAAAATTAGGCTATGCTTGTTATGGTGTTGTCTCTCAAGCAGCTCCTTTTTCACACTTTATGCTTTCTTATCAGGGAAAGGGCATGGCAGAAACGAAGCTTCATAGTGTAGATGAGATAAAGAAACGCTTTCCTATCGGCACGATAGAGGCTGTAATAGCGGGTGCCGAAAGAGGTATCTATTGTGCAGAGCAATTGGCGGCTTATTATGGTTGTCTTGGGAATAACCCCTTGACTACCGATTGGCGACGGAAAAAAGCAGCGATGCAAAAACGCCTTTGTGAAAATGGTTTATCTTACATCCGATCAAAGATTCTTACAAAAAACGATTGTACTTTCGATGGTTTTGAAAGCCACAGCGGCTATGTGGTAAAGCCAAATGATTCTGCAGGGAGTGATGGTGTTTTGTTTTTCTCTAATCTTGAGGAAGTAGTAATGTGGACCTCTGAAATAGACTGGAAGAAAAAAAATATTTTTGGCGCACCTAACGAGGCCTATTTGCTCCAAGAAAGATTGGAGGGAGAAGAATACATCGTCGATGCCGTTGTAAAGGGAGAGGCTATAAAAATATGTAGTTTGTCACGATATAAAAAAGGTATTCATAATGGAAGTACTTTTGTTTATGAAACACTTGATGTGCTTGATTCTCAAGATCCCTCTTATGCCCCTCTTATCTCTTATGCAAAACAATGCATTCGCGCGCTGGGGATTGAATATGGACCTGCGCATATGGAAATCATGCAAACAGCTCGTGGTCCAGTGATGATCGAAGTAGGAGCCCGCCTCCACGGAGGAATTGCACCCACCTTGTTCGCGCATTGCTATGAAGATGGTTTACTTGAAAGCTCCGTTAACCTTATTGCAGGCGTGTTTTCGCAAACACCAAGTCGCTTTAAGAAAAAAGGGCGTATTATCTTCCTTATCAACGAGATCGACGGTCATATTATAAAAGATGTTAACGTATGGCGGCAAAAGCTTTATTCCTGGGAAAATGTGGTTCATTTTATGCTCTTTTTTAAAGAAAACGAGCCCCTCCCCCTAACCATCGATTTAAATACCTGCCCAGCTATTATAGCAATTTGGGGACACAGTGATGATGAATTATCAGCTTTGGAGAGGATCATTCGTAGCAATTTCTTATAAAATACAGCAATGGGGAGGAAAACATGGATTCAGAAGCACAAATAATTGAAAATATAGACAAATATTAAAAATGGAAGCAAGTCATTTTTAAAGAATTCAATGCAACCATGAATAACACAATTAGGCCTTTTCTGCCTATTTGGTGTAAATGGATACTCAAAAAATATGCTTAGATTTGGGTTCTACAACAAGCTAACCTCAAAAAATATGATGGAAGACCTGATAACTTATTGCGATAATTATAAAAGTTTTGGAAAGAACACATCTTTTATTGCATTCGAGGAGCCAGCCCCATACAAAGTATCGAAGTTTATAGAGAAAAATTCTGATCTATGCTTAAAAATTTGCGAGATTTTGACAACCGAGAATGACCTAAGTATATACAAAAAATATGTACAATCGTCTATGGGAGTTCTGCTTTCATAGCGAACCTATATTCATAGTTTGCAATACCCCGTCTTATATAAACAGAATTAAGTAAGTTCTATATTTATGTTAACTTTCCAGCTTAAGTGTTTTTTCTGATCTTCTCTCTACAGAACAAAATGCATTCTCGTTATAGGAAAAAAGCTTGAACCTTTTGATATTATCACAAAATCTCCTTTTTTAGGAAAATATGGCGAACCCCAAAATAGAGAATGGACGCAATATTTTCTGCAAAACAACACTATTGAATCCCTACCTTACTCATATCATTTAATGAAACACGATAATGACTAAGTTTTCTAAAATTAAATTAAATAAAAATATTTATGATATATTAAAAATTATGCTGCCAAAACAAGGCTCTATAAAGATACAAAGGGATTTTCCAAAAAAATACGCGATTGACATATTCACAAGGTCGATGAAATTCTCTTGAATTATAGAGGGAGATATATGATTGTTTTTCTAATTGTGACAGCACACAAATTTCGTGATTTATTTTGCCCATTAGAAAATATTGGTTAGTTGAGTAAGTTTTAAAATACATAGCATTCCGTATAATGTAGTGTGTATGTATAAAACTTCTCAGGATGATCGTGTTAATAGCAATGTTTAAGGGGGCTTTTTTTGGAAAGATTTTACAGCAATTACGAGTATCTCTAGAATGAAAAGCGCTGATTTTTAGAACAGAGAGAAACATTGATTATAACAGTTTATTAGGCTAAACGCAGAATATTTATCCTAATGATTGATGGTTAATTGTAACGGAATAGTTTTTTGATAATCATAAAGAAAAAGGTATAGAGCGTGTTTCTTTTAGTTAAGGAAGAGTATTGCTCATTTTTCTTTCTAAAAGTAAGCAAATTCAAAGATAATTTTTTGTTCTTGTAGTGGTGAGAAAATAATTGTTGAAGTCAGTGAAGGGGAGATTCCTATAGATTGTTACAAAGTTTAATAAAAGTTGGAATACTTAAAAATTCTCGGTTCCTATAATGATTTAAGAATACCAGATTAGGATACGGAGAATTCAAGAGCTCAAAACTTTGTGATAATATTGGTTTAGAATTACATCTTGTTCATTCAGACGAGATGAGCTCGTTATTATATGTCACAGAAACATAGAGGTGGAGAATTTTAAAAAAGCTTATTCAGAATCTGACTTAAAGGTTATTGGAACTTTAACAGTAAGATTGGTTTTGTCTCATGTTGCTCAAAAATTAGCAACCAATCTTGTTGTGACTAGACTAAATTTGGAAGATCTGCTCACTGAACGTTTTTATAATATTATGAAATGATAAAATATTCATATTTCTTCTTGTACCGTACATGAAGCCGGTGCTATTTTTATTTATTATCCGTTGCACCATTGTCCGAAATATATTTTAAGTGGTTGTCACTTGAAATATGCCTTGGGAAATTATTTGGCAAGAGAGCGTACCTATATGTATTGGAAAGTAATTTCCTATTATTTGTCTCAATCTATGCGTACAACGTTACCAAGTATAGAATTCATGCTGACAGATGACTTGCGAAAAATAAGTGCCTATAACGCATTTAGACTAAAATTTTACGAAAAACTGGAATTTAGTCCCGAACCATATTCGATAATGGAGAAAATCATAAAATGGCTTGAGTCTCTATTTAAGAGGGAAGAGGCTATTGCGTAATTCTGTGTTTCTTATGATTGTGATTGGTTGTTTGACGAGTTTTTGTGCTAGTGGTGTATTATCTATTGGCCTTTCTTTGTTACAATTCCAAGATACAACGGGAAAAGCGTCTGCTACTTTAAATGTCGTTAATTTAATCGCAATTGGAATTGCTGGTTTATGTTTGGGAAATGTGTTGGCGCACTATCAAGGCTTTATAATTGGGTTTTATAGTCAAATTATTTGCGCTTGTTTATTGTCTTTCTTATTATTTATGAACAATCCGGTGCTTATTTTATTTGTATTTTTTTTACTTTCTCTCTTGATGGGGGCTGATAATCCAAATAACAATAGTGCCTTGAATCTGCTGGTTCCAGCTCCCAAACAAAAAGCTGGAATTTTTGCATTTTATACTAGTTGCTGTCAGTTTTTTGTTATTATATCCCCGTTGCTTATATATTTTATAATTGCGCATTTGGGGCACAAAATAGCCATAGCCTTTATTGTATTTATCTATCTTTTGAATGCCAGCTTATGGTTTCGTATAAAGTCTATACAACACCTAAACAGAGTAAAAGAGCTATTAAAAAAGCCATCTCAAAAGGCTTATGGAGTTGGTTTTAGATGCCTTTGGCGGATTTCTGCGTTGCGGTTTTTAACGATTAATCGTATTTTGAATAATTCTCTCTATACGGGGCCTATTGTTTTATTGCCACTTGCTCTTGCTTCTATAACATCAGATAACATAAAATTTACAGCTATTCAAAATTCTATTTTTGCTTTGTCAGCACTGGGTTTTGTGATCAATGGTCTTATCTCATCTTATTATTTACGGAAATTTCCATCTTTAATTCGTTTTTTTGTATGGGGGGCACCGGCTTTTGCCGTGATCGCAATCTCTTTTGTTTTATATTTAAATTTTACTCAATATTCCCTTTATATTATGGGGTTTTTATTAGGTATTGGGCAATTTTATTTTAGGGTATCGGGAATAACAATTGGACAAGCTATCACACCTAGTGAAAATTTAGCCGAGGTTATTTTGGCAGGCGATGCCAGTGTGCGCATTATAACAGCTTTATTCTCTATTGTGCTTTTATATGCAGGAAAATTTTTTTCATTTTCTATATTATACGTCCTGTGTGTATTTATAGGCTTTTGCGCCCCTTTATTTATTTTGCACGGACTATCTATTTACATACAAAGCTTAGAGATAAAAGAAAGTGCCGCATGAATGATGTTCAATTATTATATTACGTCAGCCTTTTTTTGATTATCGTATAGATAAAAATTTTGTACAAATATTCATGACATTAATTTTAAATGAGCACATTGCGTGAAAAAAGCTGAGGTATTCGTTATCTCTCATGTGGATAAAACGCATTTAGCCCGTTAATCAACAAAATTGCAAATAGCACTATGATCACCATTAATTCTAAAAGCTCTACCAGAAGTTAGTGATAATGGCAAAAATCCTTTAATGATATTTGAAGAGATCGTTTATGCTAGATCAGGTTATCTAAAGATCGAGAGAAGAGGAGCTTAGAAATTATAAAATTGATGAAAATTCAATAGTAATTTCTAAGTATACATAATGACAGGCATAGATCGGCGCGAACTAGTCAATTTCAAACAATAAAAAATCCTGCAAATGCTGAGCTTTTTAAACTATGTCATATCAAGCATATGAAAGTTCGTTTTAAATTAATGGCGGAGAGAGAGGGAGCGTTATATTTATATAAAATCAATAAGTTATATAAAAGTTCGGGAGTTTTGATTCCGTTGATTATTTTAACTTATTTTATGTCTATCCCGAACCTTTTTGTAGCTTTTTGATTGCTTCTATTGCAAGTCGTTTTCTATCAGCTGTTTTGGTATAAAGGGATGCCATTTTATCTTCTGTCCAGCCAAAAAGCGCTTTCATTTGCGAAACTGTCGCACCAGCATTGGCTGCACGTGT
>NZ_JBHIQS010000022.1:0-20432 GCF_042196685.1 Bartonella sp. AC329YNZD | reverse complement strand
TCTTCCCATGATCAACGTGACCAATCGTACCAATATTAACATGCGGTTTTGTTCGTTCAAACTTGCTCTTCGCCATTTGAGCTCTCCATTTTCTGTCCAAACCAAGGACTAAGTTAAAAATTAATTACCAACCTGAAATTACGCGTATTTCTTTTGAATCTCCAAAGCAACAGCCGAAGGTACAGGCTCGTAATGATCAAACTGCATTGTATACTGCGCACGCCCCTGACTCATAGAGCGAAGAGTATTCACATAACCAAACATATTTGCTAAAGGAACCATTGCATTCACAACCGTTGCAATGCCGCGCGCTTCAGTTCCTGAAATCTGTCCCCGACGAGAATTGAGATCACCAATAACATCACCAACATAATCATCTGGTGTAACAACTTCCACCTTCATGATCGGTTCAAGAAGCTGTGCACCAGCCTTCTTTGCCCCATCACGAAAAGCCGCACGAGCAGCAATCTCAAAAGCCAAAACCGAAGAATCAACATCGTGATAGCCACCATCAATGAGAGTCGCTTTTACACCAAGCATAGGAAAGCCCGCAAGAGGACCTGACCCCATAACACTCTCAATCCCTTTTTGGACACCGGGAATATATTCTTTAGGAACAGCACCACCAACAATCTTTGACTCAAAAATAAAATCATCACCATCATGAGGCTCAAAAACAATTTTCACACGAGCAAATTGACCGGCACCACCCGATTGTTTCTTATGCGTATAATCAATTTCCGCCATTTTAGTAATTGACTCACGATAAGCAACTTGAGGCTGCCCAACATTTGCTTCAACTTTAAACTCGCGCCGCATACGGTCGACAATAATATCAAGATGAAGTTCACCCATTCCAGCTATAATAGTTTGACCTGATTCTTCATCCGATTTAACACGAAACGAGGGATCTTCCGCCGCTAAACGATTAAGAGCAATCCCCATTTTTTCTTGATCTGCTTTTGTTTTCGGTTCAATTGCAATCTCAATAACGGGTTCAGGAAATTCCATCCGCTCCAAAATAACAGGCTTCAAAGGATCGCAAAGAGTATCACCCGTTGTCGTCTCCTTAAGCCCTGCAAGAGCAACAATATCACCAGCAAATGCCTCTTCAATATCCTCACGAGAATTTGAATGCATTTGAAGCATACGCCCCAAACGTTCCTTCTTCTTCTTCACAGTATTCTCAAGAGAAATACCCTTCTGAACTTTACCAGAATAAATACGACAGAACGTCAACGAACCAACAAAAGGATCATTCATAATTTTAAAAGCAAGCATAGATAGCGGAGCATCATCAGAAGATTCGCGTGTCGTCTCAGCCTCAGTCTTTACATCAATACCCTTAATCGCCGGGATATCAATTGGAGAAGGAAGATAGGAAACAACAGCATCCAAAAGTGGCTGCACCCCCTTGTTTTTAAAAGCCGTACCACAAAGAACCGGATGAAATTGAACTTCTACTGTCCCCCGACGAATGAGAGAAACAAGTTGCTCATTGGTTGGCATAACACCTTCCAAATAAGCCTCTGTCGCAGCTTCATCAACCTCCACGGCCATCTCAATCAATTTCTCGCGATATTCTTCAGCTTTCTCCTTTAAATCAGAGGGAATTTCACTTATTACCGCCGAGGCACCAATAGAACCATCCCACTTTAAAGCCTTCATTTCTACAAGATCAACAACACCTTCAAAGTCATTTTCAGCACCAATCGGCAACTGCAAAACAAGCGCTTTAGCACCCAACCGAGAGCCAACCATCTCCACACTACGATAGAAATCAGCTCCTATTTTGTCCATTTTATTAACAAAAACCATACGAGGCACACGATATTTTTCAGCTTGCCGCCAAACAGTTTCCGTCTGAGGCTCCACACCAGCATTTGCATCCAACAAGGCTATTGCACCATCAAGAACACGCAAAGAGCGCTCAACTTCAATCGTAAAATCAACGTGCCCTGGCGTATCAATAATATTAAAGCGACGCTTCCGACCGTCCTGCCCTTCCCAAAATGTCGTTGTCGCAGCAGACGTAATCGTAATACCACGCTCCTGCTCCTGCTCCATCCAATCCATTGTAGAAGCACCATCATGGGTCTCGCCAATTTTATGATTCTTACCGGTATAGAACAGAATACGTTCAGTCATCGTAGTCTTACCAGCATCAATATGCGCCATAATACCAAAATTACGATAATCTTCAATTTTATATTCGCGAGCCATTATATTTGCCTTAGTTTAAAACTTCTACCAGCGATAGTGAGAAAAAGCACGATTAGCTTCAGCCATACGATGAACATCTTCACGCTTTTTCACGGCAGAACCACGATTATTAGCCGCATCCATCAATTCACCAGATAAACGCTCAACCATCGTCGTTTCATTTCGACCACGTGCCGCCGCAATCAACCAACGAATAGCAAGAGCCTGACGACGATCAGGACGAACATCAATCGGAACTTGATAAGTAGCACCACCAACACGGCGTGAACGAACCTCAATATGAGGAGCAACATTCTCTAAAGCTCGATGAAATAGAGCCACAGGATCTGTTTTTACTCTTTTTTCTACAGAATCAAGCGCACCATAAACAATACGCTCTGCAACTGATTTTTTACCATCAAACATAATGGCATTCATAAATTTCATAATAACCAAATCACCAAATTTTGGATCTGGATTAATCTCACGCTTTTCTGCTCTATGACGACGGGACATTGGCTTTGTCTCTCAATATTATTTTGGACGCTTTGCGCCATACTTCGAACGACGCTGTTTACGATTCTTGACACCCTGTGTATCAAGCAAACCACGAATAATGTGATAACGAACTCCTGGCAAATCTTTCACACGACCACCACGAATCATTACAACAGAGTGCTCTTGAAGATTATGCCCCTCTCCAGGAATATAACCAATCACCTCAAATCCATTCGTCAAGCGAATTTTAGCAACCTTACGAAGAGCAGAATTAGGTTTCTTCGGTGTTGTTGTATAAACACGCGTACAAACACCACGCTTCTGCGGATTCGACTGCAGAGCAGGAACCTTATTACGTTTAACTGGCGCCACACGCGGCTTTCGAATCAACTGGTTTACGGTAGGCATGCAACCTTCCTCTTTTCGATCTACATTCGTCTTACCCAATAGGGCTTTTCTATTTTCATCTCTTCCGATAGAATCAGAAAAGATATTTTAATTTACACACAAAATCGGGCACACCTGCAAAAACAGTCCACCCGACCACAAGCAGAGAAGGCAATAGCCTCTTGCACTAGCACTTGCTTTTAATCTTCTTAACACCCTTTATGAATGATCTTTTGGACATATCCAAAACCACTGATCATTTCTACATCGGTTATGTCTGTCCCTAATAGCGAGAACACGTACATTCGTCAAGAACTAAACTGCAGAAAGTTTTTAAAAATGAAAATAAATTAAATTTTAAAACTTTACATTTGCTTTTGCCAGTATTCTTGATACATCAATTTACCATAGTCATATGCCTCAAATAAAAAAAGAAGCTGCGACTGTTATAAAACTTGAATGCAGAAAATTAAATTGCACATGTGATATTTAATGATGAGCGCCATGAAAATAGCAACGTGGAATATTGCCGGAATAAAAGCACGACATGAAACATTATATCAATGGCTACAGCAAAATCAGCCGGACATAGCTTGTCTACAAGAAACTAAAAGTATTGATGAAAACTTTCCACGTGATGCAATTGAAAATTTAGGTTACCATATAGAAACACACGGACAAAAAAGTTTTAATGGCGTTGCGCTTCTTTCTAAAAAAACACCAGATGAAGTGATCCGTCGATTACCAGGCAACGATAATGACAAACAAACACGTTACATTGAAGCCGTTTATTCAACAAATAAAGGTGTTGTCCGTGTTGCATCTCTCTATTTACCAAATGGAAACCCTACTGAGAGTGAAAAATATTCCTATAAGATGGAATGGATGGGAAGATTATGTGCACATGCAAAATCATTGCTTGCGTACGAAGAGCCTCTTGTCCTAGCAGGTGATTATAATGTCATCCCCACCCCATTAGATGCAAAAAATCCTCAAGAATGGTATCAAGATGCTTTATTTCTTCAACAAACAAGAAAAGCATTCCAACGTATTCTTCATTTAGGTCTCTACGATGCTATCCGGAATGTCACCGATACGCCCTCGTATAGTTTTTGGGATTTCCAAGCTGGGTCATGGCCTAAAAATAATGGGATTCGCATTGATCATTTATTATTATCACCAGAAGCTGTTGATCATCTTGTTTGCGCTCATAGTCAGACAGAAGTAAGAGGATATCAAAAGCCATCTGACCACGTTCCTGTTTGGATTCAGCTTAATGTCAATTAAAAAACTATAGCCCTTATTTTGTGCGACAACAAAAAAATCACTCGATAAATAATAACTATGCTACACCAAATAAAGATTATATCTTAAACAACTACAATAAATGAATGGAGGACAGAAATGAAGAAATCATTATTAATATTTATTGCTGCAGCAGCCATTGGGCTCACAAGTATTGCGCATGCTAAAAATGATACGCTTGAAAAAATAAAAAAAACAGGGGAGATCACTTTAGGTGTCCGTGAATCATCTGGTTTGGCTTACGCCCTTGGTAATAATAAATATGTAGGTTTTCATACAGAAATGGCAGAACGGATCATTGATGATATCTCAAAAAAAATTGGTAAACCAATTAAAATTCATTATCTTCCCATCACTTCTCAAAATAGAATTCCTCTCTTAAAAAATAAAACCTATGATTTTGAGTGCGGCTCAACAACAAATGATATTGCTCGCAGTAAAGAAGCAGCATTTGCTTATACGACATACATTGAAGAGATTCGGATTGCTGTAAAGAAAAACTCTAACATTAAATCTCTTGACGATTTAAATGGAAAAACAGTTGCGACGACCACTGGTACAACATCTGTTCAACTTATTCGTAAAAACAAACGCGCCAAAAACATTAACTTTAAGGTTATCAAAGGAAAAGATCATGGAGATAGCTTCTTATTATTAGAATCTGGTAAAGCCGATGCCTTTGTTATGGATGCCTCAATTCTTGCTGGACATATTGCAAAATCAAAAAAACCATCTGATTATGTCATTCTTGACCCCGTACTTTCAGTCGAACCCATCGCCTGCATGCTTAGATTACATGACAAAAAATTTGAACAAGCAATCAACGATAGTATCGTGCGTCAGATCAAAGACGAATCACTTGAAAAACTTTACAATAAGTGGTTTATGGAACCGATTCCACCTGCTAATACTGTTATGAATCTTCCTTTATCAAAACAAACAAGATATGCTTGGGATCACCCCAATAATAAACCTCGGGAAAGCTACACAGCAGAAGATTTATAGAGTTTAAAAGGAAAAACCACACTCTTTAAAAATTGAGTGTGGTTTATATTTTAGTTCACTTTTTGATAAATTCCGCCTATGTAGATGCGGTTGATTTATTGTCCTATTTGTAAATGACTAATTTGAGGGAATATCAATTAATGGACTTTTCTTTTCTTTGTAGGGATGATCTTACTCAAACACTGGTAGCAGGATGCCTTGGGACTCCTGGCGTGAGTCATACCTATTTAGACACCCTTCTCGATGGCTTAAAAAATACGGTTATATTGTCCATCACTTCACTTATATTAGCTGTATTATTTGGTGTTATTATAGGAACAATGCGTACTTTACCTAATACTTCCATAACCAATTGTATATTTCGCACTATTGGTGCTATTTGGGTAGAGATCATGCGTAATATTCCTCTCCTTGTACAGGTGTTTTTATGGTATTTTGTTGTTCCTAAGATCTATCCACCAGCGATGAAATTTTCCCCTATTCTCTTAGTAACATGTGCGTTGGGATTCTTTACATCTGCACGCATTGCCGAACAGATTCGTTCAGGTATTGAAGCTATTCCTTCTGGGCAACGCTATGCTGCTATGGCAATGGGATTTACAACGTATCAAAGTTATCGCTATATTATACTACCGCGTGCTATACGCGCAATTATGCCCCCACTTACTTCAGAAGCAATGAGTATTGTAAAAAATTCGTCTATAGCATTCGCTGTTTCAATAAATGAACTCATGCAATTTCAATACCAAGCAATTGAAGAGGTAAGCCATGTTTACGAAAATTATTTGCTTGTTACGATTCTTTATATTCTTATAGCCTTATTCGTATTTATTGTAATGACAATTATTGAACAAATACTCAAAGTTCCTAATTCTCAAACACAGGAAAATTGAATATGATAAATTTTATAAGCTCTCAGTTTGGACTTTATTTTCCTTTCAATTTTTCTGATTTTGATTTTTCCTTTTTTACCTTTGATGTATTTCGTTCTTACATTTTATCAGGTTTACTTTTTAGCGTTTTTCTAACTCTTTTTGCAACAGTATTGGGGTTTATTTTCGGTACGCTTTTAGCAATGATGCGCCTTTCTTCCATAAAACTTCTTTCTTGGCTTGCAATCATTTACATAACAGCTATGCGTTCAATACCCCTTGTGATGGTTATCTTATGGTTTTTCGTACTTCTGCCTTTTTTAACGGGGACATCCATCGGTGCAAATAAATCAGCACTCATTACCTTTACCGCATTTGAAACTGCTTATTTCGCTGAAATTATGCGTGCTGGCATAAATTCAGTTTCGCAAGGACAAAAATATGCGGGGAAAGCTCTTGGAATGACATATTGGCAAAGTATGTACATTGTCATTCTTCCTCAAGCTTTTAGAGATATGCTTCCAGTCTTTTTAACACAAGTCATTATTCTTTTTCAGGATACAACCCTTGTTTATGCCATCAGTGGTCATAGCCTTTTGAATGGCTTTGATATTGCTGCTAATAATTTTGGTGTAAAGCAAGAAGCTTATATCTTAGCAGCTATTTTCTATTTTGTTATCTGTTTTACGCTGTCACAAATCGTTTTGTATTTACAAAAAAAAGTGTCCATTATCCGCTAACGGGGAAAAAATGTCTACTCATATGATCGAAATAAAAAATGTTTCTAACTGGTATGGCGAAGTTCAAGTTCTTAAAAACTGTACAACCAACATTAATAAAGGAGAAGTTGTTGTCGTTTGTGGGCCATCAGGATCAGGAAAATCAACACTCATTAAAACCATTAATGCTTTAGTCCCTTTTCAAAAAGGTGAAATTTGGATTAATGGAATACCAGTTCATTCAAAACAAACGAATCTGCCTAAATTGCGAAGTCAGGTAGGAATGGTATTTCAACACTTCGAGCTTTTCCCCCATTTATCTGTCACAGAAAATTTGACAATTGCACAAATCAAAGTCCTAAAACGAAGCAAAAAAGAAGCACTTGAACGTGGATTGTTATATCTTGAACGCGTTGGACTCATTGAACACAAAGATAAATATCCTGGTCAACTTTCTGGAGGGCAACAACAACGGGTTGCTATTGCACGTGCCTTAACTATGGATCCACTTGTCATGCTTTTTGATGAACCAACATCTGCTCTAGATCCTGAAATGGTAGGTGAAGTACTCGATGTCATGATTAGCTTAGCAGAAGAAGGTATGACGATGATTTGTGTAACCCATGAAATGGGATTTGCACAAAAAGTCTCGGAGCGTGTTATTTTCATAGATCAAGGAACAATTCTTGAAGACTGTTCATCTAAAGAGTTCTTTTCTGATCCGCAAGCAAGAAAACCGAGAACGCAAGAATTTTTGTCTAAGATCCTAAGTCATTAACCATTATATTATAACAAAAAGCTATCTCTACTATGAACTTGGACATAAAAAGATGGCGTTTAATATCAGATGGGAGAATGTAAAAAATATTACAATCAGATATTAAAAAACTGTTATTTTTTAAAATATCAGAAACAAGTGGCATTGCTGTACATCTTTCAAATTTATTACAAAGAGAAAAAGCCTGCTCTTGCAAAAGGTGAGTCCAGTTTTTGTTTTTTACGTTAGTTTTTTCATAGGCTGCAGTTAGCATTGCTATCCCGAGAATTATTTTTCCTTCTTGAAGCAACATATTTCCAAGCATTGTTTGAACAGAAGGATTTCCTTTTTTCTCTGAGAGTTGAAACCATCGTGGCTTGTATAGGATTTTTCTCCCTTCCCTCTCCCTTTAAAAATATTTTTCCTAAATGATATTGAGCTTTAGGATTTCTATAATTCACCGCAGCCCGCATATAAAGACGAACAAAAGAATTTTTTTTAAAGCAAATCTCTCCCATCCCTTATGCTATGAAATCATGCATCCAAAAAACAAAAAGTTGAAATCAACTCAACCGCTCTAAAGCAACGGATATTTTTTTCTTTGCAGCGCGAAGTTCTACAACCCTGTTCCGTTCACTTTCAACAATTTCTGCTTTGGCATTTGCTATAAATTTTGGATTATTTAACTTAAGCGATATTTTTTCAATATCCTGTTCAATTTTACTCACATCCTTCCTCAAACGAACACGTTCAGCTTCCAAATCAATCAACTGTCCTAAGGGCAAACAAAAAACGGCCTCTCCCAAAATTATTTGTGCCGATACTTCTGGAACTTTATCAGAGAAATGAATGATTTCAATACGCGCTAGCTTTTTAAGAAGTGCATCATAACGCTGCACACGCTCTCGCGTTATTTCCCCTCCTTCGACAACAACAAGAGGTGCTTGTATAGCCGCTGGAATATTCATTTCAAAACGTACAGATCGAATCCCAGTGACAACATCAATAAGCCAATTAATATCAGCTGCAGCCTCTTCATCTGTAAATGTTTCCTCTGGCCATTTTGTCAATGCAAGCATATCCTCACGCTTGATGGCTTGCGTTTCTGTAAGAGACCATAACTCTTCCGTCATATAAGGCATAAAAGGATGAAGAAGTTTATAAACTTCATCTAAAACCCAAGCAGTACAAGCATGAGCCTCATTTTTAGCATCTTCATTTTCCCCCTGGAAAATAGGTTTAAGAAGTTCCAAATACCAATCACAGAGTGTATTCCAAATGAAACGATAAAGTGTAGCGGCAGACTCATTAAATTTATAGTGTTCAATACCAATTGTCACTGCTGAAATGGTTTTAGAGAGCTCCGTTAAAATCCAACGATTAAGCGGCAGTTTTGCTTGTTCTGGTTTAAAAGCTGGATCATGCTTCACGCCATTCATCTGTGCAAATCGGGTAGCATTCCACAATTTCGTAGCAAAATTACGATAACCAGCAATACGGGAAACATCAAGTTTTACATCACGACCTTGTGCTGCCATAATAGCCAAAGTAAAACGAAGTGCATCAGCACTATACTGATCAACAAGCTCTAAGGGATCGATAATATTTCCCTTAGATTTTGACATCTTTGCACCCTTTTGATCCCGTACCAAAGCATGCACATAAACCGTTGGGAAGGGAACATCACCCATAAAGTGAAGTCCCATCATCATCATACGAGCAACCCAGAAAAAAATAATATCAAACCCTGTCACGCATAAAGATGTTGGATAAAAAGTAGACAACTCAGTCGTTTTATTGGGCCATCCTAATGTTGAAAAAGGCCAAAGAGCTGATGAAAACCAAGTATCTAAAACATCCGGATCACGGATTAATTCAACCACCTCACCATAATGAGCAACAGCTGAATCTAAAGCCTCTTCTTCACTTTTTTCAACAAAAACCGTTCCATCAGGTCCATACCAAGCAGGAATCTGATGTCCCCACCATAATTGGCGAGAAATGCACCAAGGTTGAATATTTTGCATCCAATTGAAGTAGGTCTTTTTCCAGTTATCGGGAACGAACTGCGTTTTTCCTTGTTGAACAGCCTCTATCGCTGGCTTTGCTAATTCAGCAGCATGAACATACCATTGATCTGTCAAAAAAGGCTCAATAGGAACAGCACTGCGATCTCCATGAGGAACCATATGGGGATGATCATCAACAGAAGCCAAATATCCCTGTTCTTTCATCAAAGCAACAATCTTCTGGCGCGCAACAAAACGATCAGATTTATCGAGACTTTCTACTAACATTTCTAATTCATCTGATAATATCAAACCATCAAAAAATGCTTCATTCTCACGGAGAAAAATCTCAGCTTTTGGGGTAAAAATATTGATCAAGCTTAAATGATTACGCAGCCCCACTTCAAAGTCATTAAAATCATGGGCTGGTGTGATTTTTACAGCACCACTTCCAGCCTCAGGATCAGCATGCATATCACCAACAATTAATAACCGACGACCAACAAGCGGCAAAAGAGCATTTTTACCGATAAGATTTTTATAACGCTCATCTTCAGGATTAACAGCAATTCCTGTATCACCAAGCATTGTTTCTGGTCGTGTTGTCGCCACTGTTATAAAAGTTGTCGCATCATTTGGATCAAAAACTTTACCTTCAAGTGGATATCTAAAGTGCCACAAATGTCCTTGAACTTCTTTTTGCTCAACTTCAAGATCTGAAATAGCTGTCAACAATTTAGGATCCCAATTGACGAGGCGCTTATCCCTATATATCAACCCTTGCTTATAAAGCGTGACAAAAACTTCACGAACCGCCTGCGACAACCCCTCATCCATTGTAAACCGCTCACGCGACCAATCACATGAAATCCCAAGACGGCGCAACTGGTTTGCAATAATGCCTCCAGTTTCATAACGCCATTTCCAAATACGCTCAATAAACTTTTCTCTTCCCATTTCTTGACGCGTTGGTTCTTGGCGTTCTGCAAGTTGGCGCTCTACAACCATTTGTGTAGCAATCCCAGCATGATCCATACCAGGCTGCCACAACACATTCCTGCCACGCATCCGCTGAAATCTAACCATTATATCTTGAATTGTCGTATTGAGTGCGTGCCCCATATGAAGTGAGCCGGTAACATTCGGGGGTGGAAGCATAACGCAAAAAGTTTCTGCACCACTTTTAGAACCCACTCCTGCTTTAAAAGCCCCACGAGTCTCCCATCTCTTTGCAACCCGTTGCTCTATAGAGGCAGCATCATAGTTTTTTTCTAACATTCTATCCATCCATAACGCCGCTGAACAACACAATATATGATCAAAACCTGATCAAAATTTCGTGAATCTCAGCCATTCACTAGAGAGCTCGCACAATCGCAAACAAAATCCCCATAAAATGAAAAACATAAAAATAATGTAAAAATAATTAAGACGATTTCTTAATCGCCTTCACAATCTCTTCACGCAAAATATCTTCCAGCAAAACAGGCAATTTAGACTGTAACCATTCAGCTATAGCCGGACGCAATACATCCTTTGCAATCTTTTCTGCAGAAGAAATACAATATGCAGACAATTCCACATGACCATCCCTTCCAGCGTCTGACTGTGATTTTCTTATCTCATCTTCATATTCTTTTGCTTTATAAACAGAATTCCGTTCTTCAGAAGAAAGCTTCATCTTTTGCATATCCATACCAACTGTATTATTTTCTGCCTCTATATCCTCTTTCTCTTGCGTTATCTTCCCTCCTTGATTTTCAGAAGAAAGACCAATACGATCAGCTAAAGCTTTCATAGCATCATCAACCGATAAGGTTGTATCATAAATACCCTCGGATGCCACTTCTGAAGCATTCAGTGCAACATCTTCATTTAAAAAGTGATCAGATTGAACCGCATTTTCTTCGATTATTTCACGAATAGATGTTAAAATTTCATCCATACTTGGCTCACGTAACACGCTTGAACTCTGTACCATACTTTACAACCTCTCAAAGACGCAACAACAAATAGAATCATATTTTCAGTGTATGCAAAAGAATTATAAGATCAACATACCTCCTATGATATTTTCAAATATGCTTGTCATAAAGAGGGCGCTACACACAGTTTTCTACACTTATAAAAATAATATCTCGCCGCAATATCTTTCAACATATTCAACTGTTGACTTACTAATCTTTTAAAAACTAAAATAATTTAATAAGATTCAAAGAGATACTTTTATGTATTATCGGATATATTGAATTGTTTTTAAACCTAAATAACTTGCAGTCAACTTACCAATAGAAGATTGAACACTATAGCTCGCCACAACAGCATTACGCTCTGCCATTGCAAGCGCAATTTGAGCATTAATCAATTGAGTACGAGAATTTAAAACATCCAATGTCGTTGCTTGCCCTACGCGATTTTCTTGAACACGACCTTTCAGAGCAATTTCAGCAGCACGAACACTTTCACGATAAGCAACAACAGATGAGCGTGCGCCCTCCAACTGAAACCAAGCAGAAGTAAGTGCTTGTCGGGTATTGCTATGCGCCAAATCGAGTTGAAGCTGCGCCTGTCCAAGCTGTTCCCTTGATTGGCGAATTTGCGCAGACGTACGCCCTCCTTCAAAAATTGGGACACTCACTGACAACCCTATTGATTTAGAAACGCCATCCTCTCCAGGACCACTATAAATTCGATTATAAGACGCTGTCGCAGAAAAATCGACCTTAGGGAGCAATGCACCTTCTTTTGCCTTTACATTGTAAACACTCGCATCGACTAAATATTTAGCATAAAGGATTGCTGGATGCATAGAAACGCTCATCTGGTAAGCCATATCAAGGTTGGCAGGAAAATCTCTGGCTACGGGAGGGCTTTTTAACTTTTCAGGATCAGAACCAATAACTTGTCGATACACTGCCTCGGCTGCTTTTACATCAGCACGAGCAAGACTCAGCTCTGAAACTGCCACGGAACGTGCTGCTTGAGCTTGAGCAAGATCAACACGCCCTCCCTCACCCACATCAAATTTTGCTTTATCGGAACGAACTTGCTCTTCAAGAGCTGCCAAATTTTCTCTCCGAAGATCGGCAATACGACGTGCCTGATAGACATTAGCATAAGCCGTTACAGTTTCCAGAAAAGTATTTTGTTCAGCATTACGAAGATACTCACGTTGAGCCTGCAACTTAACTTGCGCTGAAGAAAAGATATTTTGCGTGATAAACCCGTCAAATAATCTTTGATTTAATCTCACACCTATAGATCCAGAAGTCACATAAGGACCTGTAAAAGACTTATTGCGCCCATAGTTCCCAACCCCCTCAACTTGTGGCAATAACCCCGATCGCGCAATGACAACATCATCACTGGATATACGCACAGCTGCACGTTCACTATTCAACTTAGCATTGTGTTTATAAGCCTTAGAAAAGGCATCCATCAATGTTTCAGCACAAACAGTCTCTGATAAAAAAATACTCAACACCAACAACAAACATGCCTGAAACTTCTTGTTTATTTTTAACACAATACACACAACAACATACCCCAAATAAATTACGAAATTATCTTTTATTCACCGAACAAACAAGCTCTAAAATACAAAACCAGGTGTTTTTAAAAAACAAGGAAGAGGCTTTACAGCAAGATTAAAAGCACGACGAGCCGAGATGATCCCATCTTCTTTTATATAGATTTGTGCAATAGCAGCATTTCCATGCCCTTCAACCACAACAAGACGTCCACAGTCTTTCATTTGATCAAAGATACCTTGAGGAATAAAATCAACAGATCCCTCAATGAAAATCACATCATAAGGTCCCTCAACGGCATATCCTTGCTCTAAAGGACCATGAACGACAACCACATTATCACATTGATTACGTTCTAAAGCGTCAAGAGCACGTTCAAAGAGAGATTGATCACTTTCCAGCGCAATCACAGACCCTGCAAGTTTTGCAAGCAACGCTGCACAATAACCACTATTTGCACCAATATCTAAAACAACATCTGATGATTTTACAGCGGCAAGCTGTAGTAATTTTGCTAGAGACGCAGGTTTCATCAAATAGCGTGCAGGAACCCCATCTTGCACTGGACATAGAACAATATCGGTATCAAGATAACTTAACATTTTCATATCTTCCGATACAAAATCTTCACGAAATACCGTTAAAAAGGCTTCAAGAACTGATAAATCCGTTACATCGACTGTACGAATTTGATTGTCAACCATTTTGCGACGAAGCTCAGCAAAATCTGCAACCATAACGAATATTTTCTCCTAACCTACAAAAAACAAACAAAACAGCGACAATAAGGGACGAAGATCTCTTAAACTATAGGTGTTACAAAAAAGGACGCCACAGTCAACAATTAGATTTTAACTATATAATCTCTCACATAAAAGTGTCTTCACAAGAATAGAGGGAAATAATCTATTTTCCTATACCTCATCTCCCCTAAAAGCCGTTTCGTTTAAAATCGGCTGGAGGCCTCGCCCGGAATCGAACCGGGATACAAGGATTTGCAGTCCTCTGCGTAACCATTCCGCCACGAGGCCTCGTCAACAAACATAAAGGTTTCCATAAGGGAAGGCAACGCATCCGTCAAGGTGTAGAAATCTTCTCACACCTTTTTTCCTCTTATTACACAATTTATCATATTTTTTTAAAAAAAGTAATTTTATCCTTTGCAAATCAGTATTGCTTTGCTATAGCCTTTTCAATTAAATAATTGGGCACCGTTCCCCGGTAGCTCAGCGGTAGAGCAACCGGCTGTTAACCGGTTGGTCGCTGGTTCGAATCCGGCCCGGGGAGCCACTTTTCTTTTATTCCACGTAGTTTATTGTTTTTTCTCAAGCTTTTAGACATGAGGGATTCGTTAATAAAAGTGAGGGAATAGGATTTTTGCAATAAATATAGAAACGCAATATCATACGGGATGTGTTTTTTTGCAATGAACGCAAAAAGCAATTGATTCATTTTAGAATAGCACAAATAAGATTACTTTTTTCAAACCACCGCGCTTCTATAAGAGGGCACTGCAATTATTTGCATATTATAAATTACGATTTCTTTCATCAAAGATGAATTATTAAGCTCCATCAGCAATGAAACTGTATCATATTTTTTTCCAAAGAAAGAATGATTTATACTCAATAAAGAAATTAAACTTAAAAACCTGCTCATGAAGCAATCATTTTGAAAAATGGAAGAATCAATAATCAAGGTCATATATTATCTCCATACACCCCACATAATCTCCTCCCCATCCTAAAAGCAAAAAATATAAAACAAATCTGTAAACACTCCGACGTCTTATCTAACAGGTTATTCCTCCTGCTAACGACTTCAACGCTTTACAAACAACCTTGCCTTGTTCACCACACTGTCATAAAACATTTAATACATAAAGTCTTATAGGCTTTATATCTCCCAAATACTTTATATCCCCCCCCCAAATAATAGTGTTTTACAGTAAAAACCAAGATAACAAGCTAAATTGTTAAGAATCCTGAGAAAGCCTTCAGAAATCATGACATTCTCGCTATTGTATTATGCAGTCACATGCTTTTTTAAAGAGATATCTCTTAAATTCCCCAAGACTCTTTCACAATGACACCCCCGTAAATGGTATAAAATGAAATCGATTGATCAGCCCCATCTTTATTTATAATAAAAGTCATACCATCGTACTATTTTTCAACTCTCAATCTCAGCAATCCCCCATTGCCTTTGAAAGAGTTTATAAAAATTATTTTATTTATTTTTCAAATGTTTATTTATATGACAACTTCACACATAACGTGCAAGCGAATACTTTTGATTGATCCGCATAAATAACTTAAAAATGAAAAAAAATACGATATAATGAATTATTAAATATATAAAACAATGAGTTATTATTAGACATCAATTTTTAAAATTAAAAGTTATCATTAAAGATAAAACACATCCTTTATAAAAATAATTTTTATATAAATAAAATCTACTTTTATTCCCATTTTTAAAAATGGGAATAAAGCAAATAAATAATTGCCTCTACAATAATGATTTTTAAATAAATCCAAACGGTTAGAAGTTTTCATTTCTAAAAAATGAAAAACTCTGAAGAATCTTCTTACTTTTAACTCTTTTCAATTGAGAATAAATCAACAAAAGTAAAAAATCTCCTATACATGATCTTTTTCAAGACTTTATCTAAGCAGCCTTCTTAACTGATTTCCGAAAACGAAAAGTCTTTGCACGCTTTACTACCGCTTTTGCTTTTTGCTGCCTCTCATTTTGAGGTGAAGAATTCTTCCGCTGCAACTGTGCAGCATCATCTTTTCGACCTAAAAACTGTTTTTGACGTTTAGATTTTTTAAAACGGCGTTCCTTATCGTTTTCTTTATTTTCTCGTACAATTGGCTTTTCTGGAAACGCTGCAAATTGTTCTGGAACAGCCTCAGCCACCAATTTCATACGAATCAAGCGCTCTATAGCACGCAAGCGGGACCTTTCTATCTTCTCATCAAAAAGCGTAAGTGCTACACCAGAGGCACCATTACGTCCTGTACGACCAATACGATGTACATAACTTTCAGCTTCATCTGGTAAGTCGTAATTAATAACGTGACTTATCCCTGGTATATCAATACCGCGTGCAGCAATATCTGTTGCCACTAGGATCTGCACAGATCTTTCACGAAAAGCTTTTAAAGCAGACTGGCGAGCACCTTGTGATTTATTTCCATGAATTGTTGCGACTAAATATCCTACCTTTTCTAAACTACGCGTGACAGCATCTGCCCCATGTTTCGTTCGAGTAAAAACAATAACCGAATCAAAAGCTGGATTTGTCAAAAGTTTACTTAAAACATTCTTTTTTTCATTCGTAGGAACACAATATAATTTTTGGCAAATCTCTACAGCCGTAGTACCTTGAGGAACAACTTCAATTTTAACCGGATCATTGAGTAAACATTTTGCAAGCACAGCAATTTCCCTCGGCATTGTTGCAGAAAAGAGTGCTGTCTGACGCTCTTGATGCAAAAGCTTTGCAATTTGCTTAACATCATGAATAAACCCCATATCCAACATACGATCTGCTTCATCCAAAATCAAAAAACGAGATTGGGAAAGATCAACACACTTTTCACGAACAAGATCTCTCAAACGCCCTGGAGTCGCTATCAAAACATCCACACCTGCTTCCATACGTTTAATTTGTTTTAAACGTGATACGCCCCCAAAAATAAGACATGTTGAAAGATGTGCTCCTTTCGCCGCAGTGCGAATCGTTTCATCAATCTGAACAGCAAGTTCACGCGTTGGAGCTAAAATCAAAGCGCGTGCAGTTTTAGGGCATCGTTTATCACCTAAAGCCAAAATCTGACTTAAAATAGGCAAACTAAATGCCAAGGTTTTTCCAGAACCTGTCTGAGCAACACCTAAAATATCGTGTCCTTTCAACATCACTGGAATAGTTTGTTCTTGTATAGGTTTAGGTTTACTCATCCCAGCAATGAGTAAATTTTTAATCAAAAGAGTAGGCAAACCTAACTTTGTAAAAACATTTTCTTCTTTTATAGGCAAAATAAAATCTTTCCTTAGCTGAAGAACTCAAAATGAAGTAACCATCTGAACTCTCCACTCAAGAATCCGCGCAAGAGAAATCCCTGACATTTTAAATGAAGCAACACCTAAAAAGCGGCTTGCGCAACTCATGAACACCTTGAAATCAAGATAAAGGCGTATAAACTTCACTTTACAAAAAGCCAACAAACCAGCCTAAATGCCTTCACCTCTATTATCTTTGGATTATGATAAAAAAGCAAGAACTTTACGAAATACATTTATCATGAATAAAAACAATATTTAGATCGTTTACTTTTTGATGATTGTGTCCATCGGTAAATGTACCTTGATAAAATCAGGATAAATCTCGAGAAAAACTGGATTTTGTAAAGTTTTTTGACCGCCATAAATTAAATACCATTGGTTTTTATCAAAAATCGCCAAAGTTTTATATTGAATGATGCGATCTTTCATCTCAAGAACTGTTGGAATTAAAGCATACAAAGTACCGTTATCAGTTTGTAAATACTCTATATTTTCTTTATCTAAATAATAAGCACCAGAAGGCAACCCCTCAAACTTCTTATGCAACTGTTGAAGAAAATCACTACGTAAAGCACTCTCTGTTGTATTCAATCGATGTGCCATCTCTTTATAAAGCCGCTCAGGCATATAACGAGAAATAGGCATAAAATCCCCATTTTTTATAGCATTATTGACATCAACAACGACTCTTGAAAGTTCATCTTTTTGTACTACTGTTGGCTGAGATGCTAAACTCTGTTGATTAACAATCAAAAAGAAAAATAGACTCAGCACCGAATAAAAAATAGGTTTCATCATTATACTTCTTTTTTTAGTAAAATTTCAGTTTTTCAAATAACAAAATCGAATAACGTTTGATCATCAGTAATATCACGGTAACGCCAACCTAACGTTTGAAATTTTTCCTCTAAAAGACAAAAATTACCGTATTTTTTTGTTTCAATCGCAACCAATACAGAACCAAAGTTTCTCGCTGATTTTTTAAGATATTCAAAACGTACGATATCATCATCTGGCGATAATGTGGAAAGAAAATGACGCAATGCACCAGGATGTTGCGGAAAACTAAAAATAAAATATTTTCTCAACCCTTGGAAACGTAAAGAACGCTCTTTAATTTCTGGCAAACGCTCAAAATCAAAATTACCTCCTGAAATAACAAGAAGAATTTTTTTCCCCTTTAACTCTTGAGGAGGAATACTGTTAAGCGCATCAATCGATAAAGCACCAGCCGGTTCAAGAACCACACCTTCAACATTAAGCATTTCAACCATCGTAGAACAAACGCGATTTTCAGGAACCGTAATGACAGAATCAGGGGGAAATTGCTTTAGAATTGTATAGTTTAGTGCACCAATTTCAGCCACAGCAGCACCATCTACAAAAGTATCAATGCTTTCAAGCTTGACGCGTTTTCCACTCTCCAAACAAGCAAGTAAACTTGCTGCTCTTTGCGGCTCAACAAAACGAAGCTTTGTTTTCCAACCATATTCATGTAGAAACTTGCTCACTCCACTTGCCAAACCACCCCCACCTACCGGCACAATCATCAAATCTGGCTCACTTTCTCCATTGAGTTTTTTCCATTGTAAAGCAGCCTCACAAAGCACTGTTGCCTGCCCCGTAATAATGCGAATATCATCGAAAGGTGGAGCCATTACACCACCGCTCTCTACGACAAAGGATTGTGCAGCTTCATAACATTGATCAAATGTTTCTCCAACCAAACGAATATCAATGAATTCTTTACCAAAAATACGTGTTTTTTCAATTTTTTGTTGTGGCGTTGTCATAGGCATGAAAATCACGCCTTTACGTTTAAAATAACGACAAACAAAAGAAACCCCTTGCGCGTG
Source organism: Bartonella sp. AC329YNZD (assembly GCF_042196685.1). Taxonomy (NCBI): domain Bacteria; kingdom Pseudomonadati; phylum Pseudomonadota; class Alphaproteobacteria; order Hyphomicrobiales; family Bartonellaceae; genus Bartonella; species Bartonella sp. AC329YNZD. The sequence continues at coordinate 1,218 of NZ_JBHIQS010000022.1, read as the reverse complement.
ATTCCCCGCTGAAGCACAAACAAATGCAGAATCTGGTGATATACAGCTAAGCATTTCTGAAACAAAATTGAAAGCACCACGAATCTTATAAGACCGCACCGGTGTTAAATCTTCACGCTTTAAATAAATTTCTGCATCATACTTTTGGCTAAGAAAATCATTTCTTTGAAGTGGTGTTTCAGCAAACACGTGATGCAATCCCACCATAGCTTTTGTGACGTCTTGAATAAATTGACTCATAACACTAATCATTTCATACTTTATTTACATTATAAAAGCTTTTTCTATCGATAAAGGAAACTATTGTCAGTCAAAATTTCACTAAAAAATGAAAAATGTTTCTTTTGTCATTAATTCTTGATTCAATAAAAGATATAGCTTATGAGAGAACTCACATCGCGGACGTGATGAAAACGGTAAACATAGCAGACTTAAAATCTGCCGGTCGAAGACCTTGCGGGTTCAAGTCCCGCCGTCCGCACCATTTCATGAAAAATTTCTTTATTTTCAACAATTTGTTAAAAATCAAACAAAATTAATCACCTTTTAAAACCCCATCATCACGCTATCAGATAGCACTAAGATGATACTAAAGTACGAATCATTACTGCTTTTTTAAAGCACCTTTTTAGCACCCCTCCCCCTCCTCGTCTTTACAGACGAGGAGATGAATCATATTTTAAATCTAATAAGCTTTCATAACAGATCTCGCTAAGATCTGCTTTACTTCTTTAACTAACGTTTTACATTTTCTTTTCATTTCATCTATGATGAGGTGCGTAATTGAGAACGCTTTTAGGACAATTCTACCGAATCTCTTTCTGTTTTTTGTTTCAATATAACGGTCAATTTCAACAAGATCCCATTTTAAGTACCGTCCTCTTATATAGGCTTAGAGAAAGCTTCGATTTTTACAAGCTCTCTAATGTAGGTCGTTGACATTCCGAGATAAATTGAGAGATCTTGTATATTGACAAGCCGGTGCAAATGCATCGACAGTAAAACTTGTTCGAATAAACTTACTTTTTCTATTGAGGCAGTTAATTTTTCTTCATTCATTTGAAACTTTCTTTATTATCTAAATGTTAAGGATAATTATAAATGGGCAGCGTGCTTAGGAAAGAAGATGAGAAGAAGAACACCTCCATAGATTTAAGCAGCTTTTGCCAAAATCTTTTGCATCTCTTGTTCTATTTCCCCTAAAAAGATTTCGACCGC
>NZ_JBHIQS010000021.1:0-24158 GCF_042196685.1 Bartonella sp. AC329YNZD | reverse complement strand
AGCCTAAAAATGGTTCAACATAGGTTTCATGGTCAATATTATTTAAAATCGGTATAATTTTCTTACGCAGATAGTGTTTACCACCCATCCACGCAAACAGCGTTTGTGTAAAACTTTCCTCTTTCATAAGCGAAGTTCATTCCCTCAAGCTTTTGCAAGCCTAATCATTTTTTCATATTTTAAGGATAAATTTAGTGAGACTAATTCTTTGAAAACCACTGCTTTAAATGTGCAATGACATTATCTAACGCATCCATGAGGCGTGCAAAATCAAGGATAAGCAAAAAAAGAAAAAATGCTATCCACTTCATCAAACGAGACATCATTTTCACGCTTTGATAGGTGATGATCATTTCTTGAAGCATTTCTTTTTCCGATTCTGTAAGCTCTGTATGTTTTTCAGCTTTTTTTCTTACCATGTTGCCACCCACACAAGCGTTCTCCTTGCTTATTATGTTTTAAGATCTCTCTTGCTAAGCTCGAACTGATGGTGTCGACATCTTGCTGGCTTAAATAAATAGGTAACCAACCAACACAAGAAGAGATATATTTATTTGTCGTGCAACCAACGAGAGAGAGCAGCACGCACATCAGTATCACTTTTTTTGTTAATTTCATTTTCTACCTCAAGACGGGTTGTTGCTGCTTTTAAGGTTTTTTCTGTTTGCTTTTGCTGTTCAGCCTTTTTTCCAAGAGTGAAAGCTTTGGCTAAAACTATAAAAAAAGCGGCTAAAGCCGCACCTGTTACCATCAAGTTTCTTTTCATCCATAAGATCATAGGCGGTGCTCCTGAAAGCGTTTAGCAACAAAGAAAATGCCAGTACATGCGGCTAAAACCATAATGGCGGCTAAAGCCCATTGGATTGGTCCATTGCCCGCTAAAAACCCACCAAGACCTGAGAAAGAACCAATAATCGGTGCCAATGCTTCTGCTTTGAGAAACCCTGTTGGTTGTTTCGTTTCTACTGTTTGATAATTAGAAGAAACATAAGCCCCTTTCGCCCATAGCCCTGCCTCAGCTACACGCCGGTGTACGAGACCTTGTAAACGTTTGCCTCCCGCTTTGGTCCATTTCTGCAATTCGGTTGGTACCGCTTCATAATCCCCCCGATTAAGCCTTTTAAGCAATGTAGAGTTTTGGAAAGCTGCAATACCCACATTATAACAAAAGGAAACAAGAGCGCCGAACTGCTCGTCGCTTAAATTCACACAAACTGCTTTTTCTACCGCCCTCTCATATTGCCGCAAATCTGCTAAAAGCATGTTTTCAGCTTTTTTTTCTGTAATCACCATACCTTCAACAACTGTTGGTTGACCGGCTTTTTTCGTATGACCATAACCAATCGTCCATATGCCAGAAGCATCTTGATAAGCCTGCAAGCGCAAACCTTCCCACTTTTTTAAACAGTATAAACAGTCTTTACTTATTTTCCGTACCATTGTTCAATTCACCTTATAAATATACTTTTATGAGTACTGCTCCGTCACCACCGTCGCCGCCAATTTTGTCGCCTCCGGATTTCCCATCGAAATATCCCCCGCCGCCGCCGCCAGCTCCATTGCCGCCACGACCACCTCTACCACCTTTGTAACTCTCACCACCCTGCCCCATGATAGAACCCTTACATTTACCGCCACCGCCGCCGCCGCCGCCAAGAAAAGAACTTCCACCAGTACCAGCTCTCTTGCCGTCTATTCCACTCCCTCCACCATTACCACCAGAAAAAATAAAGCTTTCACCACTGCTGCCGTCCCTGTTTCCTCCTCCATCGCCACCTTTCCCTCCAAAGTTAACAAAAATCATGGAGACGGAATATCCTCCTTCTGCAGTAACAAGCCCTTTGATAATTGTTTTACCACCATTGCATAAAATGTTACTGTCATTGCCTTTACCACCACGACCAATGTAAGCTGTTTTTAATTTATCTAAATCAGAACCTTTCATTTTAACATGCACGCATTGACCGCCGCCTCCGCCGCCATCTTTAACACCACCACCTCCACCGCCCCAAGCCCATACTTCGATATCGGTGTCAGCAGTAATACCATCAGGCAATAGAATATCTCCGCTTTCTGTCATCAGAATTTCAACAGGTTTTCTAACCCCGCCATCATTGTTGCCGCCACTACCGCCGCTGCTATTGCTACTATTTGCTTTGATTGAAGCCATCAGTTTGGCTGGTGAAATAAGTGCATCCACTGTTTTTGTGCCATCAATCCAGTCTTGTTTGGCAAGAGGTTGAATGAGATCAACTTTTTTCTGTACACTATGTGCTGTATCTTGCGCTTTATCGGCTGCTGTTTGCGCAATATTTGCCTCAGCTTTTGCACTGTCTCCCGTTTTTTGTGCTGTCTCAGCCGTTTTTTTTGCATCTACTGCATAAGCTTTTGCATCATTTGCTGTTCTTAATGCACTATCTGCAACGTTCTTCGCTTCACTTGCAACATGAATCCCTTGTTGTGCAACATCTTCAACTTTATCAATTTTTGCAATCTGTGCACGTTCTGGAGGAGTTAAGATAAGATGCTTTTTCCCTTCCTTCATATTCTCCATATCAAAGGCATCTTTTTCTATTTTATCTGGATCATAGACTGATTTTGACATACCAAAAGACTTTGAGCCTACAAAATAACGAATGGTATTTTTGAGATCTACCGGAGATATGGGATAATAAACACCTTCATCCCCCATACGCCATTTTTCCATTGTTGGCTGCGTAGCACTCAACCATCGTAACTTTGATCTTTCCTCTGTGGTTAAGATCTTTTTTGTAGGACCCTCGTGCATATTTTCCATAGAAAATGCATTTGCCCCCACATTGTCGGGATCATATGTAGCAGCCTTCATATCGCCAATCCCTAAAGGCGATATTTTTACCCAACCAGCGCCTGATAAAATCGCATTCTCATGCGCTTCACCACTTGCTTCAATATCGTGAATTGTGACCTTATTTTTGTAAGCAAGGGCTCCAATATCTCTCTTTGCAACAGCATCATCAGCCTTTTTTCCTTGAGCAGCAGTTGCAAAATATTCTACCTCATAAGCTGCTGCACTCCCCACTGAAACTGGTGCAAGAGCCTTACTATTTAAAACACCTTCTTTGACTTCTTTCTTTGTTGCTGGTTCAAGCTTAAATATATGTGTGTGATAGGGTAATGGCATCGCGTTTCATTCCTTAATCAGTTCGTTGTCTTGTTGTGTGAAGAGAGGACTGCAATTCATCAATAAGTTGTTGCATGGTCTCGAGACGTTTATCTGTCGCTTCTTTATATTCTGCCAAAGCGCTTAAAAGATCATGCTGTATGTCGCTTTTGACAAGATCAAGCACCTTATTTAATGGTGCATGGACCATTCTATTGCTTGCATAAAAAAGGACGCGGATTTGCTCCGCGTCCGCAATATCATCAATAGCAGACGGATTATTGATCATTTGAAAAACTCACGATTTTATGGCATAAACAACCGGTACATTAACAGGGCGTGTTTCTGCCTCGCCCGTTGAAGAAAGTGTTATCTTGTGCGTATGCACTCCAGCAGGTTGTGTTGTTCCTCCAAGAACGGCATAGTGATAAGAGGGGTTTCTTCTACCAATATCATTGGCACTCCATCCCACTCCATTATACTGAAACTCGTGTGTATGCTGCCCCGCCGATTCAACACTACAAGCATGTGTGTGCGATTTAAGGCAATCTTGCTGTATATCAGCAAATTTTCTACTTCTGTCTAAACCGCGACCATTATCAAAGCCGCGCAAAAACATTCCTCTAAAGTCTGGAACTTTAAAGGTTGTATCGCTGTTTTTTCCCCATTTATCCCCTATCGCCTTGAATAATTGCGGATAATCCTTGCGTTCATAAGTAGCGCCATCACATAAAAGCCAACCGTTTGGCACTTCTTGCATAGCAAAGGTCGCAATAAAACCGCAAGGAAAGGTTTCGACCTTTGGTAGTGGAATGGGGGTAGGGTTTAAAAGATACCAGCCATCAAGACCTTTTGTTGATACGCCATCATTATAGACTATTTCATAAATACCGCCCGTTTGTAACTCACCACCTATCAATGGTACTATCCCCGTGCTGGTGGCTTTATAGAGTGGCTTTTCTCCTATATTATTCATGTTTATTGTTGTCGTACCAATATTTATACCACGCGCCTTAAAGCGGATAATGATATCGTTTTTATATTTCGCTATCGGCGACACCGTCGTCAACGTGATTGATGTTGTTTGTTCCTTTCCATTCACAATAAACTTTGAGTCAAGAGAACCACCATTATCGGCAAGATATTCACGTATACGCTGCATCATGACCCGCGCACTATCATTAACAGAACTAGGTGGCTGCCCTTCTGCCCAATTAATGATACTATCGGAATTGGCATTTTGATCAGCTGTGAGTGACCAGTCATAAATATCAGACATGATAAGCCCCCGTTCTTCTTAATAGCTCTTCGCGCAATTGCTCTTCTTTTTGCCGCCCATAGGAACCAACAGATTGCCGCCTAGAGGGATCAATGAGAGGTGTTAAATCTGTCGGTCCCCCAGTCGATTGTGAGAAACCCGCCATGACTGGTTGCTGTAACATTTGTTGCTGTACCATCTGTGCCTGCTGTTTTTGTCGTTCTCCATTCTCTCTCATTAAATGAAGCAAACCGGAAAAGCCCTTTTTAAGAGCACCTGCATCAATACCTTGTGCTTGTAATGGTGTAGTTTCCATAACCTGTCCTGTTAAATTGTCTCTGCTTTCAGGTGCCATCATTCTGTTTGGGAATGGCGTGTCATATGCCATCAATTGGTTGTCCCCTTGATCACCTTGCCCCACTTGATTACCTTGAATTGTCTTTTGAAGCCTCTCAAACCCACGCAAAGGCCCCACCTCGTTTGGTGCTGCTTGTCCATTGCTTTGGTTTTGCTGTATCGTTCTCTTCAAAGCATCTCCCGTTTTATTATAAAGCCCATAAATATGATTCATAAAATCCCCTGCTGTAGCTTCCATGTTGCCACCGTTGAGTGTGACTGCCTGTCGACCTAAAAGCTGGCTCGCTGGAATATGTGGATTTTTGATAAGTTTTACTGCCCCTGCTGGTCCTTGTTGGTGTGCGAGGTAAAGCTCTGCCTCTGATGGCTCTCTGCCTAATGCTGTGGCTAAATAACGCGTATTATCCTTCGTTAACCGTGCCATAGCATCAGTTGCTTGAAAGGGATCAAACTTGTCATTCAGTTGATAGTGTTTTGCTGTTGAATCGAGAAATTGATACAGCCCCCCTGCACTGCTGTTCTTATTTCTTGCATTTGGATTACCATTACTTTCTATCATAGCAACACGTTCAAGAAAGCTTTCTGGTAAACCATATTTTTGTGCTGCCTGTGAGATAGCACGCTTCACATTAGGATGAAAATTGATCATTAGTTTATAACCGTTCTATCAACGCTGCTATTCAAAATAATGCCAACAAAATTAATGAATTTCGTATAATTTTCTCGTGTTATTAAGCGTTTCTTTTCTGCTTCATGAAATGTCTTAATTAATTCAACAGCTTTTTCTCTTGCTAACCCAAAATCTCCTTTTTCCCGCGCTGTTATAAGCGCTGCAATATCTCTCTCAGTATCTTTATGGACGCTTGAGAATTTGCGTCCAAATTCTCTTGCGAAATTTTTTACAACTGCCTTGATGAAAGCAATCTTTCCTATACCCATAGTCTGTTGTTCCCCCCTCTCTTCCACTTCACCTATATGGTTTGGCAAGCGTGCAAAAAGCTTTGTTCTTTCCACTTCTGGTCGCAACACTTTCATAAGTTGCTTAGCTTTATCTTCACCAAAAATACGCTGTAATTTTTCTTGACCATTTTTTGTGTCAAACAAACTCAAAAGATTGTGGTCAAAATTCTGTGCATTGCCTGCCGCATGTTCTACTTGCGACCGTATACCTTTTTGAAACGCATCTTTTTCCATCAACCCAAAATCCGAAAGTTGACTGTTGATTGTGTCGAGATTAACGCTCTTCTTCAGCGCTTGCTCTCCCTGCTCGAGGGCATCACCAATAGTACGCTCGTCATAATAAATTTTCCGTGCTTTAGCATAATCTGGAGAGGACGTATCCAAAACGTCCAGAATGCGTTGTTTGAACAGAGTCAAATCTCGCGCATATCCTTGTTTTCCTTTGATGCGCGCAGAATTAATTTGATCATCCAAAACCTCTTTCATCTTATGTAAAATTCGCATATTCAGCTTTGGATATCCATTGCTCCCTATAACTGTTGCATCCGCTTCATTTGGCATTTGCGCAATTGCTTTTTTATAGGCTTTTTGGAAGGCAGGAGTTTCTTGCAACCGCGATAAATCTTCACGAACAGCATTAGAAATGGGAGAAGCTTTCGCCCTCTCATAAAATGGTTCAGCCTTTTTCTGTGCTTGTTTGATAATCTCTTGCTTTAAATTAAGCGTATCTACTTTTGGACCCATCACATCTGTCAACGCATTCTTTACCCGCAATGCACTCGCATCTTGCCTTTCATTCAAACGATTACTTATGAGCGAATATGTATCAGAATCTTTTTTTGCTGCCTTAAAAGCTCTTGTGGCAAGCTCATCATGAAGATCAATAATCATTGAATCAGGACCTCGCTGTTTTAATGCCCTTTCAAGTTTATCAACACCTTCATCCCCTAAAGTTTGGCTTACATCCCTAAGCGCTCTATCGCTTATCTGAAATGCTTCTTTTTCTACACCTTGTGTTATTGGTTCAGTTTTACCAAACAATTTTCCAACTGTGTTTTTGAGAGCCGCAGGTGTTTTTTTCACAATAGCAGGCGTTTTTTTTAGTGATCTTGTCGCAAAAGATGTTGCTTTTGATACACCACTGGCAACAAATGGTGTTGCAACGCCTAGCCCTGCACCAAACCCAGCAGACACTAGAGTATCTGCAAGCCCTTCCCCCTCACCACTGCCTGCTATTCCACCATAAATGGCTCCAGTTTTTGCTGCACGCCCCAAGCTAAATTTTGCCGCCTCTTTACTTGCTACTGCTTTCATTGCTGCTTCACCTGCAGCTTTTGCCGCTGCCCGTTCCGCACCCTCTGCTAAAGCAGATTGCACCGCCCTTTCTCCTGCTGCTAAAGCTTTACTGGTTATTTGTGCTCCTGCAACACCAGCTCTACCTCCCAGCACAACATCAGCCCCAATTGCCGCACGAGTAGCAGCAGGAGCGCCAAGACCTGGTATTAGAAAAGGAATTGCAGCGCCCGCTAAATTCCCCGCAAGAGATGCATAAAACTGATCTCGGTTCGCCGCTCTTTGATAATCACGCCATCGCTTTGTTACTTCATTATATTTTTTGACTGCCTTATCTGTTCCATTCCACACTCCCTCCCAAAGTGCTGATGCCAACCCTGCAGCTTCATCATCATAGCCTAGTGTTAACCCATGAAGAGCACCCCATCCAAAAGCACCCGCTGCACTTGGATGTGGACCATCTTCTTCTGTTGCACCATTATTTCCTGTAGTAGCACCACTTAGCCTTTCCTTATTCTTCGCGAAAAGCTCTTGAAGTTGTTCTGGTGTATAGTCACTTATATGCCCAATGACTCTTGTGTTTTTACGATTAATAAGAGGGGGGATTACTTCAGCCATTGGTTTGTTTCTCCTTAATGCGCCCGTCACTATCAACGAACAGCATGCCTTCCGGCAATGCTTCTATCTGTTTTTCTAGTGGATCATTTGACTGTGCATGATTTCCCTTATAAGCATCTTGCCCATAGGCGGCTCGAACGAGCTCGTTTGTTGCTTCTGCACCACCAAAAAGAATTGCGCGCGTTGCTGCATTGGATTTATTGAAAGTGTCAATAACTGTTTTTAAAGATTTCTTCATTTGCTCTGCAGAAAGATCTTGATACAGTGCTGCTACAGAGTTTTGCAATGCTTGCAATTCCATATTAGACAAGTTTCCAAAGCCAGATGCGCCATTTGGTGAAAATGCTTTTGCTTTTCTCAAGGCATCAAGCCCGATACTTGCCTTCAATGAATCGAGCATATGCCCGAAATCTTTTGCCTGAGAATTAGGAAGGAACGACATTATAGAACCCGTGAAACCAACAACATGCGGGTGTTCCTCAACAATTTTTAGCAATTCTTTAGATGACGAGAGTATACGATTTGACCGGTCTGCTGTATCCAGAATTTGCATTTTCACTTGCTGTTCTTTACGCTCCTCCTCTTTCTGTTCTTGAATTAATTTATGTTCTGCACCACTGCCTGCAATTGGCATCGCACGTATACCATGAGGAGCATTTTCATCCTTAATAAGCATATAACCTGCTTCAGGCTTTGACAGCATGTTATCAGTATTTCCCCCTAATCCAGAAGCAGTGGAACGTTGTCCCCCTTGGACAGGTATAATTTTCCCTGTGCTTGTTGAGACTTGGAAAGTCATATCCTCAGGCAATCCTTGCTCTGCCTTTTCTTCTGATGTCAATGTTCTATAGCCTTCTTGAGGGCTTAACGTGTTTCCTATAACTTTCATGGCAAGATCTGGATATTGCACAAGGGCTTGTGCGTCTTTATCACTATATCCTTTAGAGCGTAAAAACTCAAAAATTGGTCTATTTTGAGCGCGTACATTGTTGCCCTGCCGCATAACAAGCGCCGCATTTGAAAAACTTTCTTGCGGTGTTTTTCCTGATGCTAACCCTGCAAAAAAATCCATTAAATGCTCGGAAAATTCTGATTTTCTAAAACGCTCCCATAAGCTACTTGGGTCTGCATCTTTATGGATAAAGTTTCCAACTGCGTTTACATAATCGGTTGCCTGTTCGGGCTTAGCACTTGCTTTTAAATGCTCCTCTTCTGGTAAGTGTGCATTCAAATGTTTTTCTTCTCCTATGGGTGCCTCAAAAAGCTTTTCCTCATTATTTCCAGAATCGTTTTTCAAAGAGTTTTCCGCTACAGATTTCTCATTAAGTTGTGCAATATAATCCATCACATTTTTTTGCTGTCGCCCAGCTTCATCCCCACTAGACTGATCAATGTTCGCAACAAGTGGAGATTGAGAGATCATTGATGCAACGCCTCCCTGCTCTGAGAAGTCATGTTTTTGTTGCTCTGGCGCCTCTTGTATCTTAACAGTATCCTTTGAAACATCCGGCAATGGAGGCATTTGGCGCTTTAAATCATCCGTAGACATAATCAATTCTGCTGGCGTTTTTTTCCCAACTTCTCCTCCTCCTGTTTGAGCACCGCGAATAAGCTCTGTAGGACTCAATTTTTGTGGCGTATCAGCCCCATTGCTCGCATCAAAAGGGTTTGTGCTAAAAGCAGCCCGTTCTATAAAACTAGGCTTGTATCGTCCTTCAAACGGTGTGTTTGAAGGCGTGGAATGTTTTTGAAAAAAATATTTAGGTAACTGAAAAAGACCCTGATGTATTAAAGGACGCAAAACTTTTGGATTCATAAATAGTGATAAAGTATTAAAGCTGTTTTGTTCCATCACTGCACCCTTTCCATTTCAAATCCAAGCTTGCTATAATCCACATGCAAAAAGCCTGTCGTCTTATGCAAAAAAACAGCTTTAGGATTTGTCTTCAAAACATCCTGCGCCATCACCCCGCGATAGCGCTCTGGATAACCTTTGTAGTTGTATTCATAGAGTGTATAGCCATTTCTCTGCCCAGCCTCTCTGATGTTTTCTTTTGCTCTGATGTCACTAAGCCCAGCAAAAGTACCAAGGATAGTTCCAACATTTCCAACAATCTCCCATGGATTAGGTTTTGGCTGTGGAGTCAATGTCGTCATTTGTCCTGTTCGCGTTCCATAATTTCCAGCAACAGCCCCACCAGCTGCAAGCAACTTACTTAACTGGTCCCAATCAAGATTGTTCTGCTGCTCCCATTTTTGCCGCTCTTCATCCAATTGCCGTTGATGATTGGCATCAAGCACACTCCCTCCTGCCAATGCATTGAGATTTGCCTGACCTTGACCTTGAAAGAAGTTATTAGCGCCCGCCAACTGATTTTGATTGGCTTGATCAATCATTCCATTAGCTTGCATCATATTGTTGACATCTTGGTTATATTGCTGTGAGAGAGCTTGTGTTGCTATGCCCCCTAATTCATCAGCCAAAACGCCGGTATGTGCACCAGAACCATAACGTCCAGCACCTGCCAATGAACTATTAATAGAGCTTGTTGCTTTATTTAATGCGTTTTGAAGTGCTTCATTAAAGTAAGGGTTATTGCCTATTTGTTGCCCTGAAGCCATGTTCTTTAAGTTTTGGCTTGTTGAATTTTGCCCTGTGGCTAATCCATTTAAAGTGTTGTTATCATAGTTATGCGTATTATTGCTAAGCCCATTAATCGCATTTTTTGTTTGATCACTTAAACCCGCAACACGCTGCCCGTCATAAACGGCTTTTCCGCTGCCTTGGTTATAAAAAGTCATGGCATCTTGAGCTGCGTGTTCAAAAATACCTTTTGCCCATGCAGGGGGTTCATTTGTTTGCGTCGTGTTTTGGGTATTCTGGATTGGTTTAGAACTTTTTCCCATGTTAAAGCTGCTTTCTATATTCTAAAAGATTAACGAGATATCCATGCGTTTTAAGAGATTTTTCCCACCCTCGCCTGCCTATGATGACAAGCTCTTTTGCCCCTTTTTTCTTGTAATAGGCTTCAATCTGAGTGATAAGCTTTGTTAAGGGTGCTCCTCCCTTTCCACCAAGTGTGACAATAACCGCCCTTAATGCTCCAGTGACGAGTTCCTGTAACTGTGTTGTGACATGCGCCATAAAGTTTTCATGCGCATCAACGATAATCCAAAGAACTTTTTCTCCCTTCAAAATATCGTTTAAAATGGTCTCTGTATTATAATCATCAGGGAATTTTTGATTAAAATAAGCTATCGATTTTATGACATTGTCAAAATAGGGCGCCATTTGTTCAGCGCTCCATTTTTCTGTATTATAGATCTTAAAACTCATCTTATGCCCGCGGGTTTCAGCGTTACATCAAAGCCTGTTATATGTGTCCATGGCGTGCCTTCTGGTATTCTCAGACGCAAAGCGTGATAACGCGCCCGTGAGCGGATATTATACATCCCAATATTATAGCCGGCATAACGCTCTTTAGCCCAATTTAATTGGTTCTTGTTATCAATGATAAAAGCCGCTCCAACACTTAAAAAACCATTTGTGGTATCCGCTTGAACAAAAGCCTCACTCATCAGGTTGATTTGCCTGCCCGTATCCCCCACAATTTGTGAAGCAATAACTGCTTCCATCGGAGGACCTGCAAAAAAACCAAATGTGTTGTCTGGCGTAAAGGCTCCCAAAACAGGCGCACCATTTTGCCACATTTTACTATCAAGAGAAGCTGGTAAATCTTTCAAGCTCTCTTGTACTTCGTCTAAGCCTTCTAATGTATAACCAGCAGCAAAGAGGGGAAATAAGAGAAGGTTCTGCCCCTTAATGACACTCCATATTTGCAAGAGCCAATCATAAACATAAATATGCATACCTTCAGTGTTATCATTGATAGAAAAATAAACACGAGAATAGACCGGATCAATACATGCCCTCATCTCATCAATGGCAAAGTTATTGTAAAGTGTGAAGATGGTTTTATCGACTTTGCCAAAACCAATAGGGAGCATTTCACCAGCACTGTTGATTTGATAAAAACCATCATCAGAGACAAAAAAAGTACAGTCTCCACGGCTTGCAATTGCTGTGCTGCTTTTAGCTCCTATTTTGTCTTTTATTTTTGCAAAACTGAATATAATTTTAGAGCCTGGTACAAAGGTTGCGTGATAAATGGCGGAGCGCATGAAAATAAGCGGATTTGTTGATTCCGTAGACCCTTGAACATATTCTCCATCGGGAAAATCTTGATAATCGCAATTTTTCTCCCCAACCGTCCAATGTGTCGCATCATTCAAACCTGACCACTGAACACGGTTTGGCTTATCTGTTAATTGCATCAAGCAAACAAAATCACCCCACACACGCACAAGTCCAGCACGCGGAGGATTACCGCTCAGATCACAAAACCTTTCATCCGTTTTTAACGAAAGCATTTGTGGTGGATCATTGCTATTAACAGCAATGATATGATCACCAAAGGAGGCAAAAGACCAAAGTGCAGTTTCATTGGCGTGATATTGTGTGTAAGGTTTGCTAATGTCTTTCCAGCCGCGCGTGCTGTTGTCATATTCATAAAGTTTTGTTGGTGCCCCCACAATGATGCGAACACCACCCAATGAGCGCACCGCATAGACCCCCAAAACCACATCCGGAAAAGGATCTGAGACCGGCGCCACAATAGGAAACGGAATATACGAATTTGGTGCAGGTAAAACGTTCACAATCTCACTAGAATAACCACTATTAATAAATGCAACATCTGGTCTATACTCAGCAATAGGAATAAAGGTCATCAGAAATCCGTGTGTTGAATTTTTAACAAATTCTTGCGCCGTGATGTTTCAATTTGTAGCGCATCGAGTTGCTCTTGAAACATGGCAAAAGCTGCCGCTGCCATCTGTGGTTCTTTAATAATATTGGTATAAATTTCATATTTTGCACGCGTTTTGATCAGTTCATAGGCTTCTAAAAACCATATGGACGCTTCTTGTGCACTCTCAATATCTTTTATTCTTATAGGGTCAAGAATAAGCCTGATAGAATAAACTCGCTCTGGTGTTGGATACAATACAAGCTTTTGTTCAAAATAAGCATAGCGTGTCGGCATGCCATGGCTACAATCATCCTCAAGATTCTCAATAACAAGAGGATCTACCTGCAAAAGCTTTGCTTTGCTGTGATTATCTTCATAAACGTAAGCATCAACAATGCGAACAGCCCCTGTTATAGAGGGATGTGCCTCGGCGCCATAACGGCTTTTGCCCTTTAGAGTGGTAAAAACAACTTCGCGGCTTTCATTGAAATAAAAAGGCAATCGTTCACAAAAGCGAATAGCCGAAAATATCGCCCTTTGTACTTGATCAACATACTCATCTGTTTGATCATCTATTTCATCCTGAATATCGTTTAACATCTGGATAAAATTTTTATCCCAAGGAGCAATGGTCTGTTTGTCTCCAATTGGACCACCTGTCTGTACTATTATTGTCATATTACCCTCTTCCAAATGTCTTGCGGCATCTTGTATGGGAGGGGGACGCAAGCAACAAACGCCCCCTTGCCTTTAACGATTTGTATAAAACTCAACAATCACCTCAGCATCACCTTTGGTGCTTTTCTTGTCTCGTGTCATGTAAATCGCATTTTCAGCTTCTAATGGAACATCTCGTTCCTTCATAGGGAGGTACAGATCGCTATTGGAATATTGCGTAAGCCCTATATCTCCATAATCATTACCATGAGGCTCTTTTCCAAATGTAGCTTTTACATCTTCAAAATCCTCCATGGGATAAGCTGTAATACTTTTTATAAAAGCCCCTCGGGGTAGAACGCCAATTTTCGTTATCAACCCTTGGTCCGTACATTTAACACGCGCCCGTAAATAACTAACCTGCTGCGTAGAGTTGTTGCGTCCCTGCAAAACAGGTGGCAATCCCTCATCTGTCATCTCAACAATTTCAATAGGTTCAACAATTTCAATAGGTTCAACAATTTCAATAGGTTCAACGGTTTCAATAGGTTCAACAGTTTCATCAGGTTCCTGTGTAATTAGCGATTTTTCTGCCATAATTGTCATCCTTTAATAATTAGCTTGCTTCAGCAAAAGAAGGGATGACAATGGTACCAAAATCCTGTCCCCCTTGATCAGAATGAGGCAAGGTGTAGCGTGATTTTTTCATGCCGATAATGGTCTTTGCCGCCAAACCAAATTCACGTTGATAATCAAACAATTCTTCAACAAGTTTATAACGTGTACCACCCTTTTTATCATCACCTCCTGTTGCACCATTGCCAATGCGTCCATAAGCCATGATGATACTTTGCGCACCAAGCAAAATAGCACGACGAACAGAGGGAACAGGCTCTTGTGTCTTTGAATTAACACCATTGGGGACATGTTCAGCTTCACGCAAAATAACACCATTATACATCCCTAAAGAACCATTAAAAATTGGGTTCTTAGCTCCAGAGCCATCATAAGCTGCCTTGGTAATGTCTAACCATTGACCACTCTTTGTATTGGTACGCAATTGAGTTACCTGTATTGGGTGGAGATACATCACATATGCCGATTTCCCATCAACACGAACCGGACGCAAACGTGGATTAGCAAGTTTAGCGCGTTCAACAGCCCGATCTATAAGATCTAATGTAAAAACATCATCTTTTGTAAGCTCTTCATCAGTCTTTTTCTTATTCGGACGAATAACACGCAATTTGCTTGGCTCTGATGGCGCGTTAAAACCATAATGCACCGGTTTAAGCGTTATGCTGCGCCCTTCAAAATGCATCCATGGTGCTGTATAGCCTGCAGCCTGAATGAAAAACATCATACTTAAACGGTCTGCATACCAATCAACCAACCCATCTTTTGCTTCCTTACGCAAATTAAAGGGAACACGTTGTTGATCAATAGAGCCTTCATATTTGATGCGCACAGCATGAGTAAGCTCGTTGATGCGCACCTTTTCATTCATAAATTGGAGGGCTTCTTCATTGCCTTCCAGCGTTTGTCCCTCGCTAACGCCATCCCCCATAAGTTGGACTCTTAATCCGCTCGTCACAGAGTCACCAGCGGATTTTCCTAGCACATCCAACACTTGGATAATGCTGTTTTTGCTCTCCCCCATCAGCGGTGTAATAGGCAACGCTTTTGAGGTCTCTGTGTTTAGCATCTTAGCCCAAACGCCAACGGCTAATGGGTCATTGAGCTTTACTTCTGTTACTGCCATTTCAATCAATGCCTTTCTTGGTTTTTAAAACTCGCCTTGCGGCTATCCCAAACGATAAAAATCACTTGGTTCTCTCTGTTGCGTCACCACGCACATCTCACGCTCTGCTCATAATTTGTTCAAATTTTTTGGGATTTTTCTCAACCCATACAGCAAATTCTGCTTCCGGCATGGAAAAAAGCGTTCTCACATCCATACCGCCTGTTGGAACTTGTCCGCCGCGCGCTGTAAGTGTCCGCGCTGCTTGAGAGCGCTCTTGAAGGGCTCCCACTTCGTCCTTAACGGGCGCTCCACTATAGCCAAAAGCTTTCGCTTTTTGCACCAGCACCTCTATTGGGTTTATACCGGCTTTTTGGCATTGTTGGCATATCTGACGCAATTCAACACCAATTTGCTGTTGCCGAGCCATGGGGTCTTTCCATTGTGGATAAAGATCTGCCTGCGCTTGTAGGACACTGTCTGCTCTTTCATAGAGATAATCGGTGATACTGTCTAAATCCGGATATTTATCTTGTACCTGCGCTTTGGCTTCCTCGAAATAATCCCCTAACTTTTGGCGTTCATATTCCTCTTGACTCATGCGCTCTTGGCTCTCTCTTATGCGAGAAAACTCATCAAGTAATTTCTGTTGTTCTTGTACCTTATGACTAAGCCATGCAACATGTGCTTGTGGGTCATCTACTAGGGAGGGAATATTTTCCTCACGGCGGCGCGTGATTTCTTCCTGCATTGCGGCATATTTTTGCGCAAGTTCAATAGCCAATTCACGCGCTTCAATGGCGCTTTGTTCTGCCTTTTGGCGTGCTTGCCGCTCTTGCTCTAGTTTATCAGATTCTATTACATCAGAATTTGGCTGCTCCTGAAGCGGTTCTACAGCTGGCTGTTCAGAACTTTCCTCTGCATCAAAAACTTCCTCAACTTGTTCAGGCTCGACCAACTCAACAGCATTATCACTGGCAAAATGTTCATCATAGATTGCTTGTTCTTCAGGCGTAAACTCTTCTTCCATATTCTGTCCCTTCAATGTGTTATTATATTTTTTGTCAAAACTCGATAGTGTTCCAACTGTGCCTGTAAAGCTTTGCGTTCTAAATCACGCTGCGCTATCTCATTTTTTGCCTGTTGAAGTTCGAGCTGCATACGCGCTTGTTCTTGTTTCAAGAAAAGTTCGATATTTTTCTGCTGCAATGCCGCTTGTTTCTGCTGCGCATCAAGTTGATAGAGTGTGCTCTTTGCTTGCGCTTCTTGCTGTAAAACAGCAATCTTTGCTTGTTGCTCTGGAGTTAATTGCGCCCCTTGGCTTTGTTGCATCATCTGCTGTTGCTGTTGTTCTTGTTGTGCCTGCTGTGCTTTTGCCGTTAAATTTGCTACCAATGTTGCCGGTAGTGGTGAAAGCTTTAAAAGATCTGGAATCATCTCCGGTGTTAAGAACCCACCAAGCAACGGCAACATCTGCGTAATTGCTGCAAAAGTTTTCTCTTTTTCATTGGGGCTTGTCGGTGAATCATCAACAATAATGTCGTATTCAAGCGTTGTGACAGCTTCACGTGTTAATGGAACATACTGCGCATTCTCTTGTCCAGAAATACGTACCAGACGCCCATCAGAGAGATAATTCTGAATGAGATAAAGGATAATCTTTCCCTGCCTACACCGATAAAGCTTGAGATTATCAAACAGCCCCGCAAGCAAATTAAGCGTTGATTGCCGGCGTGTATTTTCCAGCACATTGGCTTGGTTGACCTCCCGTGTTCCGATAAACTCAGCCGATAACCCTGTTACATGCGTTATCGCTTCACGCGATTCATTAAACAGCTGGAAAAATCCATTGGGAAATTGTGCACTTGGCTTTGGTTGAATTTTCCCTCCTGTAAGCGCGCCATTTTTAACCCAAGTAATCGTATCCGTTCGCGCCCAGCTTTCCATGGCTTGGCGATCATCATCGAAAGCGCCTCGTTCTGCCATCAAGCCGCCCTTAGACTGGCTATTAAGGATATACATCACTTGGCTAAAATATTTATTCGACCATTTTTGTGGATCTTTTGCGGGGCGAACAATCCCGTAAAACTGGTTTTTAAGCTTATCCAGCGTGCCCGTGATACACTCCCACCCAAGTTGCCCATCAGGTGCTAATGGCTTATCGGGATTTGCTAAAAGACGTCGTCCCAGAAAAGCGCGTCTCACCACTTTTTTATTAAAACACACCCCTTTTAGTTGTGGCATTACCCTTTGAAGCTGTTCAAACTCCTGTTTGCTATAGTTGCGCATCTGACCTGTTTGAAGATCAGGTGCCTTGTAAGTGGTCTCATATTCAAACCAACGGCATTCAACCAGCGTAACATAGCGTTTCCCAGAACACGGATCTGAGAGAGAAGTCGCATTGGAGTCATCTTGATACGCATCAAGCGACACATGAGAATCCTCAGAAGCGGTTGTACTATCGATAGCCCAATCGGCGTTAAGATCTTCAACAGCAACATCAGGAAAAAGACTTTTAGCATCCTCAACGGATTTGCGATCAACATACCACATACGCTGTGCGTCAATGAGATTTGGTCTTACAGCATTAGCATCCCAAACCATTTTTAAGGGATCTAAACGTTGAACAGCAGGTATCCCTTCGGGATCTGTATCATAATCAAGCCGCGTATCTGTCCAGCCCATACCGCAAATAACCATATCCTGAAAAGCATCGGAATCGGCATATTCCGCCTCTGCCTCATCACGAAACCATTCTGCTGCTCCAGTAAGCAATTCATTGGGTATTGCCGCTCCCATTTGCCGTGGTTGAAACTGTACTTCGCGCTTATTATTACGCTCCGCCCCAACAATAGCATTCACAAGGGGTGCAATGCGGTTAAAAGTCATGACAGGACGGCGTTGCTCTTTTAAAACCGCAAGATCTTCCTCTGCCCATTGACGACCATTATAAAAATCAAAATCTTCACGCGCCTGTTCACGCCATTCATTAACATGTTCAATATCTTCTGCGTACCAAGACTTTAAACGCTTATAGAGTTCATATTCATCGAGGATTGTCGTTTTTTGAAAGTCTTGATCTAGAATGCCATCCATGATGCCGCTTCTCTTTCCATAGTGCAATAACGCTCTTGCTTGGGTTTGACACTGGGTGCTTCATAGACAATGCACATTAAACCAAAGGCATCCGCCCCATGGCTCGACCAATCATGCTCTGCACCCAAACCAATGCCGCGCTTCTCATCCCATTTCTCGTGATACCAATTCAGTGCTTTGCGCCCTGCTACCGTCATCTCTTCATTAAACCAAACAGAAGGC
Source organism: Bartonella sp. AC329YNZD (assembly GCF_042196685.1). Lineage (NCBI taxonomy): Bacteria > Pseudomonadati > Pseudomonadota > Alphaproteobacteria > Hyphomicrobiales > Bartonellaceae > Bartonella > Bartonella sp. AC329YNZD. Next base: position 6,003 of record NZ_JBHIQS010000021.1, on the reverse strand, counting down.
AAAATACGCCGCACCGCCTCTATACGCATCTTAACCGCCCCTGCCCCCTGATTAGGAATGACCTGCGTTTCAAAACCCGCATCATTTAAAGCACTCTCAAAACTCACATTGTGCACACGGTCTCTCGTCGCACCATCATGGGGTAACACCATCAATGCCTTCTCATAACCATTTTGACGTAACCAACCGATATGTTCCGATAATGGCTGTCCCTGTGCTTCGTAATAATTAAGCACTCTGATTTCTCGCCCCACAAACTGTGCTATCCATATCGCTGTTGCATCTGCCTTGGCGCCCGTACCCCCAATGTCCCAAAAAGCCCGTATCTGCATTAAAGGGTCACGCGCAACACGCCCTATCCGCCCCTCTTGCTCGGCTGCCAACATTTCCTTTTGATAATAAGCACCTTGAACCGCTTTCAGATAATCCCCTTCCCAGATATGCTTATAGGTCTCTGGACGGTTTCTCAGATCATCCAATCGCGCTTCATTCAAGATTTTCGGAAACTTCGGATTGTCTGACCAGTTGATCTCAACACGCTTGATTGCTTCATTGTCTGAAAAGCGAAACCGCTTCTCAACGGGGGCATTCTCTCGCAACGGGTTCCATGTCACCCATAATTCTGCCCGCCATCCCTCTCCTTCTTCTCGCAAAGTCGGTATAAGCGTCTGCCAAGCCGTCTCTGTCACCGGCTCTGCCTCATCAACCCAACAAAGCAAAATGCGCCCCATAGATTTGATACTGGCTATATTACGGTCTAGTCCAGAAAACTGAAAGGCTATACGACCATCTATCGACTTAATCGACGACTCTCCAACCTTGTAATAGTCCCTTAAAAAATCATGGGCTTCAATCGCCCGCTTAATCTCCTCCAATGAACTCTCTGCTAGCGAATTTTGAAACTGACGTGCACAAAGAATGGTCCCTGATATCCCCTGCATACCAAATTGATAGCCTTTTAAAGCAGCCATCAAGGCAAATGATCTTGTCTTCCCAGACCCTCGTCCACCCCAAGCTGCTCGTACCAAAGCATCCCCTGTAAAAATAGGAATGAGTTTTGGTACAATCTTAATCTGTCTTGTCGTCATTCATTGTTAAAGGGGCTATTTCTACACGCCCTATGAACTTAATCGCGCCCCCATCTTCCCCTGTCACTTGAAGAGGCAAAATCTTTCCCAACAATGACAGATAAGCAGCGGGGCATTTGATTGCCTGTTTTTCTAGATAAGAGATCAAACCATCATCACCATATTTCTTACCAGCGCGCTCAGCTGCCTTAAGCACTGCTTCTTTCAAAATACGTGTCGTTTTATTTGGCACACCTTTTACTCGCCCTTGACCTGCCTTTGGGGGCGTTTTTTTTGCAAGTTTTTCAGTGGTTTTCATGTGTGTTTCTTTTTGTAAACAAGACAATAAAAAAACCCGCAAAAGCAGGGCTCTAAATCATCATGTCAATTGAACAAAAGGAGTTAATGAGAAATTCTCTGCTGTAATTTTAGACGCAATTCGACCAGTACAGCAGCGCCATAAAACACTATTATTCACACCATGTCAACAAAAAAATCACGATATTGTATATTTTTTTATTTTATTGCCTAAATATAGTGCCTTTAGCACCAAGCAACACCTCACAATTGTATCCTCTAAACGAATCAATTATATGACTGGGAACTGCTAAAAAAGGGGGGAAACTATGGAACCAATATCAATGTATTTTGGCGCAATAGTAGTAATAATTGATATACTATTTATATCAGGTTCTCTATCTCTTCGAGTTTTGACAGCAATATCGATTATTTCTATTTTCTGGTCAATCTTTAGATATGTATTTTCGTCGCACTACTGTGAAATAGGTGATAATTATTATTATGATAGTCGTGATTTCACGCACATACTGATATCTATAGCTATAATATCTACAGGAATCCTCCTCTACGAGTCCTTAGATGTGGGAATAATAGTACTCGTAATTACAGTACCAATCATGCTGTTTTTGTTTCTTTTGTATGTAGAGATCGAAATCACAATTTGCCTAGTAATAGGAATCTCTATACTTCATTTTTTCGGAGTCCCAACAAAAATTTTGTTGGTAATAACAATCTTCTCTGTTGGTCTGTATGAGTTTTTAGCGTCAAGAGGACTTAAAATTTTTTGCGATACTCATAATGAGCTAGTTAATTCTTATAATTTAGTGATAAAAGACCGTGACAACGCTGTTAGAGAACGAGATGAGGCGATTGAAGAACGGGACGAATTAAAAAAGAAATTCAAACATTTAGATTACTCAGATGATTACTTTTAAATCAACATAGCGATAAGCTTTTATGAAAATATTTGCCCAGCTTTTGCTTCAGTTTGTTAACACCTAATCGTCCAAGCCAAGCTCTTTCCTCACCTCTTCAGAGCTATAAAAAGTACCCTCTCCCCTTCGAACACGCTCTCTTACTTGTGAGGCTAAATAATAATCCTCTGCTTCCTCTATTCCACGTTCAATAATCTCGCGTAAATAAAAAGACTTTGTACGTCCTGTCTTAGCAGCTAAATTATTCAAACGTGTTTCGAGATCACTTGACAACCGAATAGATATCGTCATAACGCAATCCTCATCTTTGTATTCATTGTAATACAAATACAACGAATTGCACAGAAAAACGTTTCACGTCATATCGCTTGCTTTGGCAACATTCTCATAAATTCCGAAAAAAGTTACGTAAGAAACGTTGCTAATTTCGCAAGGACTTCGTTCATAATCACGGAGGGAACTGTTTCCATTCTCTTTCCCTGACGCGCTGCTATATCGAGAGCACGTGGTTGATCACAACGTATCACACCTGTTGTATGTAATCCCACTCCCATTAATGAAACAGCAAACCCTGCGGTTCTCGCAAAATTTCCTCCGCTTGTAATAGGCAAGACAATAGGTGTTTTTGTTACACGATTAAATGGCTCTGGTGACACAATTAATACAGGACGCGTTCCTTTTTGTTCATAACCCGAAGATGGATCAAGAGATACAAGCCAAATTTCGCCTCGCTTCATCACAACAGCTCTCTACCAACAGGCTTAGCATCAAACCATTCCATATCATCATCCGCAAAATCGTCCGAAGGATTACATTGCGCTAACAATTCATCAAGAGTATAACTAGGAAATGTTTGTGGTTTCACAACCAATTGTCCATTATCAATAGCCAAACCCACTTGCGTGTTTTCAGTAAGATGAAGAACATCAAGCAGCGCCGGCGGTATAGAGAGCATAACAGACCCTCCAACTTTACGTAATTTTGTTGTGTGCATAAAACACTCCCTTTAATATTATATAAAAATATAACATTCTAATGCATATTCTTCAAGAGCTTTTCACGCTTTTATGGAAAAAGAACAATAAACATCTACCATTTATTTTTTTTATCAAAATATTTATGAAGCGCATTCAGAGCAATCTGCAATGAATTTATAAGATATGGCAACGTTTGATCTTCACTAACAAGATATTGTAGAGCCGCATAAAGATTATACTGTTTATAGAGGCATTGTGTTTCTTTGATTACCTCTTGCATGTTACAAAACTGTTCTGTTGCACGTTCAACCCACTTCTCTCTTGCTTTGTCATCAGAAGATGATGGCATTTCATCATAAACAGCGCTTGGCAAACCTTTTGCACACGAATAGTCATTTCTCACTTCAAGATATTTTTGCGCAGCATCATACTGATCTTGAGTAAGCACGCCTTGCAAACATAGCCGCCCAACATAAGAACCAGCAAGCGGACTTTTAGCCTCTTCTATGGTCAAGCAGAAGCGTTTAGCACGCATTTCAATTGCCAATTGATTAACAGAATCTTGACGTACTTTCACTTGTGAAATGTAGGCATCTTTCTTTCTCATACATCCCCCGTATCTGTGGAAATCCACATTCTTATTTTTGCTCTATTTTTTAATCAAAATGGCATGCTGTCATGAGCAGATATGCCATAATCATCAGCACCTGAAGCGATAGCATAACTTTGAGAAGTGACAGACGAAGAGGACGTAGATTGCTCTTTCTTTGCATCAAGCAAATGCAACTCGCCTTTATATTGTGACAAGACAATCTCTGTTGTGTAACGATCATGACCGTTTTTATCTTGCCATTTACGGGTTTGTAATTTGCCTTCTACGTAAACTTTTGAACCTTTGTGTAGATATTGAAGTGCAATTTTTGCCAAATATGGATTAAAAACCACAATGGAGTGCCATTCAGTTTTCTCTACTTTTTGATGAGTATTTTTATCCGTATAGCTTTCAGAAGTTGCCATACGAAAATTGACTACTTCTGTTCCAGAATTCATTGTTTTGCTTTCGGGATCAGCACCTAAATGCCCGATTAACGTCACTTTATTTAGCATGTTTTTTCTTACCTTAAACTTGTACTTTAATACATAGAAAATCTTAGCATGATTTGCTTATTTTTTCAATTATTTCAAAATGATATTATTGATTATTAACATATAAGATTATGTTTTATAGCCTTCGGGATAAAAAATTGAATTTTGCGAATTCATTCAACGTTTTGTTTCATGTAACTTTTTTCTATGTTATACGTTACATGAAACATAGTGGAGATTTTGTTATGGCTACAATGCAAGTCAATGAACGCGTTCAAAAACATCGCAACGCACAAAGAAAAGCAGGTTTGCGCTTAATGCAAATTTGGGTACCAGATACTCGCCAACCGAACTTTGCAGAAGAGTGTCGCCGCCAATGTCGCTTAGTCGCAAAAATGGATAAAACAGATACATCTATGCAGTTGTTAATGGATCAATCTTTAATGGATATTGATGGCTGGACAGAATGATGCGTGGATCTCTCGTCACAATAGCTATGCAAGGCGATTTTGGTAAACCAAGACCTGCGTTAATCATTCAAGCCAATCAATTTAGTGAACATACAAGCGTAACGGTTTTACCCATTACCAGCACACTTGTTGATGCGCCATTACTTCGCATTACTCTCCAACCAGACAGCAAAAATGGTTTACAAAAAACTTCTCAAGTCATGATTGATAAGATTATGACGGTAAGATGTGAAAAAGTTAGTCCAGCTTTTGGCTCCATTCATGCAGATAAAATGGTGGAAATTGAACGTTGCTTAGCTGTATTTTTGGGAATAGTAAAATAAATGAGCTCCTCATGTTATTGTTTTGCTATCGGGGTAAGCGCCAAAGTGTTCGATATTATTTCAGCGCGGCGAGCTAACTCGAAAGAAAGGAAACGTTATGAAGAAGAAAGTTCTTTATGAAATTGATGTAGGTAACTTATCACCTTTGACAGATAAACAGAGAGTTGAAGTTGATAAGCTGGCTGCAATGCCGGACAGTGCAATTGATCATAGTGATATTCCGTCACTCAATGATGCATTCTGGAAAAACGCTGTTCGCAATCCATTCTATAAACCAACCAAAACTGTCACAACAGTACGTGTGGATTCAGACGTTCTAGCGTGGCTTAAAAGTCAAGGGAAAGGATATCAAACACGGATTAACGCAATTTTACGTGACGCCATGCTTCGTTCAATGCGTTGATCTCTTTCCTGCTACAAAGAGTATCAAACTGCTTTCGATAATTTTTTGATCTCTTTATTGATCTCATCTATAAGAGGTTCGTAATTGAGAACGCTTTTCGGAATAGCACCACCGTAAACCCACGCTTTTACTTGCGCTTTGGTACTAAAATCTGCCTTTTCTGGTACGGTGTAGTACTGACCACCGTCAAACTTTTCACACTCTCTTGTACCGTCTTCATATTCATAGAGGTTGTAAAAATACTCCTCTGCTCCATCTCCCCAAGGAACATACCCAACAGCCGTTGCAACCCACTTTTTTTGCATAGGTTGTTTATGATTTGTTAAGAACAGTTGTTTTAAAATTTCCATGTTTTTAGTCCATAATTTTACCAATAGGTTAATTTACCTTAAATTTGACCGTACAGAGCGTTTTGTATTACTGGTGTGTTTTCATCATAAAA